>CAKOZD010000003.1 GCA_934131175.1 uncultured Bacilli bacterium | reverse complement strand
AAAAAATACAAATAGAAAGGGATTAATCATAATAGAAATTAATTAATATTTCTATAAGATTAATTATACGAGGTAAATATGAAATTAAGTAAAAGTTATTTTGTAACTAAAAAAGAAAATTTAAAAGATGATGAATGCATTAGTTCTAATTTATTGGTTAGAGCTGGTATGATTAAAAAAATTGGTAGTGGAATTTATGCATTCTTACCAATGGGGTTAAGAGTGTTTAGAAAGATAGAAAATATTGTTCGTGAAGAAATGAATAATATTGATTCACAGGAACTTGTTATGCCTAGTTTACTTCCTGAGGATTATTATATTGATAGTGGAAGACGAAATGTTTTTGGAGATGATATGTTTTCTTTAAAAGATAGAGTTGGTAGAGATTATGTATTAGGCCCAACACACGAAGAGTTATTTGTTGAAGTATGCCGTGATATGATTAAGTCATACAAAGATATGCCAATTAGTTTGTATCAAATGGCTAATAAGTATCGTGATGAACCTCGTAGTAGATATGGTTTAATTAGAACAAGAGAATTTGTTATGAAGGATGCTTATACATTTGATAAAGATTTAGAAGGATTAGATGAATCATATAAATTGATGTTTAATGCATATAAAAATATTTTTGACAGAATTGGTTTAGACTATAGAATTGTTAAAGCATCGACAGGTGCGATGGGAGGGCTTCTTTCAGAAGAGTTCCAAGCAATAACTGATATTGGAGAGGATATTGTAGTTACATGTGATAATTGTGGTTTTTCTTCTAATATAGAGATTTGTGATGTACATGGTGAATGTGAAAAATTAAATGAAGATGAAAAAGAAAAAGAATTACTTCATACTCCAAATTGTGGAACCATAAATGATTTATATGAACAATATGGAATCGATTCTAAAAAAACGTGCAAAACTATGATATACAAAGTTGATGATAAATTCTATGCATTTATGGTTAGAGGAGATAGAGAAGTAAATGAGTATAAAATATCTAGATTGTTGAATGCTATTAGTGTTGAAATGGCAACTCCAGAAGAGGATGAAAAGATTACAGGAGCATCAGTAGGTTTTGCTGGACCAATAGATTTAGGAATACCTGTTATTATTGATAAAGAGCTTTTAGGAATGAAAAAATTCTTAGTTGGTGCTAATAAATCTGATTATCACTACATTAATACGAACTTAAGTGATTTTAAATATGAACAAGTAGCTGATATTAGAAATGTATCTGAAGAAGATAAATGTCCAGAGTGTGGTCATGATTTATCCTTTAAGCACGGAATTGAAGTTGGAAATACCTTTAAATTAGGTACTAAGTATTCTGAATCAATGGGACTTTATTTTGCAGATGAAGATAATAAATTAAAGCCAGTTTATATGGGCAGTTACGGAATTGGTGTTGCTAGAATAATGGCAGCAATTGTAGAACAAAATCATGATGATGATGGAATAATTTTCCCAGAGGTTATTGCTCCATATGAACTTGCAATAGTTGTTGTTAATTCTAAGGATGAGACGCAAATGAATGTTGCCAATGATTTATATGAAAAATATAAAAAAGATGGAGTAGAGGTTATTCTTGATGATAGAAATGTAAGAGCTGGAGTTAAATTTAAAGATATGGATTTAATTGGAATTCCAAAAAGAATAGTTGTTGGTAAAAAAGCAGGAGAAGGAATAGTTGAACTTAAATATAGAAATTCTTCTGAAGTAGAAGAAATTAATATCTAGTAATAAATATACATTCTATACAATTAAATATTTGCTTTTATTAAACATATATGTTATTATATTAAGTGTTTATTAAACGGAGGGATGAAATGGAAGCTGCATTGTTAGTAATTTCAATTCTATTAATTATTATTGTTTTATTACAAAGTGCTAAATCAGATGGAGGACCACAAATTATATCTGGTGGTCAAAGTGAACTTTTTTCTAATAGAAAAGAGCGTGGTTCTGAATTAGTTATTACTAGAATTACAATGTTATTAGGTTTTGCATTTTTTGCAATTTGCTTAGTATCGATGTTTATTTAAGGACTTTTGTCCTTTTTCTTTTGCAAAAAATTTGTTATATAGAAAAAAATAAAGTATAATAATATTAAGATTAAAATAGAGGTGTAATTATATGAGAGAGAATATTATTAATGTATTAAAAAATTCTGATAAAGCATTAGATATTTATGAGTTACAGGATAGACTTAATATAGATACTGTTGAAGAAACAAAAGAATTTAGTGAAGAGTTAAAAAAGTTAGAAGATGAAGTTATTGTTTATCATTCAAATAAAGATAAATATATGATGCTTGAGAATAGCCATTTACGTAAAGGTGTTATGCGAGCAAATAAAAAGGGATTTGGATTTGTTGAAGTAGAAGGCTTAGATGATGACATTTATGTTTCACAAGATAATATGAATGGAGCAATTCATGATGATGTAGTTCTTGTAGAAATAACAAGTAAGATGAATATTGATAGAATTGAAGGTCGTATTTTAAAAATAATTGAAAGAAAAATTCAAAGATATATTGGACTTATTAAGTTTGACAGTAAAGGTGTTGGTCATATAACACTTGATGATAATAAAATAAAATTAAATATAGAAATACCAAAAGATAAAAGTTTAAATGCTGTTGATGGACATAAAGTTGTTGTTGAAATTGATAAGATGAAGAATAATAATGGTAGATGTGAAGGACATGTTGTTGAGATAATTGGACATGTTAATGATCCTGGAGTAGACATTTTATCAATTATTTATAAATATAATATTAATGTTGATTTTCCTGATGATGTAAAAGAACAAGTTAGTAAGATGCCAATGCAAGTTTATGATTCTGACTTAAAAGGTAGAAGAGATTTAAGAGATGAAGTAATATTTACTATTGATGGAGATGATACAAAAGATATTGACGACGCAATTAGTATTGAAAAACTTTCTAATGGACATTATAAATTAGGAGTACATATTGCTGATGTTTCTTATTATGTAAAAGAAGGTAGTCCTCTTGATAATGAAGCAATGGAAAGAGGTACTAGTGTTTATTTAGTTGATAGAGTAATTCCAATGTTACCTCATGAGCTATCTAATGGTATATGTTCTTTAAATCCTGGAGTAGACAGATTAGCTATTTCTTGTGTTATGGAGTTTAATAATGATGGTAAACAATTAGATTATGAGATTTTCCCTAGTGTTATTAAATCAAGAATACAAATGACATATAAAAAAGTTAATAGTATTTTAGAAGATAATGTTATTCCTGAAGGATATGAAGATTATGCTGATAAATTAAGGATGATGGCTGACCTTGCTAAAATACTTAGAAAGGCAAAGGTTAAGAGAGGATATATTGATTTTGGTGTTGATGAAGCAAAAATTTTAGTAGATGAAAATTGTGTTCCAACAGATGTTATTCTTCGTGAACGTGGTGTTGGAGAAAATCTAATTGAGGACTTCATGATTGCTGCTAATGAATGCGTTGCAACTCATATATATTTTATGAATTTACCATTTGTATACCGTGTTCATGAATATCCAAAAGAGGAGAAGATTAGAAGTTTCTTAGGATTTGTTAGTAGTTTAGGTTATAAAGTAAATGGTAATATTAAGGATGTAAAACCTACAACTATGCAAGGAATATTAAGACAATTGGAAGATAAACCTGAATATAAAATATTATCTAGTTTACTACTAAGAAGTATGCAAAAGGCTGTGTATAAACCTGAAAATCTAGGACATTATGGATTAGCAAGTTCATGTTATACTCATTTTACTTCTCCTATTAGAAGATATCCTGATACAACTGTTCACAGATTACTTAGAACTTATTTATTTGAAGGAAAAGTAGATATGCAAACAATAAGAAAATGGG
This sequence comes from uncultured Bacilli bacterium, assembly GCA_934131175.1. Taxonomy (GTDB): domain Bacteria; phylum Bacillota_I; class Bacilli_A; order RF39; family UBA660; genus UBA3789. The sequence continues at coordinate 127,684 of CAKOZD010000003.1, read as the reverse complement.
AAGAAAAATTAGTTTATGTTTCTGAGCATTCTAGTGAAAGAGAAAGGGCATCTGTTGATTGTGAACGTGAAGTAGATGACATGAAGATGGCAGAATATATGGAAAAACATATTGGTGAAACTTACGAGGGTATGATTTCTTCTGTAACAAGTTTTGGTATGTTTGTAGAATTAGATAATTTAATTGAAGGATTAGTTCCACTTAGGGATATGAAAGACTTTTTCCATTTTGATGAGGAAAGAATGACCTTGACAGGAGAGCGAAGTCATGTAAAATATTCAATAGGTGAACGAGTTATTGTAAAAGTAGTAAGGGCTTCAAAAGAAGATAAGACTATTGATTTTGAAGTAGTTAAGAAAGTAGAAGGTTAGTAGTATGGCAAAAAGAAAAGTTAAAGTGAAGAAAATTGGTAAGATATTATTATTGGTAATTATGGTAGTTTGTGCTGGTGTAATATATTTATTTGCTAATAACTTTTCTTTTTTTTCTGATAATATAAGTGTAGATAAAAAAAGTGTTAAGAAAGTTGAAAAGAAAGTTGCTAAGGACTATAGTGCTAAGATGTTAATGGTTGGAGATGCATTAATACATAGTGCTGTTTATGAAGATGCTAGACAAGCAGATGGCACTTATGATTTTACGCCTATGCTTTCAGCAATAAAGCCTATATCTTCACAATATGATTTAGCATATTATAATCAAGAAACTATTTTAGGTGGAGCAAGTTTAGGTTATTCTAACTATCCTAGATTTAATTCTCCTCAAGAAGTTGGAGATGCTTTTGTTGATGCAGGATTTAATATGGTATCTCTTGCTACTAATCATACAATGGATAAGGGTGAACAAGGTGTTTTAAATTCTGTTGCTTATTGGAAATCAAAAACAAATGTTGTAGCATCTGGTCAATGGAGTAGTGAAGAGGAAAGAACAAATTCTATTTCTACTATTCATGAAGTAAATGGAATTAAATATGCATATATTTCTTATACAATTTGGACAAATGGATTGAATACACCTGTAGGAAAAGAATATTTAAATAATTTATATAGTGAAGAAAAAGCAAAAACTGATATTGAATCGGTAAGAGATAAGGTTGATTTTGTTATAGTTGCGATGCATTGGGGTACAGAATATTCATTCAATGTAGATAATAAGCAAGAAGAAATTGCTAATTATTTATCAAATTTAGGTGTTGATTTAATAATAGGTGCTCATCCACATGTTATTCAGACTGCTGAATATATAAATAATAATAAAACTTTTGTTATTTATTCATTAGGTAATTTTATTAGTGATCAAAATGATAGAGATAATTTTACAGGATTAGCATTTGAAGTTACGCTTAATAAACATGTTGATGTTGATGATACAATTACCAATACGGTTATAGAGCCTAAAGCAGAGCTTATTTATACAACTACTACAAAAATAAGAGGAGTAAATCACAATTTTAAGGTAGTACCTTATCCAAATTTAACAGATAATGAGTTAGCAAATCATAATGTGTATTATGAAAAATATAAATCTATTGTTAATGAAAGATATCCAAATTTAGTTTGGGGATTATCAGGGGAGGTCAATGATGGAAATAATTAATAGAAAAGCTAAGTTTGATTATTTTATTGAAGAAGAGTATGAAGCAGGTATTGTTTTAACTGGTACAGAAATAAAATCTATAAGAAAAGGTTCTTGTAATATTAAAGATTGTTATGGAATAATTAGACATGGGGAAATATATTTATTAAATATGTTTATAGGACAGTATAAAGAAGGAAATATTTTTAATCATGAAGAAACAAGAGATAGAAAATTATTACTTCATAAAAAAGAAATAAAAAAAATTGCCCAAGCTATTGAAGTGCAAGGTCTAACTATAGTTCCTTTAAAACTATATTTAAGTTCAAATAATAAATTAAAAGTTTTGATTGGTGTTTGTCGAGGAAAGAAAAATTATGATAAACGTGAGTCAATAAAAGAAAGAGATATAAAAAGAGAAGTTTCTAAAAATCTAAAAAATTATAGATAACTTTTCTTTTTTATTTTGTAATTATAGTACTTTATTTGTAATTTAAAATAAAAAAGGACTTATTAATTGTCCTTTTTTTTGTTATAAATTGATAGAAAATAATTATGTAATTCTTCGCATTTTTCTTTATCCATTGCAACTTTATCTTTGTATGGATTATTTATTCCTAATTCTTCATATTTTGTATTTCCTAAAGTATGAAAAGGAAGAAAATCTACCCTTGTAATATTCTTAATATTATCCTCAAGAAAACTAGCAAGCTTTTCAATATATTCTTTGTTGTCGTTTGCATCTGGAATAATGACTTGTCTTATCCAAACTTCAACATTAGTCTTGTTTAATTCATTTACAAATTCAAAGAATTTATCTAAATTGTCGGTTTGGGTAATATTAATATATCCGTCTTTATTAATATGTTTAATATCTAATAGAATCATATCTACAGTTTCTAGTAATTCTTTATAATTTCCGTTACCAATTCCTGATGTGTCTATTGCGATATGGATATTTTCTTGTTTTAACTTTTTACATATATCGACTAAGAATTCATATTGTAATAGAGGTTCTCCTCCAGAGAATGTTACACCTCCATTTTTTTTAAAATACGGTTTACTTCTAAGAATTTTTTTTATTAATTCTTCTGTTGTATAATTATCTTCTTTTTTTACCCATGTTTCTGGATTGTGGCAGAATTTACATCTTAATTTACATCCATTAAGAAAGACCACGGTACGAATACCGGGTCCATCTACTAATCCGAATGTTTCTATTTTGCTTATTGAAGCATTCATATTACATTTTCTCGTGGAATGTTCTTGAGATTACTTCTTCTTGTTGTTTTCTAGTTAGTTTATTAAATCTTACTGCATATCCAGATACTCTTATTGTTAATAATGGGTATTTTTCAGGATTGTTCATTGCATCAATTAAAGTTTCTCTATTTAATACATTTACATTTAAGTGATGAGCTCCTTGTTCGAAATATCCGTCCATTAATTGTACTAAGTTATTAACTCTTTCTTCTTCATTTGCTCCTAATGAGTTTGGAACAATTGAGAATGTATTTGAAATACCATCTCTACAACAATTTTCCCAATCTAATTTAGCTACTGAGTTAAGTGATGCGATTGCTCCACTTGAGTCTCTTCCGTGCATTGGGTTTGCTCCTGGTGCAAATGCGATTCCTGCTTTTCTTCCATCTGGAGTTGCTCCTGTATTTTGTCCATATACTACATTTGATGTAATTGTTAATACAGAAAGTGTTGGATGTGCATTTCTATAACATGGGTGTGATGCTAAGTCTGCATAAACTTCAGCTAATAATTCTTTACCAATTTCATCAACTCTGTCATCGTCATTACCATATTTTGGATAGTCTCCTTCAACTTCAAAGTCAACTGTAATTCCTTCTTCATCTCTAATAGGTTTAACTTTAGCATATTTAATTGCTGATAATGAATCAACTGCTACAGAGAATCCTGCAACACCATATGCCATTAATCTATTTACATATGTGTCATGTAATGCCATTTGTCCTGCTTCATAAGCATATTTATCATGCATATAGTGGATAATGTTCATTGCATCACTATAGATTCTAGTAACTTCTTTTAACATTTTAGAATAACTTTCTCTTACTTTATTGTAATCTAAGTATTCATCAGTCATTTTTTCAAATCCTGGTATAACTAATTGATGTTTCATTTCATCAATACCACCATTGATTGAGTATAGTAATGCTTTAGCTAAGTTACAACGAGCTCCAAAGAATTGCATATCTTTACCAACTCTCATTGATGATACACAACATGCAATAGCATAATCATCCCCCATTGTACGTTTCATTAAATCATCATTTTCATATTGGATTGAGTCAGTTGCAATACTTACTTTTGCACAATATTTTTTCCATGGTTCAGGTAATCCTTGTGCCCATAATATTGTCATATTTGGTTCTGGTGCACTTTCTAGATTCTCAAGTGTATGAACGATACGGAAAGAAGTTTTGTTAACCATTGTTTCTCCTTCTTTAGTCATACCACCTAAAGAACATGTTACCCATGTAGGATCTCCTGAGAATAATTCATCATATTCTGGAGTTCTTAAATGTCTTGCAGCTCTTAATTTAATTACGAAATGGTCAATTATTTCTTGAGCTTCTTCTTCTGTTAAAGTTCCTTCTGCAAAGTCTCTTTCAAAATAAATATCAAAGAATGCATCTACTCTTCCTAGTGACATTGCTGCACCATTATTTTCTTTAATAGCAGCTAAATATCCAAAATATGTCCATTGAACTGCTTCCTTAGCATTTTGTGCTGGTTTTGAAATATCAAATCCATAAGATGCAGCCATTTCTTTAATTTCTTTTAATGCTTTGTATTGCATTGAAATTTCTTCACGTAAACGAATAGTTTCATCATCCATTACTGTGATTTTCATGTTATCCCAGTCATTGAATTTTTCTTCCATTAGTTTATCAATACCATATAAAGCAATTCTTCTATAATCACCAATGATTCTTCCTCTTCCATATGCATCTGGAAGTCCTGTTAATAATTTAACGTGTCTTGCAGTTCTGATTTCTTTAGTATAAGCATCAAAAACTCCATCATTGTGTGTTTTAACCATATTTGATTTTAAGAAATTATCTAATTGTTCATTCATTTTATAACCATATGCATCAAGTTCTTGGTAAACCATTTTTAGTCCACCTTTTGGAACTATACATCTTTTGCATAATTGGTCTGTTTGCAAACCTACTATTACATTATCATCATCAGATATATATCCAGGTTTAAAAACATTTATTCCTGCTGGAGTATCTACATCGATATCTATAACATGTTTTTTTACTTCTTCTTTACAAACATCTTCATAGACTTTTAGAACTCTTTTAGTCTTTTCAGTTGGACCTACTAAGAATTCTTCTCCATCTTTATAAGGTTTATAGTTATTTTTTATGAAATCACTTACGTTTATTTCATTACACCATGAACCTTCTTTAAAATTTCTCCATTCATTCATTATTTTTCTACCTCCGTACATATTATATCAAGTTAGTTGTTTTTTTTCAGTATTTTTTTGTTTATTTCATCTAAATTTTACATATCTATTTTTTATGTCAAATATTAAATTACTTTATGGCTTTTAAATTTAAATCTATTTAAATTTAATATGTTATATGTTATAATTAAGTCATGGGGCTGATTTGGTTTCGACAGGAATAGTTGAGCATAGATGGCAAGTCGAATGTCCACGTTACGGACACAAAAAAATAAATGCAAATAAAATTAAAAATGCTGTAGCAACTTTATTTGGCGTTCGTCCAACTATGGCTGCTTTTGCCTAATAATATAAAGGCCAGTGCTTCTACTTATTTTTACCTAGGAATATTTAGAGGTTCAATTTAATAGGTTATAGCTATCTTTTGTCTAGAGGATAGAAAGAATATTTAGACTAGTATATTTATTTGGTCGTCAATTACTTGATAAATATATGAATTTAATTAGTTGACTAAGCTTGTAGAAGTTTATGTAGCTCTATTTTTGGACAGGAGTTCGATTCTCCTCAGCTCCACCATTGATGAATTTGTTCAATTATTTGAACTTTATATATATGAGAGGTTAATTAATGTTAACCTTTTTTGTATGTTTGAAATTGTTTTGTTTACTATAGTATTAGAATTATATAGCTCAATGATTCGTTCATTGTAAAATTTTATTTATGCTTTACTTAGTAAAGTACTTGATATTTGACAATAATTAATGATTTTATATATAAAAATACATTGTTGCTATAAGGGAAATAGTGTGTTAGAATACAAATCAATAAAAAACATGGGGGTTAATATAATGAAGAAAATTAGAAATAGTTTTTTAAAATCTATAGATTTAGAACAAGCAGTACAATATGATAAATTAATGAATAATGATTTAATGATAGGATATTATTCTGAAGGCTTATTTTTTAGTGAATTAAACTATTTAACTTTTGATGAGTTAGTGTATTTATATGATAATGAAACAGATGAGAATACCAGATCTTATTTATATGAAAAAATAGTTGAATCAAGTATAATTATTGAAAAATATAAAAGTTGTTTAGAAAGTAATAATTTTGATGATTTAACTTTTACTGAAGAAAATAGAATATTAATTTTACTTGGTTTAAAGACATTGGACGAAGTTTTTCCAAAGAAATATAACAAGATAGAGATGGGGTTTCATTTAACAGAAGAAGAGTTAAGACAAAAAGAAAAGTTGACTAAAATTTTTCTTCATAAAAGAATTAATAAAAAGAGAATGCCACCTTTTTTTAAAGTATATAAATATGCTTATATCTATTGCTCTATGGATTTATTTTTAAGATTTAAAGAGTATAAAAATATTGATAAGTTTCAAGTACAAAATGAAACTATGAATCTTTTCGCTGATTTAGCAAGAGTTGCTGATACTTTAATTAGACCTAGTAAAGGAGATATAAATACTTTTCATACAAAATATATAAATGAAAAAGATGATATGTTGAAGTTTATGTATTATAATTTAATATCTGATTCTAGTGATGAGCAAGATTTTGTAAATTATTTATATTCGAAAAATGAATTAAGTAAAATTAATTCTGATGCTATTGCATATTTCTATCTTACTGGTGGTGGTACTCCATTTGTATTAGATAAGACTAAAAAAATAAGTACAATTCATAATGAAGTATTAGATGAGTTATTAAATATAATAAAAAATAATTATCATGAAGATAATGAATCTACAGAGACTTCAGTGAATAACAAGATAATTAAGTTTACTAAAAAATAATTTTATATGGTCAATATATTTGTATTGGCTTTTTTTAATAAAATTATATATTTAAAAAGATGTCTTATGATACAATAAAATTAATAAATAGGAGGTAAAATGGAGTATAAGAAAATGAGAGAATATTCTCATGAGGAGTTTATTAATATTATTTTAAATTTAAATGAAGAAGAACTAATTGAATTTAGCAAAAAATATGGAGGTTATCCTGTTTTATTTAGAATGTCATTAGATAATAGAGTGAGTCATATTCCTTTTATACAAACTGGTTCTGCTATTATAATTAGAAATGAAAATAAAGAAATATTACTTCAAGAAAGAACAGATAGAAATATGTGGGGACTTCCTGGTGGATGTCAGGAGTTAGGTGAAGATTTAAGAGAAACAGCTATTAGAGAAGCATATGAGGAGACTGGAATTAAATTAAATATAGAAGATTTGGTCTTAATAAATACATTATCAGGTAATTTAAGAAAAAATAGTTATCCTAATGGAGATGTTGTATATAATAATACTTCTTTGTATTTGGTAGATGTATCTATTAATAGTTTGGAAAAGTTAAAAGGAGACTCTGAGACTAAGAGATTAGAGTTCTTTAGTCTTGATGATATACCAAGGAATTTAATGGATAAAGATTTAATTTTAGAATATAAAAAATATATAGAAAGTAAAAATAAATAATTTATTTAAATGAGGTATTTGAAATGAAAAAAATAATATATGATTTTGATGGGACTTTAACTCCATTTTCTATACCAAGATTTTCTATTCTAGAAAAGTGCGGTTATAAAGATGGAGCAATAAATCCTAAATTTTTAGATGAAGTAAAAACTAGGATGAAAAATGAAAACTTAGATTTATATGTTTCATTTTATAAGACAATGTTTGATAAAATGAATGAAAATAATATTGAGTTAAAAGACAGTAATTTTTGCTATGGAGCAGAAGATATTGAATATAATAAAGGAGTTATTTCTTTTTTAGAAAATCTACATAAAAATAATATTTTTAATTATGTATTAAGTTCTGGTTTGAAAGTGTATTTGGAAAAGACTAAGATTAGTCCGTTTATTAAAGATATTTATGGTACAACATTTAAATATAATGAAAACGATATAGTGATTGATTTTGATATTTTGATGAGTGATAAGAAAAAGGTTAATGGTATTAAAAAAATATTAGAAAGTTTAAATATTAAAGATGATGATTGTAGTGAGTTAATTTATATAGGAGATGGTTTAACAGATCTTGATGCTATGGAATTTATAAAAGAACATGGTGGTATTACTATATTTGTATGTCAGGACTTAGATAGTAAAGATTTAGAAAAAATAAAAGAAAATCCAAATGTTGATTATTACTTTAAAGCAGATTATTCTTCTGATAGCGATTTGTCAATGTACATAAATAAAATTTGTGGTATATAATTATGAAATATTCTTTAGAAGAGATAAAAAAGTTAATAAAAATTATATATAATGAACATTTTAAATGTAGTATTTCAATGATTATATATAGTGATGACTTAGAGAAGAAAAAAATATTAGATGGTATAAAAAATATAGATATATCACAAAAAGTTTGTATGTATGATTTTTTAAATGATAATTTGAAAGAGTATCAAAATTTATGTTTAGATAAAAATAGTGTTGTTGTAGGGTATAATGTAGATAAATATTGTGATTTTTTGTTAAAAAAAGGTAGAATACAAAGTAAATGTGATTTTTATATGGGAACATTTAATATGATAAGAGATTCGTTTTATTTAAAAAATGAAGTTAATTTAATTTTAGTTTTATCAAATGAAGAGTTTGATATATTTATTAGTGAATATTGTGATGATTTTACTGATTATGCTTGTATAAAGTTGGAATATGCTTCTCTTAAGGATGATAAAAATAAATTAATAGTGAAAAAATAAATACTTATAATTTAATATTAGAAGAGTAGTTATCTATTCTTTTTTTTGTATATTTTTATTTATTTGTTTCCATAATATATTTGGAGGGATAAATATGAATGAATTAAAAGAAGTTCCTTTTGATACTATTACTGGTAAAGATTTAGATTATTTGAGTGATATGTTTCAATGGAATTATTGTGCTTATAAGAAAGCATATAATAATATGGAGTATATTAATGATCAGAAGTTAGTTGATTTTTTTAATGAAATTGTTCAATTTTTTGATGATAATATGAATATTGTTTTAGATGTTATTAGTAATCCTGGAGGTGATATTGATGAGTAAGATATGTAATTCTATGGTAGAAGTTTCTAAAGGTATTGAATTAAATGATAAAGATTATTGTACATGTTTACTTTCAACACTAAAGGATATGGAAAAAAATTATTGTATTGCGATGACTGAGGCTAGTAATGAATGGCTTTATAATATATATAAAGATATATTTCTTGATTTAGCAGATTTTCAAAGAAAACTATATATTTTAATGTTTGAAAATGGTTGGTATGCTCTTGAAAATGTTACTCAAACTAAGTTAGATGAGAAGGTAAAAATGTTTTCTAAGGAGTATGATGATTTATCTAACAATGGGTAATTTTTGACAAACTCTTTATAAAGTGCTATAATATTCGGCATTCAGGGAGGAATATAATTTATGAAAACTATTGATGGGTCGTCAAAGCTTAAAATATTAGTTTTGATGATAATATCATTTGTTATGATAAGTGGATGTTATGTATATCATAATTATTCTGTTTATAAAAGTATAAAAGTAGTTGCTAATGATACGGCAGCTATTGAATATGGCAGTGCTAATTATGATATTAATGAATTATTAAAAGAGGTTGAAGGAGAAATTGTATCAGTAAAAAAAGATATTGATACATCTGTTCTTGGTGAACAAGAAATAATATTAGAAGTAAAAAAAGATAATATTGTTAAAGATGTACCAGTTGTTGTATCTGTTGTTGATAGAACTGCTCCTGTTATTCAATTAAATAAGGATACAATCTCAGTAACTGAAGGAGATAATATAGATTTACAATCAAATATTTTATCTGTAAATGATTTGATAGATGGTGATTTAAGTTATTCTAGTGATGTAAATGAAGATAGTTTAAACTATTATACGCTTAGTTATGATGATTTAAGTTCTGTTGGAAGTCATGATGTTGTTGTAACTGCAGTAGATAAATCAGGAAATATATCAACTGCGACTTTTAAAGTTAATGTTCAAGAAAAACCAAAACCTGTAGAAGTTGCTAGAGTTAATTCTACTGTAAATGTTCCAGAGAATGTAAGTGGAAATGATATTGTACAAATTGCTTATAAATATATTGGTTATCCATATGTTTCAGGAGCAAATGGTCCTTATGCATTTGATTGTAGTGGTTTTGTACAATTTGTTTATTCACAAGTTGGTAAATCTATAAGTAGAAGTACATCTACACAAATTTTAGATGGTGTTGGAATTAGTTATGATAATGTTCAACCTGGTGATATTCTAAGCTGGGGATATACAGATGGTGTTCCAACGCATTCAGCTTTGTATGTTGGTAATGGTATGATGATTCATGCTGCAAATCCATCACAAGGTGTTTTATTAAGTAACGTTGCTGCTTGGACTAGAGGTTCAGGAACAAGAGTTATTTCAGTTAGAAGAATAGGATAATAAATTCTATTCTTTTTTTGTATAATTTTTGTATTTTAGTAAAAAATATATTTAGGAGGAATAAATATGGAAATGTTACAAAAAATATTGTTAGTAATAACAATTATTGGAGCAGTTAACTGGGGACTAGTTGGTCTATTTGATATAAACTTAGTAGCAATGCTTTTTGGTGATGGAAGTTTCTTGTCAAGAAGTGTTTATACTATAGTTGGAATATGTGGGTTAATTAATATTGGAATAATACTCGGACATATTCAATATGAAAAAGACTAACTTTGTCTTTTTTTTTTATCTTTTTTATGTTAATGTAAACTTATAAATTATGTTAGGGGGAAGATACGTGAAAGATTATGTTAATTTAGCATTAAAAAAAGAAAAAAAGGCTGCTTCTTTTGAAAAAGTTTGTGAAAGAATTGAAAAGCTTGCATTAAAGGACAATCCTGATTTTGTTCTGACAGATGGTATGAAAAAAGAAATTAAAAGTATTTTAGATAATGGAGTAAAAAAATATGAATACTATTTATCACCTTCAAATAATTATACTTTAATGAGTAAGACTTCTTTTAGAAAAGGAAGATTTGTCGCTGATAGAAATGGTAATGGTGTTGTTTCTGTTACTACTTCTTATACTGATAAAGAAAATAATAATGTTGTAAGAACTGATAAATATAGTATTAATAAGGAAAATGCTAGAGGAGCAATAGATGGAGATATTGTTTTAATAGATTTTGGTGGAAAAAGTGGAGATTGCAAAGTTGAAAAGATACTTGATAGACATATAGAATCTGTAGTTGGTGAAGTATATAGAATGGGTGCTAGTTATTTTGTAAGACCAATTGATAAGAAAAAGCAAGATTTAACTATTGCTTTAGAAGGAGAGGCTATAGAAGGACAGAGAGTATCTGTTGATTTAACAAAACAAACAGGTGATAATTTTTATATTGGTACTGTTACTAAGGTATTTAATCATAAAGATGATCCTGATGAAGATGTTTTATGGGAGGCATTTAAACTTGGTATAGATGATCAATTTAGTAAAGAATCTTGGGAACAAGTTAAACATATTCCTACATCTGTAAGAGATATTGATAAGATTGGAAGAGAAGATTTAACTGACTGGGAAATTTTTACAATAGATGGAGCAGATACTAAAGATATTGATGACGCTGTTTCTTGTACAAGACTTCCTAATGGTAATTTTCAATTAGGTGTACATATTGCAGATGTTTCAAATTATGTCCCTGAAAATTCTGCGTTAGATAAAGATGCTTTTAGAAAGGGTACTAGTAATTATTTAGTAGGTAGAGTAATTCCAATGTTGCCTCATGAATTATCTAATGGTATTTGTTCTTTAAATCCACAAGTTGAACGTTTAGCTTTATCTTGTATAATGGAGATTAATCCTAATGGTGAAGTTGTTAACTCTAGACTTACTGAAAGTGTTATTAAGTCAAGATTAAAAATGACATATGATAAAGTAAATGATATCTTAAAAGAAGGAAAAGTTGCTCCAGAATATGAAGAGCATGCTGATACTTTAAGAAATTTAAATAAACTTGCTCTTATTCTTAGAAAAAAGAGATTAAAGAATGGGGCTATTGAATTTGATAGACCAGAATTAAAAGTAATTCTTGGAGAAGACGGAAAAGTTAAAGATTTTTCGCTTAGGATTCAAGATTTAGGCGAAAATCTAATAGAGGAACATATGTTAATTACTAATGAAACTGTTGACAAGTTCTTAGAAGGACATGGCTTTCCTTGTCTTCATAGAGTACATGCTGCTCCTAGTGCTGATAGGCTTAATGAGTTATTAATGTTTTTAGAAGCAATAAATTATCCATTTAAAGAAAATGTTTCAGGTGAAGCAATTGCTGAGAAAAAGAAATTAATGCAAGAACTTGTTGAACATGTTAATAAAGCTGGAAGATTATCACCACTACTTTCAACAATGTTAATTAGATGTAATTCACGTGCTAAGTATAGTCCTATTAATATTGGGCATTATGGTCTTGCTAAGAAAAATTATTGTCATTTTACTTCTCCTATTAGAAGATATCCAGATTTAACAAATCATAGAATGATTAAAGATGTTTTACATGGTAATAATAAGAAGATAAAGAAGTGGCAAGAAAAGTTACCTGAGATAGGAGGTGTTTCATCTTCTAGAGAAAAAACTGCAGATGAGGCTGAACAAAATACACTTAGAATGAAGTGCTGTGAATATATGGAAGAACATATAGGCGGTGAGTTTAATGGTACTATTGTTGGTATAAGTGACAAAGGAATTACAGTAGAACTTGATAATATGATTGAAGGATTTATTAGACTTAAGGATTTAAAAGGAGAATATGTTTATAGTTCAGAAAGTTTTTCAATGGTATCATTAGAAGGATTTGATAACTATTATGTTGGTGATAGATTAAGATTAAAAGTAAGTGCTGCATCTAAAGAAGATAAAAAAATTAATTTTAGTGTAGTTGAAAAATTAGAAGAAAATAAAACAGTAAATGCTGATTCAATAAATAGAGATGTAAAAGTATTTGCAAAAATGAATAAATAATTTAATAAAAATAGAGTGTACTTGAAAAAGTATTACTCTTTTTTTATAATAATCTTTAATTTGAGGTGGTAATGTGTCAAAATTATCTAATGAGTTATTAATGATTCAGTTGTTATCTAATGGTAGAAAATATAGTATAAAAGAACTTTCTGATATTTTAGAAGTCAGTGAAAGAATGGTTAGATGTTATAAAGAAGATATTGAAAAATCTGGTATTGTTATTGAAACAATCAGAGGAATATATGGAGGTTATATTCTGAAAAATGATTATTTAGTACCTAAAATGAAATTTAATGATTATGAATATAAATTTCTAAGTAATATAAAATGTTCAAAAGAAAATAAAAAATTACTTGATGAAATTTTAATTAAAGTGAAGTCTATGAGTAATTATAATGATACTAAACATATAGTTTCTTCTGAAATAAAAAATTATTATAATATACTAAATAAAGCAATAAAAGAACATAGAAAAGTATTTATTAAATATGAGTCATATAGCGAAGGTATTGGTGATAGAATTATTCATCCCTTAGATATTTTTTATTATAATAATGGATTTGGTTGTGCTGCTTTTTGTGAGAGAAAAAAAGATTTAAGACATTTTGATTTAGCTCGTATAAAATCTGCTCTTTTAATGGATGAAATTTTTAGATAAATCTTTTTCATTGTGTTGATAATTTGTTTATAAAATGTTATCATATTATTACAGGTATAGGGTTAGGAAATATATTATTTAATAATATATTTTTTATGTGTACTTGGACGTTATAAGGAGATGAAGAAATGGTAATAACTTTATCTGATGTATTGACGGTGATTAGAAAAATAGTTGATATATCATTTGTTTGGTTAATATTTTATTGTATTCTTAAGAATATTAAGAATAATGTGAAGTTGTCCTTAATTTTTAAGGGACTTTTGATAATTTTATTTTTAAAGGTTATAAGTAGTGCATTCAGCTTAGTTACAGTTGGATACTTACTTGATTATATAATTCAATGGGGACCTATAGCAATTATTGTTATATTCCAACCTGAAATAAGAACTATTCTTGAACAGTTAGGTAGAAATCAGTTGCTTGGAAGACACAAGACTCTTACTGTTGATGAGAGAGAGCATTTAGTTTATGAACTTGTTAGTGCAATTGATTATCTAAGAAAAGAAAGAATTGGTGCATTGATAGTTCTTGAAAGAGATATAAGTTTAGGAAATTACATTGATAAGGCAAAAAAATTGTATGCTGATTTATCAAGTGATTTATTAATTGCTATTTTCTATGAAGGAAATCCATTACATGATGGTGGTGTAATCATTCAAGGAGATAGAATTACGTGTGCTGGAGCAGTATTCCCAACTAGTAGTAGTCCAAAACTTAATCGTAGACTTGGAACTAGACACAGAGCAGCACTTGGCTTATCTGAGGAGACAGATGCTATTTGTATAGTTGTATCAGAAGAAACTGGTAGAGTATCAATAGCACTAAAAGGAGAGATGTTATACAATTTAACACTTGATGATGTAAGAATGTTATTAATAGATGAATTGAAGCCTAAACAAGATTTGGATTATACTGAAGAAGACGAAGATAATGTAGATGAGGAAGAGATATATGAAAAAGAAAAATAAAGGAATAGGTAGAATAATTCGTCTCATTGGATTATTCTTTGATAAATGGTTAATAACTCCAATCACGAAGTTAATACTTAAGTTGATGGAAATATTCAAATCTTGGGCAAAAACGTTTGACAGGCTTTCAAATAAAAAATCTACTTTATTAGTATTTAGTTTAATTTTAGCTTTTGGTACATTTATTTTAATAGATAGAGAATCAAGTGTTATGATTGATCAATATGCTGAAATTTTATATGATCAACCAGTATCAGCTGTGTATAATGAAGAATTATATGTAGTTGAAGGTTTACCAGAAAAAGTTGATATTACTTTAATTGGTCAAAGAAGACATATTTTCTTGGCAAAGCAATCTCCTTCTAAAGGTGTATCTGTTGATTTAACTGGATTAAAACCTGGTAATCATAAAGTTACATTAAAATATACGCAGAGATTAAAATCTCTAGATTATAAATTAGACCCTTCTACTGTAACAGTTACAATTTATGAGAAGGTTAGTGAGAATAAGACATTAACATATGATATTCTTCATAAAGATAATCTTGATAGTAAGTTATATATTAGTAATGTTGAACTTGATAGGTCTGAAGTTATTATTAAGGGTGCTCAATATAAACTTGATCAAGTAGCTACTGTTAAGGCACTTGTTGATGTTGATAATATTCCAAATCCTAAAGCTGGAGATATTACATTAAAAGATATTCCACTAGTTGCTTACAATAATGATGGTGAAGTAATTAATGATGTTGAAATAGTTCCAAAAACAGTAACAGCAAATATTACTATTACTTCTCCAAGTAAAGAAGTACCAGTAAGAGTTGTTCCAAAAGGAAACTTAGCATTTGGTAAGTCAATTAAGTCAATGGATGCAAGTTTGTCAACAATAACAGTTTATGGTGAACAAGAAGCTATTGATAAGATTGAACAATTTGAAGTTGAAATCGATGTTTCTGGTTTAGAGAAGAATAAAGAATTTAATGTAACATTAAGTAAGCCTAAAGGTATTACAGAGTTAAGTTCTAAGACGATGACAGTAAAAGTTGTTGTTGATGATTCTACTACTAAAGAATTTAATGATATCTCGGTAACTACTAGAAATATTGGCGATGGTCTGGTTGCAAATGCAGCGTCAATTGATGATCAAAAAGTAAATGTTGTGGTTACTGGTAGTTCAGGAACACTTGAAAACTTAAAGGCTAGTGATATAACGGCATATGTTGATCTTAAGAATTATGGTGAAGGTACTCATGAAGTTGAAGTTCATGTTACTGGAACAGATTTGAAATTGTCATATGCTTCTAAGACTAAGAAAGTTAAAGTTGTAATTTCAAAAAAATCATAGAGGACTGAAAAGTTCTCTTTTTTTGTAATAATTTATAATTTTTTTCATAAATAATACTAGATTGGAGTGTAATATGAAAAGAATATTTATTGTTTTATTTATTTGTTGTTTATTAATTACTGGTTGTTCTAGTACTAAAAATATAAAGAAAAATTTTGTAAATAGAGTTGATGGAGCTAATAGTTATAAGTTAAATGGTACATTATCGATTAATAATAATGATGATGTTTATAATTATTCAGTAGAGGTTGGTTATAAAAAAGATGACTATTATAAAGTTACTTTAAAGAATAAAGCTAATAATCATGTACAAATTATTTTAAAAAATGATGATGGTGTATATGTACTTACTCCTTCATTAAATAAAAGTTTTAAGTTTCAGAGTGATTGGCCTTATAATAATTCACAAATATATTTATTAGATGCTATTTCTTCGGATATAAAGAATGATAAGGATAGTGAGATTAGTAAGAAAGATAACAAATATTTTCTTATGACAAAAGTAAATTATTCTAATAATAGTCGTTTAATAAAGCAAAAGTTAGAGTTTGATGAAGAATTTAATCTAAGTAAAGTTATTGTTTATGATAAAGATGGTATTGAAGTAATGACTATGAAGTTTGATAAAATTAAATTGAATTCTAAATTTTCGAAAGATTATTTTGATGTTGATAGTATTATAGATTCAGAAAGTACTACAGGCGAGTCTGATAATAATAGTGAAAATAATACTACTACAGATAGTAAAAAGAATAATGATAAAAATACTGATAGTAAAACATCTAATAATACAAATGAGACTGATAAAAATAAGAATACTGTAAATGATGATAAGAATGGTGTAACAAATAAAAATACCAATAACAGTAATAACAATAATACTGCGACTTCTAGTAACAATGAAACTAATAATACAAAGTCAACTAGTCGTTTAGATGATATAGTTTACCCGTTATTTTTACCTAGTGGAACTAAATTAGTTGATGAAGAACGCGTTAAAAAAGATAATGGAGAAAGAGTTATTATGACTTATGAAGGAGAAAAATCATTCTTATTAGTAGAAGAGACTATGGATGTATTTAATGAATTTACTATTATTCCATCATCCGGAGAACCATTTCAATTGATGGATACATTAGGAGTTATGACTAATAATTCATTATCTTGGTCTAGTGGAAGTACTGATTATTATTTAGTTAGTGATGTTATGAGTAAAGATGAGATGATTGAAGTTGCTCAATCTATTGGAAATGTTAACTCTCTTAAATAATAGACTTTAAACAAATCTTTGTGCTATAATTATTTTGGTGATAATATGGCAAAGAAAAAAGAAAGCAAAGAAGAAGTAAAGAATAAAAAGGAGTCTCAGGCTGCTACTGAAAAGAAAAAAAATAATAAGAAAGTAGATTCTTCTGTAAAAACAGAAGTTATTGATACTAAGAAAAATAAAGAACTAGAGAAAAAATTAAAGCAGGAGAGAAAGAAAATTAACAATGTTTCCGCAACTGATTCTGATATTTGGAGTAAGGTAATTATTGTTTGTGTAATTATTTGTGTGTTCTGTGCATTTTATTTCTTAACAGTATTTATAAGTAAAGATGATTCTTCTAGTACTAACAGTAGTTCATCAAATAAGAAGACTACTGAAACTACAAGTATCTCATATGATGAAATTCTATTAGGAAGAAGTTTTTCAATGGGAGATGGAGAATACTTAGTATTATATTATGATAAGGATAATAGTGATTTATCAAGTGAGATGAGTAGTGCACTTAGTACATATAATAATAAAGATTCTCATTTAAATGTTTATACTGTTGATATGAGTGATGCATTAAATAGTAGTTTTACTAGTGATGAGTCTAACCATGATGCGAAAGATGCAAGCCAGATGAAAATATCAGGACCAACTTTAATTAAATTCAATAATAATAAGATTGATGATTATATTGAAGGTAAAGATAAAATTACTGATTATTTAAAATAAAAGACAAATTACTGTCTTTTTTTCTTTTTAGGTTAATCATTTGTTATATTATAGTAATAATTATGATATTATTAATTATAGAGTATGAGGTGCTAGTATGAGAAAATCTAAGAAGAAAAGTGATAAAAAAGCAAAAAAAGATAATTTCTTTAATAATTTAGAGTTTGATTTAGAAAATGATTCTAAATTTTCGATTTTTGAAGTAGTTATAATAATCTTTATTTCTATTGTTTTTGGAATAATTGTTGGATACATTTTAACTTATACTAGAAGTCCATTGGGTAGTGTTAAAAATAATTCTAAGTTATCTGAGATTATTTCTACTTATAATTCTATTAAAGATAATTATTATAAGGAAATTGATGATGATACTTTAGTAAATGCTGCTGTTTCTGGAATGATTGGTTCTTTGGATGATAAGTATTCTAATTATATGGATAGTAGTACAACTGATAGTTTTAATGAGAGTGTTGAAGGTTCTTTTGTTGGAATTGGTATTACTATAATGTTTGATGGTGAATATAACAAGATTATTGCGGTAGATGATAAAGGACCATCTAAGAAGAGTTTAAAAGTTGATGATTTAATAGTAGAGGTTTCTGGGAAAGATGTAAAAGGTGTCTATGGAGATGATTTAAGAAAATTAATAAGAGGAAAAGTTGGAACCACTGTTAAAATAAAAGTCCTAAGAAATAATAAGTATCTAACTTTTTCGATTAAAAGAACAAATATTGAAATTGAAACAGTAAAAAGTAATTATTTTGACGTAGAAAGTAAAAGAATAGGTTATTTAGATGTAGATGTAATTTCTTCTAATACTTATAAACAATTTAATAAAAATTTAAAAAGGTTGGAAAATAAAAATATTGATTCTTTAATTATTGATTTGAGAGATAATCCAGGAGGACATTTGAGTCAAACGAGAGAAATTTTAAGTATGTTTTTTAATAAAAAAACTGTTTTATATCAATTAAAGGATAAAAATACTAAGAAGAAAATATACTCATCTTCTAATGAGACTAGGTCTTATCCTATTGTTATATTAGTAAATGATGGTAGTGCATCTGCTTCAGAAATTATTACAAGTTGTTTTATGGAAAATTATAAAAATATTAAAGTTGTTGGAACTACGACTTATGGAAAAGGTACAGTACAGCAATCACGTCAATTAAGTACAGGTACAAGTATTAAATATACTGTTCAAGAATGGTTGACTTCTAAAGGTAAAAGTATAAATGAAAAAGGTATTAAACCAGATGAAGAGTTACTTATGAATTCAGAATATTATTCTAATCCAACTTATAATACTGATAATCAGTTACAAAAAGCTATTGAAATATTAAAATAGAGTTCATGTTTATGAACTCTTTTCTATACTATTAATAATAAGTTGTTTATTTTTTTTAGAAGGTGAGCAAGTTGTTAATACTAGTTGATTTTCTTTAGTTTTAGAAATATCGATAAATCCATCTTTATCTTTTTCAAATATTTCTATTATTTTGTAATAGTATGTTTTGTCTTTTAATTTTAGTTTGATTAGATCATTTACTTTTAATTCATTTAGTCGTTCAAAGTATGCAATTTTTCCAGTTCCAGAATGTGCTGCTAGAAAGATAATACTATTATCTTTATCTGGCATAACAGATTCTTTTAGAATTGTCACATTTTCTTCAATGTTGTTTCTTTTATCATCTATATTATATAAATTATTTTTCAAATTAATCTTATTTATTGTTATAGTACCAAGAATATCAGTATTATTTTTGTTTGTAATTATATTATATAGTAAATCCTTATGATTATTGTTTATTGGTAAATTTTTAATATTAGTAGTAGAAGAGGTGATCTTGATACTAAACGTAAATATTAATAAAATAGATAAACAAAAGTAAATGAATTTTTTCAACATATTATTAATAGTAATGTTTTTAAAATAAATTTATATATATTATTAAAGATACTTGTATGTGTATCTGGAACTGGTATTTTATAGTCTTTTAATGTTATTACCTCATTAACTGAGTTATCTACAATGATTGTGAATGGTTCAATTTTAGAATAACCTTCAGTAGTATTTTTTTGTTTAATAGTATATTTTCCATATGGAAGTTCTATTTCACAAATACCTTCATCATTAGTAGAAATTGTTCTTATTAAATTATTTTCTTCATCATATATTTCAAAATCAATATTTTTTTCACTTTGGAACAATATATTATCTCCATAAAGCTTTTCTATCTTTATTTTCTTTTTTATAACATTGTTTTTTAATATTAGTTCTATAGTTGGATTTTCTTTACTAATAGTTATTTCATATGTTTTTTCATCAAGATTGTATCCTTTTCCAGCTTCTATTTCTTTTAGATAATATTTTCCAAATGGAATATTTTCTATTTTTGCAACATTATTTTTTATTTCTAATATTTTTATTTCTTTTCCATTTTCATCAGTTAGCTTGTATTTAGCTCCATCTAGAATAGCACTTCCTGATGTAATAATTGAATTGGTATCACTATCTATTTTAGTAATATCTATTCTTGTATTTACTATATGAACTCTAAATGAAATATTAGTCTCTTCAATGTCTCCCATTGTTACTAAGTTTTGACTATTTTCAGCTTGGTAAAATATTATTGGTAGATTATGTTTCTTTGTTTCATTATGTAAAGTGTATTTATAATCTCCTTTTTGTAAGTTATTTATTGTTAGTATATTTCCATTAATGGATACATTTTCATCATTAGTTTTAAAATTACTTAATACATTGTTTGTATCATTTATTTCTATTTTGTCTCCCTCTATAAAATAGTAATCTTTATTATTTATAGATGGTAATATGTAACTTTTTTCAATTAATGAATTTACTTCATTTATTTCATCTTGATATGGATTTATTCTGTTACCATTTAAAGTATCCGTAAAGTAATAATCTCCTGATGGGTCTGCTGTTTGCCATATCATTAATTGAGTTATTGCATACCATTTTCCTCCCCAGTGATTACTTCCATAAGAGTAGCCATATGCAACTAACTTTTTTATTCTTTCTATTTGTTGTGAAGATAGATTTCTTGGATTAATTGTTTCTATATAATCTCCATTTTTGAAAGTATTAAATGGTTCTAAACAAAATGCTGTTTGATTGTCACCAACTCTTCTAAAAAATCTTGCTCTTTGATAAAATTTTGTTTTAGTAGATGGCTGATATTTGACCATATATATATCTTTTATCATTTCTGCTTCAAAAAAGTTTGTTTGAGCATTTACATTTGTAAGATTAAATAGGAAAATACCAAAAATTGCTATTAAGAAAAATATTTTATTTTTAATAATAATCCCTCCTTTTTTTCTTAATGGCTAGATAATAACATGAACTTTTTTTTAAAACAAATTGTACTTTTAGTAATTTGTTACTATGTTTAATTTTGAATTATTACTTTTTTCCTAATAGTTTTTTAATTTTTGACAGTGTTTTTAATATCAATTAAGAAGTTTATATATGATATAATATTTTTTGAGGTGATACTATGACTGATATAGAAATTAGTAGAAATTGTAAAAAGTTAGATATTGTTGATGTTTCAGAAAGTATTGGTATTAATTCTAATGAAATTGAATTATATGGAAAATATAAATGTAAAATAAATCCTATAAATAATAATTCTAAGGGTAGACTTATACTTGTTACAGCTATTAGTCCTACACCATTAGGTGAAGGGAAAACTACTGTAAGTATTGGTCTTGGTGATGCATTACATAGAATTGGTAAGAAGACTATTATTACATTAAGAGAACCATCTATGGGGCCTGTTTTTGGCATGAAAGGCGGAGCAACTGGTGGAGGATATAGTCAAGTTGTTCCTATGGAAGATATTAATTTGCATTTTACTGGTGATTTTCATGCTATTACTTCTGCTAATAATTTAATTTGTTCTGCTATTGATAATCATATTTATTTTGGTAATGAGTTGAAAATAAAAGAAGTATTATTTAATAGATGTTTAGATGTAAATGATAGAGCATTAAGAAGTATTGATTTAGGTACAAGGAAGGATTCTTTTAATATTACTTCTGCTAGTGAAGTTATGGCATTATTCTGTTTAGCAAAAGATTTAGATGATTTAAGAAGACGTTTAGAAAATATTATTATTGGTATTAATGATAATGATGAATATGTTTATGTTAAAGATTTGAAAATTGCTGGTGCATTAGTTGCTTTATTAAAAGATGCATTTAAACCTAATTTAGTTCAAACACTAGAAAATACACCAACTATAATTCATGGTGGTCCATTTGCTAATATTGCTCATGGTTGTAATAGTGTTGTTGCTACAAATACTGCTCTTAGTTATGCGGATTATGTTATTACAGAAGCTGGTTTTGGAGCAGATCTTGGAGCAGAAAAGTTTTTAGATATAAAGTGTAGAGTAGATGATTTAAAACCCGATGTAGTTGTTTTAGTTGCAACAATTAAGGCTTTAAAGTATCATGGTGGAGTAAGTAAGGATAAGATATTTGAAAAGAATGATGATGCTTTAATTAGAGGATTTGCTAATTTAGACAAACATTATAGTAATTTAAAAAAATATGGAGTGAATGTAGTTGTATGTTTAAATAAATTTGATACTGATACGCCTTTAGAAATAGAATTATTAAAAAAACATTGTAGTGATAATAATTATATCTTTAGTATTTCCACAGCTTATGTAGATGGCGGAGAAGGAGCAATTGATTTAGCTAATAAAGTTAGTGACTTGAAGTGTGAGAATTTTGAATATTTATATGATATTAATTCTTCTATTGAAGAAAAAGTAAATGTTATTTGTAAAGAAGTTTATGGAGCTAGTAAAGTTAATTTTACGGAAGAGGCTATTAGTGAAATAGAAGTTATGAAAAAGAATAATTTAACAAATCTTCCAATTTGTATTGCTAAGACTCAATATTCTTTTTCAGATGATAAAAATAAGGTTGGAGTTCCAAAAGATTTTGAAGTTATGGTTAAACATGTAAAAATATATGGAGGAGCAGAATTTATTACAATACTTCTTGGAGATATTATGACTATGCCTGGTCTTTCACGTAGACCTAATTATGAATTAATTGATGTTGTAAATGGTGAAATTATAAATTTAAGTTAAATTAAAAGAGAAAAGTGTTTAAATTTACTTTTCTCTTTTTCTATTGATTAGGTGTTGTAGATGGAGATGGTGAAGGGGATGGTGATGCTGATGGTGTAGGTGTTATTGTCGTTGGTGTATTTACTTTTGGTCCTACAGCATTCATCTTTATTTTACCAGTATAAGTAGTAGATTTATAAGTAATTGTGTATTGGTATTCTCCTTCTGTACTTGGAACTACTTGTGATAAATCTAATGTTAATGCATTATAAACTTCATCTGATATTGCTTCATTTATGTATGAACGTGGATTTGTAGATAGAGTAGTACCTACAGTAAATTCTAAGTTTTTAAGTGTAAAAGCAACATCTGGAAGTTCTTTTTCTTTTATTACAATTGTCGCGTTATATTTCTTTTTATTATATTTTATTGAATATTGATATGATCCTGCCTGATTGATATTTACAAGTGAAGTATCTAGAACTAATTGACTAAGAACATTTTGACTAATTTGGTCGGCATTTTCTAAATAGTCTACTACATTTACACTGATAGGATTATTTATTTCAAGGACTATATCTTTTAATTTTATTTCATTTTTCTTTGCTTGTGACTGTGATATTTTTCTTTTTTCAACATTTAAACTATAAGTTTCTTTTATTATTTTATTATTTGATTTATTCATACTTATACCACTTCCAAGAAGAATAAATCCCCATATACCAAGTACTACAGCAAGTATTTGGATTTCTTTAATATTTAGTTTTAGCCTACTCATTATACTTCACCTATCTTTATAATCTCATTATAATATATTATTTTTTTGTAAACAATCATTTCTTGTATAAATTTTATTGAAAATGACAAGTGTTTAACATATAATTTAATTAGAGGTGAGTTTTATGGCTTTTTGTTGGTTAATTGCTTTTTTAGTATTTTTAACGATAGAAATGATGACTATTAATTTAGTATCAATATGGTTTGCTATAGGGGCTATTGTTTCAATGGGTGTTGCATATTTTACTAATAATGTTTTAATTCAAATGATAGTATTTATAGTAGTTAGTTTAGTTGCATTACTAATTACAAAACCATTAGTTAAGAAGTTTAAAAAAGTTGATTTTGTTCCAACTAATTCTGACAGAGTTATTGGAAAAGTCGGTGAAGTTACTAAAAAAATTACTCCTGATGAATATGGTGAAGTAAAAGTTTTTGGTACAGTGTGGACTGCTTTTAGTGATGATGTTTTAAATGTTGGTGATAAGGTTATTATAACTAATATTGAGGGTGTAAAACTTATTGTTAAAAAGGAGGAAAAATAAGTGTTTATAGTTGTACTTTTAGTGCTAGTAGCGATTGCTGCGTCAGGAGTAAAAATTATTCCACAATCAAGAGCATATGTTGTTGAACGTCTTGGAGCATATCATAGAACTATGCAAACTGGACTTCATTATGTAATTCCTTTTATTGAAAGAGTTGCTAATAATGTAAGTTTAAAGGAAATTGTTAAGGATTTCCCACCACAACCTGTTATTACAAAAGATAATGTTACTATGCAAATAGATACAGTTGTATATTTTCAAATTACTGATTCAAAATTATATACTTATGGTATTGAAAATCCAGTTAATGCAATTGAAAATTTAACTGCTACTACTTTGCGTAATATCATTGGTGAATTAGAACTTGATGAAACTTTAACTTCAAGAGATGTTATTAATACTAAGATGAGAAGTATTTTGGATGAGGCTACTGATCCTTGGGGAGTAAAAGTAACTCGTGTTGAGGTTAAAAATATTTTACCACCTCGTGATATTCAAGAATCAATGGAAAAGCAAATGAGAGCTGAACGTGAAAGACGTGAAGCAATTCTTAAAGCAGAAGGAGAAAAAAAATCTGCTATCTTAATTGCTGAAGGAGAAAAAGAATCTACTATTCTTAGAGCAGATGCTGAAAAAGAAGCAAAGATTAGAGCAGCTGAGGGTGAAGCAGAAGCAATAATTAAGATTCAAGAGGCTACTGCTCAAGGTTTAAAATTATTAAAATCTGCAGATATGGATGAAGCAGTATTAAAATTAAAGAGTTATGAAGCAATGGTAGAAGTTGCTAATGGTAATGCAACAAAAATAATTGTACCAAGCGAATTACAAAATTTAGTAACTCTTGGAACAACTTTATCTGAATCAGCAAAAACTGATAAAACAGAAACATTGTAAAATGATAAATTAAAAGTAGGAAATCTAAAAAAGATGTCCTACTTTTTATATGTAGTAAAATATAATAATATGAATTATTAAAAATAATGGAAAAAGAATTCTGAATTTTAACTTTTTTGTTTTATGATGAAAGAAGAACATGCCTGTAATTGCTCCAATACTTCCTCCAATTGCAGATAAAAATAGTAATGTAAATTCAGGTATTCTATATTTATGTTTTATTGCTAATAATTTATCAAGTCCCATTATAATAAATTCAAGTATATTTATTATTACTAAATAAAAAATTATATATTTATTCATGAGCTTTTATTCCTTGATATGTATCTCTTCTTACCATTTCTTTATCAATATCATTTAGTACACAAAACTTTTTAGTTAACCATGTTGGTTCAATTAATTCATCTAATTTAGGGTCTCCTGTAATTCTATGTATTACTATTTCTTCGCGTAATAATTCTAATTGGTCTACTACAATATCTATATATTCTTCTTTATTAAGCAATTTAAATTTTTCTTCTTTATACATTTTCTCTATTGGTGTATCTTTTGTAATACTTAGCATATGAATCTTAATTCCTTGAATATCTAGTTTATTTAAATATTTTACTGTATTTAGCATGTCTTCTTTAGTTTCATATGGTAGTCCGTTAATTATGTGCACAACGACATCAATGTTTCTTTCTCTTAGTTTTTTTACCATATCTTCAAAGCACTGTAGAGAGTGACATCTATTTATTAATTTTGTTGTTTCTTCTTTTGTTGTTTGAAGACCAAGTTCTATAGTTAAATAAGTTTTTTTATTAAGTTCTTCTAAGTAATCTAGGCATTCATCTGATATAGCATCTGGCCTAGTAGCAATATTTAGACCTATAACATTTTCTTGTTTTAATATCTTTTCATACATTTTTTTTAATTCACTAACTGGAGCATAAGTGTTTGTTCTTGCTTGAAAATAACCAATATATTTTGCTTTTGGCCATTTTTTTAGCATCATATTTTTAATTTCTAAGAATTGTTTTTCTAGTGAATCTTCTTTATTACCGGCAAACTCTCCACTACCTGTTTTAGAGCAATATATACATCCACCATATCCAACTTTTCCATCTATATTAGGACATGAAAATCCAGCATTTAAACTTACTTTAAATACTTTTTCATGAAATCTGTTTTTATAATAATAATCAAGTGTATGATATCTTTTATTTGAATTTGTATATTTAAAATTATTCATTTTATTCCTTCTTACTTAATATATTTTTTTAGTGATTTAGCATAACTTTCAACATCATCATGTTTTTGTAATACGTTTTCAAAAAATTCACTATACTTTAGATTAGAATTTCTTAGTTGTTCTTTTAGGTATTGCTTTAGACTTAATTCTTTTCCTTTAGGACCAACTGGTTTAAATTTGATAAAGTCTAAGTATAATAACATTTCAATTAGTTCTTTATATTGTTCCTCATTTGATAATAAATAATCACTTTTTAAAGACTTTGTTATTCTATATCTTCCTGGATCAATAATATTCATTGTATTATCCTCATTATTAAATATATAGTTTATTGGACTAGTATCTGCCATTAAAACATGTTTTTCACTTAATACTTTAATATCATTTTCTAGTATTTGTAAATTCTTGATAAATTGTTCACTTGGCATTTTTATTATACCAGTTTTATCTTTTTGTTTTCCTTTTACTAATTTTGTTTTATAGCCTAGATATTTACTTTCTGTATCCCATATTAAAGCATCTGGTAATATAATTTGTTTGGTATCTATTCCAATTAAGTAACTATGAAAATTTTGCTTATTTCCATATCCTTCATTTAATGCTCCCTGATGGTGTATTTTATAGATTTCTCCATTTATTTTATATACTTTTCCTTCTGAACCTTCACCAAATGGTTTCTTATCTGTTGGAATATTTATTCTTTTTTGATTAACTATACATTCCATATAAATTCCCCCTAAAAATCATCAAGATTATATCATAAAATATGGTCTTTTACAATTAAATATGTTATCATATGGTTAAGGTGGTGTCCTTGAGAAAGGTTAAGAGTTTTAAATTAAGAGATAGATATGTCAAAATACTGAAATTTCTTGGAATAGTACTTTGTATTTGTTTAGGTATTTTTATTTTTTATTCTAAACAGATATCTAGTCTTACTAAGTTTGGTTATAGTAAGGAAGCAAGTAAAAATATTTTATTTTCTTTTAAGAAGGATTATGTTTTATCAAAAGGAGAAAATAAGACTTTAAATGCTGCTTTTGAGAGTAGTGATTATGATGAAAAGTATCTTGATAATTATAGTAAAATTGAGTATGTTAATCAAAAACATTTAATTAGAAATATCAATAAACTTATTAAAATTGGTTATAGTAATAGTGATATTGATATTATTCTTAGTCATGGTGATGATGATGAAGTTACTAGGTTTACTAAGAGAGATAAAGTAAGGTATTTAGAAGAGTTCTATAGTATTAGTTATGCTAAGCTTGATAATTATGATAGATATGTAAAGTATTCTGATGAGACTGGTGAAGATGAAGAGTATGTTGTTTTATATATTAATTTAAATTTAGATAAAGATATATATACTGATGCTTATTCTGTTGATAAATTTTCTTTTGATATGCTTATTAATAAACATAGATGTCTTAATAAAGATTTTAAGCCAGATAATCTTGTTAAGTTTGATACAAAGTATACTAAAGGTGAAGAGTATTATGGTAATGCTGTTGCAGTTAATGCTTTTGTTTCTATGGCAAACGATGCTAGTAAAGAAAATTTAGGTTTAGTTATTAATTCTGCATATAGAAGTTATGAAGACCAAGAAGATACTTGGAATTATTACTTATCAAAATATGGAGATGATTATGTTAATAGGTTTGTTGCTAAACCAGGATTTTCTGAACATCAAACAGGTTTATCTTTTGATATAGGTAGTACATCATCAAATGTATTTGCTAATTCTAAGGAATATAAGTGGATGCTTGATAATGCGTATAAGTATGGTTTTATTTTGAGATTTACTAAGAAAGATGAGAGTATTACTCAATTTAGAAATGAGCCATGGCATTATAGATATGTGGGAAAAGATATTGCAAAATATATTCATGAACATAATATTTCTTTTGAAGAATATTATGCAATGTTTTTAGATAAATAGAAATGGGTGATAATAATGCAGTGTCCAAATTGTGGATGTGATTTAAAACCAGGAGCAAGATTTTGTTTCAATTGTGGTTATTATTTAGATGATGGTGATGAAGAGAAAAAAGAAGATACAACTTCTGATAAATTAGATGATATTCCTGATGACTCTGTTGATTTTTCAGAAGATGATTCTTCATTTGATACTCCAAAAAAGAAGAAAAAATCATTTGATTTTAAAGATAATATTGTTTATATAGTTCTTGGAATTGTTCTTGTTATTTCATTAATTTTACTTGTATATGGAATTGTTTCAAAAAATAGTCAATCAAATGTTCCTGTTACACCTCCAGCTAGTACTAAACCTGAAATGAAGATAACAGTAGATGATTATAAATTAACAGTTCCGGCTGGATTTGATTATCAAATTGAAGGTAAAAGTGTTTTTATATCTGATGATGAAAAATATAATTTCTCATTTAGAATAAATAAAGGTGATTATGATAATTATTCTAAGAATATGGATACACTTAGTGAGGAATTGAAGAAGAGTAATTACAATATTAAAAGTGCAGAAAAGAAAACTATTGGTGAAGATGAATTACTTGTATATACTATTTCTTTAGACTCAGATGTTAAGTATTTATATTTAACAAAGTATAATTCTGAAAAGATATCTATGGGAGTTATAAGTATTCATAATAAGACTAATATTGATGAAATATGTAAAGTTATTTTAAAGGTTACTAAGAGTGTTAAGTATGATAATGAAAGTGAAGATAAGTCATCTGATACTAGTAATTCAGATACTGCTCTTAAGGAAACTAGTTCTATAGTTAATGGCGTAAAGAACTTACTTTTTTAGGATATTTTTATATCCTTTTTATCTTGGTTAATTTTATATTTTATGTTATTATGTTAATAGAAAAATAAGAAGGTGTTTAGTATGTATCCACTTGGAAAACAATTTGAAGTAGATTCTACAAAGGCTAAAAGTGATAAAAAATCTATTGTTATAGGTAATAATTATAGAATATCTGTTATTACAGAACGTGTTGTAAGACTTGAGTTTTCTCCTACAGGTCAATTTGTTGATGCTCCAACGCAATTAATTAAAAAAAGAAGAGTAGGGTTACCTGATTATTACATTAGACAAGATGCGAATATAGTTGAAGTTACTACTAAATATTTTGCACTTAGTTATATAAAAGGACAACCTTTTGTTGGAACTAAGATGGATAAAATGAAAAATTTAAAAATCACTTTATTAAGTAAAGATAGAGATAGATGTAAAGATTGGTATTTTGGACATCCAGAAGCAAGAAATATGCATGGAAATATGGTTGGTGTTGATGTTAGTATTCCAGAAAATTTACAAAGAGGTTTATATTCTTTGGATGGTTTTGCGTCAATTGATGATAGTTTAAGTAAAATAATATTAGATGATGGTACATTAGCAGACCCACCAGCTAATCATACTGATGTTTATGTTTTTATGTATGATAGAGATTTTAAACAAGCTTTGTTTGATTATTTTAAAATGACGGGTGCTCCTTCATTAATTCCAAGATATGCTTTAGGTAATTGGTGGAGTAGAAATGTTGAATATGATGATTTATCTGCTCATGAACTTATAAGAAATTTTGAAAGAAAAATGATTCCTTTTTCTGTAATGCTTTTTGATCATGATTGGCATATTAGAGAGTATGGTGATCAGAAGAATTTAAAGACTGGTTATACGTTTAATACAAAGTTATTTAAAAATCCAAAAGATATGATTGAAGAGTTTCATAAGAGAGGAATTAGAGTTGGTCTTGTTGTTAATCCTACAAACGGAATATATCCAATGGAACAATATTATAAACAAGCAATGGATTATTTAAAGATTGCACCTAATAGTATTATTCAGTTTGATCCTTTGAATCCTAAATATTTAGATGTTTTATTTAAAATGTTTCTTCATCCATTAGAGTCTATGGGAGTTGATTTCTTTTGGAATGATTCAACAGGAGATATGGATATTACAAAACTTTGGGCACTTAATCATTATATGTATTTAGATTCTGGTAAGAATAGTAATAAAAGACCTATGATTTTAGCACGTGGTGGTGTTTTAGCTCCTCATAGATATCCAGTATTATATGGTGGTTCTAGTGAGATTAGCTGGAAGAACTTAAAAGAGTTACCGTTTATGTATTTAAATGCTGCAAATATTGGTGTTAGTTGGTGGAGCCATGATGTTGGTGGAAACCATGGTGGTATTGAAGATGGTGAATTATATTTAAGATATGTTCAATTAAGTACTTTTGGTCCTATTTTAAGATTCCATGGAGCAAGAGGAAAATATTATAAGAAAGAACCTTGGGTATGGGATGCAAAAACAGAAAGTATTACTGCTGACTATTTAAGACTTCGTCATAGATTGATACCATATATTTATACAGAAGCATATAATTATACAAGAGCAGGAACTCCGCTTATTCAGCCTTTTTATTACAATTATATGTGGGTTTATGATGACGATTTATATAAAAATCAATATTATTTTGGCTCACAATTATTAGTATGTCCTATTTTGGAACCAAAAGACCCAGTAATGAATAGAACAATTCATAGATTCTTTGTACCAGATGGTGTTTGGTATGATTTAGTTACGGGAAAGAAGTTTCCTGGTAATAAGAAATATATATCTTTCTTTAGAGAAGATGATTATCCAGTATTTGCTCATGCTGGTTCAATTATTCCTTTCTCTAATAGGTCTGACTATAACAATATAGGTTTACCAACAGACTTAGAAATTCAAATATTCCCTGGTGTATCTAATACATATACTTTATTTGAAGATGATGGAATTACTTCTCTTTATAAAGAAGGATATTTCTTAAAAACATCAATTGATTATAACTATTTAAGAAATAACTATACCGTTATTATTAGATCTATTGATGGTAAAAGTGGAATTGTTCCAGAAAGACGTAATTATAAAATGGTATTTAGAAATACTAAACAAGCTGATAGTGTAACAGTATATTTTAATGCTGAAAAACTACAAAGTAATAATTATGTAGATGGAAATGACTTTATTGTAGAAGTTAGTGGTGTTCCAACTATTGGACAGTTAACAATAAATTGTAAAGGTAAAGATATTGAAATAGATGCAGTTAGACTTATTAATGATGATTTAGAAAGTATCTTAGTTGATTTAAAGATTAATACTTATTTAAAAGAAGAAATAGATAGTATTATATTTGGTGATTTATCTTATGAAAAGAAAAGAATTGCGATTAAAAAACTTAAGAGTAAAGGATTATCTAAAGAACATATTGGTTTATTTGTAAAATTGTTAGATTATATAAACGAATTTTAGGAGGTAGTATGAGTACTTTGAGTGATAGTTCAAAAAGATTAACTAATTTAAAACAAGCTACTCTTATAAAATATTTAGATGAAATAAATTTAGATGAAGATTTAGATTTATATGATAAAATGATGAGTCATTTTACTATGGGTGATTTAGATGAAGAATTTAGTAGTTCTTATTTAAATGATAAAACTAAGGAAGAAAAAGAAGAATTAATGCAACTTGCTCATAAATATGGTTATTTATGTTTTAAAGATGAAAATTATGATTACTGGGCTGATTCTATTTTAAATATTCCATTAAGTGATTGTGATTTTTTATGTAGTCAATTATTTGATAATTTTAACTTTTTAATAAAAATTTGTAATGATAATGGTGAAGTTATTCCTAAATTTTTAAAAAAATTTATTGGTAATGAAGATTATGAGGAGTCTTCTATAATAGATACTTTAAGAAATAGTTTTGATGATGATAAAATACTTGAGAAGTTTTTAATTGATATGAGTGGAGAATATAGTTTGTTTAATTTATTTTCTACAGAGCAACTTGCTTTAATGCTTAAAAATCCTAGAGGAATATTATATGACTATACAGATGATTCTATTACTTTTTATTCTCCTGTTGAGTTAGCCTTAAAAATATATAAAAAAGCAACTGATAGGGATTATGATTTAGTAGAAGATGACTTTCTGTCTGTTAAGAACCTAGTATTTGCTTTAAGAGAAGATTCTATGTTTAATGATGCATTAATTGAATTACAAGTAGATAATATTAATAAAGTTAAAGGTAAAAATGCTAGAAATTCCTAGTATTTTTATTTTTTTGTGTTATAATAATTTTATATTTGTGATGAGAAAGAAGTAGTAATAAATTATTTATTTCTTAGAGAGTCTATGTTTGGTGAAAATAGATAATAAATTTTTATGAACTTGTCTTTTGAGCAATTGGGTAATTCCGTTATCAATAAGAGTGTATAAGTTTACTTATAAATTAAGGTGGTACCGCGATAATTCGTCCTTATTGTATGGTGCTTTTTTTTTGGAGGTAAAATGGAAGAGTTAGGATTATTTATATTAAGTTTTATATTTGTATTAGTGATTTATCAAATATTTATTATTAGACCTTTGAAGAAGAAAAAAAATAATAAGAGTAAGGGTAGAAAGAAGAAAGATGATTCTTCTAAAGAATTATTTGAAATTAAATATTTACAAGCAAGGTATAAACTTGATATGAAAAAAATTAATTATAATCAGTTATTGCAAATATGTGCAATTACTTCTAGTTTTGATATTTCTTTTATTGTTTATTTAATTGGAATTATTAATAATTTTATATTAAGGGTACTGGGTGGTTTTATTTTTACTTTAGGTATTATTATGCTTAGTTATCATTTAGTATATTTATTTTATAAAAAGAAAGGAATGATTATTAATGAGTGAATTTAGTAATATTGAAAAAAAATGGCAAGATTATTGGGAAAAGAATAAGACATTTAAAGTTAGTGAAGATGAAAGTAAAAAGCCTTATTATATTTTAGTAGAGTTCCCATATCCATCTGGTGCTGGACTTCATGTTGGTCATGTTAGAAGTTATACTGCACAAGATGCTATTGCTAGAATGATGAGAATGCAAGGATATAATGTTTTATATCCAATGGGTTTTGATGCTTTTGGTGCTCCAGCTGAGGAGTATGCTATTAAGACACATCAACATCCAAAAGAAGTAGTTAAACAAAATATTAAAACATTTAGAAATCAAATGAAATCTTTAGGATTTTCTTTTGATTGGGATAGGGAATTTTCAACAACTGATCCTGAATATTATAAATGGACTCAATGGCAATTTTTACAATTCTATAAAATGGGTATGGCTTATAAAGCAGAAATGCCTGTAAATTGGTGTCCTAAATGTAAGAGTGTTTTGTCAAATGAAGATTCTGCAGGAGGAGTATGTGAAAGATGTGGTACTCAAGTAGAACAAAGAAATAAGTCACAATGGATGCTTAAAATGGCTTCATATTCTGAGGATTTATTAAAAGGACTTGAAGATACTAATTTTGCCGATAGAGTTAAATTAGGACAAATTAATTGGATTGGTAAGTCTACTGGAGTTGAGATGGATGTTGATATTGTTGGAGGAGGAAAATTCTCAATATTTACAACATGTATAGAAACTGTTTTTGGAATTACTTTCTTTGTAATTGCTCCAGACGGAAAATTAATTAAAGAATTAATGCCTAGAGTAGAAAATAAGGAAGAAGTAGAAGCATATATTAAGGAGACTGCTTTAAAATCAAATATGGATAGAACTGAACTTAACAAAGGAAAAAGTGGTGTTCTTGTAAAAGGTGTTAAAGCAATTAACCCAGTTAATGGAAAAGAAGTTCCAATTTTCTTAGGTGACTTTGTTTTAGGTGACTATGGAACAGGAGCAGTTATGGCAGTACCTAGTCATGATCAAAGAGATTTTGAATATGCACAAGTTCATGATATTCCTATGATTCAAGTTATTGATGGAGCAGATGTTTCAGAACATGCTTTTGAAAAGGGAGATTATCTTGGAAAAGGTTGTAAGTTAATCAACAGTGAACAATTTAGTGGATTAACTGTAGAAGAGGCAAAAGAAAAAATTACTGAGTATCTTGAAGATAAAGGAATTGCTAGACGTGTTAATAACTATAAGATGAGAGATTGGATTTTTTCTAGACAAAGATTCTGGGGAGAACCAATTCCAATGATTTATTGTGAAAAGTGTGGATGGCAACCAATGAAGGAAGAAGATTTACCTTTAGTTTTACCAGATGTTGCTGAATATGAGCCAACTGATACTGGTGAGTCTCCTCTTGCTAAGATTACTGATTGGGTAAATACAATTTGTCCTTGTTGTGGTGGACCTGCTAAGCGTGAGACTGATACAATGCCTCAATGGGCTGGTTCTTCTTGGTATTTCTTAAGATTTATGGATCCTCATAATGATCATGAATTTGCTTCAATGAAAAATATGAAATATTGGAATAGAGTTGATTGGTATAATGGAGGAATGGAGCATACAGCAAGACACTTATTGTATGCAAGATTCTGGGTACAAATGTTATATAATCAAGGACTTGTTCCACATAAAGAAATGATTTGGACAAGAGTATCTCATGGTATGATTTTAGGACCAGATAATCAAAAAATGAGTAAGTCTAAAGGAAATGTTATTAATCCTGATGATATTGTTAATGAATATGGAGCAGATGTACTTCGTGTATATGAAATGTTCATGGGAGATTATCAAATGGATGCAGCATGGAGTATTGATTCACTTCGTGGATGTAAGAGATTCTTAGATAGAATTATTAGATTAAAAGATAAAATAAATGATAATGAAGGATTTACTGAATCTTTAGAAGTTATTCAAAATAAAACAATTAAGAAAATCGAATATGATATGACTCATATGGGATATAATACAGTTATTTCTAGTTTGATGATTTTAACTAATGCATATGATGCACTTGATTCTATTACAAAAGAAGATTACAGATTATTAATAACTTTACTTAATCCAATTGCTCCACATATTACTGAAGAGTTAAATGAACAGATTGGATTTAGTCCTATTTGTGAAGGCACTTGGCCAGAGTATGATGATGAAAAAACAGTAGAGGATACTAAAGAGATTGCTGTTCAAGTAAATGGAAAAGTACGTGGTACTATTGAAATAAATATTGAAGATGATGAAAATTCTATTAAAGAAAAAGCTCTTGATAATGATAATGTAAGTAAGCATATTGAAGGAAAAGAAATTGTTAAGATTATCGTTATTAAAGGAAAAATAGTAAATATCGTTGTTAAATAATAAATTAGACTATTAACATTAGTTAGTAGTCTTTTTTTGACATTTTTT
This sequence comes from uncultured Bacilli bacterium, assembly GCA_934131175.1. GTDB lineage: Bacteria > Bacillota_I > Bacilli_A > RF39 > UBA660 > UBA3789. The sequence continues at coordinate 91,945 of CAKOZD010000003.1, read as the reverse complement.
TTATAAATTAACTGTTACTATAAAAGTGGTGATAATATGAAAGTTAAACTTTTTGATGAAGAAGATGAGGGAGATTTAGAAGATGATATTAATGAATTTTTAAGTGATAATATAGAAGTAATTGACATAAAATATGAAGTTGCTATTTCTATTTATAATGAAGAACAAGTATACTGCTTTTCTGCTATGATAGTTTACACATCTAAATAGGAATTATGTTGTAAATTAAAAGTTAATTTTATATACTTAATATAGTAGAGAGTGGTTGTATGATAAAAACTTTTTTTAAATATCTTTTTTTTAGTTTATATTTAGAATTTATTTTGCATATTGCTTGTTTTGAAAACATAAATTTTATGCAGATTATATTACTTTTAATGTTTTCTATTATGTTTTCTGTTATACAAACATTTATTATTAGTTTTATAAAGAAAGATAAATTTAAGAAAGTTTTTTTTATTTTGACAAGTATTATTATGATTATAATGTTTGGTTCTGAATTAGTTTATTTTAAAATATACGAATCATTTTTCAATTTAAGTGGAATTGCTTTTATAGGTGCTTTAAAAGATGGTTATGATAAGATTTTACTTACTATTTTTCAAAATATAATTTATATTGTTCTTTTTATTGTACCAATAGTTTTATTTTTTAAGAAAAGTTCTTTTTCATTTTCTAAACTTAATAGAAAAGAGTCATATACTTTATTATTTTTACTTGTAATTAGTTTTTTATATAGTTCTTTTATGATTAATTGTGTTAATCCAAATAGTAATAATTCTTTTTACAGTTTAATGAATAATGTTAATATGCCAAGACTTAATGTTGAAAATTTTGGTTTACTTGAGTCATCTATTATAAGTGTTAAGCGTAGTTTATTTGGTTTTAAAGAAAAGAAATATGTATCAGAAGATATTTTAAATAATAAGAAGAGTATTTTAAGTAATAGTGATAATGTTAAGTATAATGAGGAAGATATTGATTTTAATACTTTAATTTCTAATGAAAAAGATTCTAATATAAAGTCATTACATGAATATTTTAGTAATCAAACTCCTACAGAACAGAATAGTTATACTGGAATATTTAAGGGAAAAAATTTAATTTTTATTGTTGCTGAGTCATTTGATGAGATAGCAATTGATAAGACTCTTACTCCGACTCTTTATAAATTAAAAACTGAAGGAATTAAATTTAATAATTATTTTGCTCCTAAATATCCTGCTAGTACGGCAGATGGAGAATATATGCTTGAGTGGGGAACTCTTCCTATTATTGGGGAAAATTATAGTTTAATTGATATGGTTTATAATACTAATCCATATATTTTACCTAGAGAGTTTAAGAGTATGAATTATAATACTTATGTATATCATGACTATTTTGGGTATTATAATTATAGAAAGAAATATTTTTCTACACTAAATTTTGATGGTATGAGATATTGTCAAGATGGTATTGATATGTATTGTGATCATTTCCATGGAAGTGATGTTGATATGATTGATCAAACAATAAGTGACTATATTAATAAAGAACATTTCTTTACATACTATATAACTTTAAGTGGACATGGTTCGTATGATTCTACTAATTTTGTAGCAGAGAAACATTTATCTAAACTTAATGGATATAATTATTCTTCAAATATTAAATATTATATGGCTGCTAATATCGATTTTGATATAGCTATGGAAAATTTAATTTCTAATTTAGAAAAGAATAATAGATTAGATGATACAGTAATTGTTATTTCATCAGATCACTCTCCATATTATTTGACAAATGAACAAGTAAATACTAGATCTAGTATTGATAGAACAAATAATTTTGATAGAAATAGAGGTTCTTTAATAATTTATAATAGTAAATTAAAAGGAAATCATAGTATAGATAAAGTTGCGATGAATATAGATGTTTTACCTACTTTACTTAATATGTTTGGTATTAGTTATGACTCTAGATTAATTATTGGTAAAGATATTATGGCTGATAATAATGATGGGTTAGTTGTATTTCCAGATAGAAGTTTTGTGACTAATTATGGAGCATATAACTCTAAAAATGGAGAGTTTACAAAGTATGTTGAAAATGTAGATGAAAAGTATATTCAAGAGAAAGTTCAAGAAGTTAATGAGAAATATCAAGTTAGTGTAAATATGCAATATAGTGATTATTACAAATATATTTTTAAGTAGGTGGTTAATATGAATAAGTATTATATGAGTTCTATAGTTTTAATGATAACTTCATTTATAATGCTATTTTTAGGATTTAGTTATTATAAATTAGAAGGTAATGTTTCTAAAATAGTTTATAGTGATAAAAATGAATATAATGATATAAATATAGGACTTAATTATATTAATACTTTACCTATGAATATTAATGTTATAAATGAATATTTTTCTGATTTAAATAATTTATCTAATTCTAATAAAGAACAAATATTATTTTCATATATTTTTAAAAATAATTATAAATTATATGATTGTGGTAGTAGTTCATTTAAGAGTAATTTATGTATTAACAAGACTGATATTAATAATCGTTTATTACTTGATAAACTTGGTTTAAGTATGTTTGAGTTATCTGATGAAGTTAGAACTTATGTTAATAATTATGGTTATGTTGAGTTTAAAAGTAATGGTAATTTAAATTATTATAAAGTTAGTTTTAATAATAAATCTTTTGAAAATAATGGATATACTGAATTTTATAAATATAAGAGAGATAAAGATTTATATGTATTTTATGTATACCAAGGTTTTTATAAGGCTAATTGTACTTTAGGGGAGAATATTAGTTTATATGATTATATAACGGGAGATGTTTCTTATAGTGGTAGTTGTAATGGAAATCATAGTTTTACTGGAGTCATTGATAATTATGATAAACTTCAACTTTATAAGTATGAATTGAAAAAGAATAATAATGGAGATTTTTATTTATATGGATATAATCCTGTTAATAATGTGTATGTTGGCTGATGAGGCCTTTTTTTATTGCTTTTTTAGTACATTTGTGTTATAATATAGCAAATTTAAGGGGATGGTATTATGTTTAAAGATAAGGAAAAAGTAGTTATTGCAGGAAAAAGTTTTGATTATGATGTGTTTTTCTTTTTATTAAGTAGATTTAAAGAAGCATTTTCTCATGCTAGTTTAACAATTGAGCAAGCTTTTAAAGAATGTGATGATTTAGAATTTGAAATAAATGCTTCTAAAGATAATAAGGCTTATGAATATTATGAGTGTCTTTCTGATGAAGAAAAAGTATCTATAATGGATACTGTTAGACAAATTATAGTTTTTTATGGTTATAAATATGGTGTATTTAATGAGAAAATAGATGGTACTAAAGAACAAATAGATAGACTATATAATGAATATTTTAGTTATTTTGACGAATATGTTTTATATTTTATTAAGTTTGATACTAATGGTAATTTTGATAGAGTTGCTACACTAAGAAATATGAATGATTTATTCTTAAAACTTCCACAAAAGAAAGTTGCTTTTGATACTGCTTATAATATGCAAAAAGATAATCTAGATGCATTTGACTATGTTATGGGGCTTGAAGATATTTCTGCATCTGAAATAATTAAAATTAATAATATAGTTAATAATAGTAACGTTGATAAAGTAGAAGGATTTAAAAAGACAAACAATGATATTTTTGGAGCATCTTTTACACCTGTTGATAAAAAGATGGTTCCTCGTGAAATACAAAAACTACTTTTTGAATATAAAAATGGATTTGGGGAAGAAATATTAGATCCTAATGAGCCAGGTATTTCCTATGATGAGAGAGTTAATAGAATTTATAAGATTTTTGAAAGAGAAGCAAAGTTTCATATAAGATTTGAAAGAATTCATCCATTTAATGATGGTAATGGAAGAACTGGTAGAATTTTAATGAACTATAATTTATTAAAACAAGGTATGGCTCCAGTGTTAATTACTAATTTTATGTCTAGAGATTATAAAAAATATATTAATGATTTTAATGTAGAAGAGTTAACTAAAATGCTTCTTTCTAGTTCTTCACAACAAATGACTACTTGGGTTTCATTTGCTAAGGGTGGAATTTCTCTTAAAGATGAAATCATTAAGCCAGATAATAGTTTTCTTGCTAAATTAACTTATGAAGATGGGGACGACGCTGATACAAATAAAGTTATAATTAAATAGTTAAAGAATGATATTTAAAAATATTATTCTTTTTTTTTGTATTATGATAAAATTATTATGGAGGATAAGTAATGAAGAAAGATTCTACAATGAAAAAAAGTACGTTTTTAAAAGGGACAATAATAACTACTATTGGTATAGTTATTACAAAGATTTTAGGGCTTTTATATGTAATTCCTTTTCATTCTATAATTGGTGATGAAGGTGGAGCTTTATATGGATATGCATATACTATATATCTATTCTTTATGTCTATTTCTACAGCGGGTATTCCACTTGCCATTAGTAAAATAGTATCTGAGTATCAAACTCTTGGTTATATGAAGGCTAAAAAGAGGGTATTTACTCTTAGTAAAAGAATATCACTTCTTCTTGGATTTATTAGTTTTTTAATTATAATGCTTTTTGCTCCAGTAATTGCTAAAGGTATTCTTGGTAATGCTACTGGTGGTAATAGTATAGAAGATATTTCTTTTGTTATTAGAGTTATTGGTACAGCTATATTAATTGTTCCAGTACTTAGTATATATAGAGGTTATTTTGAAGGACACAGGTTTATGAGTCCACCATCAATATCACAAGTAATAGAACAGTTATTTAGAGTGTTTATTATTATCTTTGGTAGTTTAAGTGCTATAAAAGTATTTCATCTTAGTATAAGTAGTGCTGTTGGAATTGCTCTTTTTGGAGCAACAGCAGGTGCTATAATTTCTTATTTGTATTTAGTAAATAAATTAAGAAAGAATAAAAATAAATTTAATGATAAATTAATAAAAAAGAATGAACCAATTGTATCAGATAAAGAAATATTTAAAAAACTTCTTACATATGCTGTACCTTTTATTATGATAGATTTATTTAAATCTCTTTATAATACAATAGATATGGTTACTGTTGTAAAAGGACTTGTTAAAGTATCATATAGTACAGTTGATGCTGAAACTATTTATTCTATGTTATCTACTTGGGGAGCTAAATTTAATATGATTATTTTAGCAATCTCTAGTGGAATAATTGTAAATTTAATACCAAATTTATCATCTAGTATTGTTAAGAAAGATTATAAAGGTTGTAATGATAAAGTAATTCAATCTTTAAATATATTATTATTTTTAGCACTACCAATTACTTTTGGAATTAGCTTTTTAGCAAAGCCTATTTGGTATCTTTTCTATGGAAATAGTTTATATGGACCTAATGTTTTGAGTTACTATATTTTTGTTGGACTTTTTATGTCTTTAGCAACAATAGTAGTAACAATACTTCAATGCTATAAGGACTATAAAGGTATGTTTATCAGTTTATCTATAGGAGTAGTATTAAAGTTAATATTAAATAATAATTTATTATATGCATTTAATAAAATGAGTTTTCCTGCTTACTATGGTGTAATTACTGCTAGCATTATTGGATATTTTACGACTTTTGTTATTGCTTTAATCTTATTGAAGAAAAAATATAATGTTTTATATGAAAATTTAATTAAAAATCTTGTTGATTATATTTGTGGTACAGTATTAATGATAATGTTACTTTTTGTTATTAAGTTTTTAATACCTATATATTCTCGTAGTAGAGTTTTAAATATTTTAATAATTGTTTTTTATGGATTAATTGGTTGTTTTATATATTTCTTTTATGCTTATAAAGCTGGGTGTTTTGAAAAGATTTTTGGTAAGAAGTTTATTAATAATATAAAAAAGAATTTTAATAAGGAATCTAAGAGATAGTAGTTTGCTATCTTTTTTGTATATAAAAGTAAACTTATATATATTTAGAAGAAATAATTTGTTATTGTTAAACTTAAGTGATAAAATACTATTATAGATAGTAGAGGAGGATAAAGTATGGTTAGTAGTGGCTCAGTTAATAGTGATTTGAGTTCTATAAAGTCACTTTTAAGTAGTTATAGTTCTCAAATTAGTGGACTTGATGGTTCTTGGAGAGGAACATCACATGATTCTATTATTTCTAAAGCTGAGGCATTTGTATCTGAATATACTAGTGCTATTGATAGCGGAATGAGTGCTTTTGCATCGGCATGTGATAAATATGAAGAATACAAGTCTTATAAAGATGCTTTGAAAGTTGCACAAAGTAATTTAAGTCAAGCGAATAGTTTAAATGATAGTGGAGCACAATCAACTTACTCTAATCAAGTGAGTGAATATACAGAGAAAATGAATAGTTTAAAGTCAGAAATTGAGAGTTTATTATCTACAGCATCTTCAAACAAGTTAACAGCAACATCAATATCTGGTGGTGTCAGTGGTGCATCAGGTGGAGCTAGTGTTATGTCTGTAAGTGGTGGTGTTCAAGGAGCTATTGATTGGGCTTTGAATACTGCTGCGGATGATTCTGTTGGATATTCTCAAAATACACGCTGGGGAAATCCAAACTACGATTGTTCTTCTTTTGTTATTACAGCATATCAATCAGCAGGAATTCCTGTTAAAGATAATGGAGCAACATATACTGGTAATATGAGAAATGCTTTTGTTAATAGTGGTTTTGAGTGGATTCCAGGTAATCCTAATGTAAGTGACTTACAACCAGGAGATGTTTTATTGGATGAAGATAGTCATACAGAAATGTATATTGGTAACGGTCAAAATGTAGGTGCACATAGTAATAAAGATGGAGTAGATGGAGATTCATCAGGCAAAGAAGTATGTGTTGGAAATTATTATGATCATCCATGGGATGGTGTGTTGAGATATTCAGGTACTTCAACTTTATAAGATTTATTAATATGGAGGTGCAATATGGTTAGTAGTGGAACTGTTAATGGTGATTTGAGTACAATTACTTCTACCCTTAGTGATTATTCTTCTCAAATTAGTGGGCTTGATGGTTCTTGGAAAGGTACATCGCATGATTCTATTATTTCTAAGGCTGAGGCATTTGTATCAGAATATACTAGTGCAATTGAAAGTGGCATGAGTGCTTTTGCAACAGCATGTGATAAATATGAAGAGTATAAAAGTTATAAGGATGCGTTGAAAGCAGCACAAAGTAATTTAAGTCAAGCAAATAGTTTAAACGATAGTGCTGCACAATCTACTTATTCAAATCAAGTAAGTGAGTATACAGAAAAAATGAATAGTTTGAAAGCTGAAATTGAAAGTTCTTTAGCCACAGCTTCTTCAAGTAAGCTAACAGCAACTTCTGTGTCGGGAAGTGTAAGTAGTAATGCAACTTTTACTGGAACAAAGGGAAGTGCTACAGCATCAGCATATGTAAATTGTGGAACAAGAGAGTTAACTGGTGCAAATTTAGACTTTGTTAATTCTATTAAAGATGGTGCAGTTGAGGCGTATAACAAGTATGGAGTGTTACCATCATTAACAATGGCTCAAGCAATATTAGAAACTGGATGGGGTAAATCAAAGATTGGAAATAATATTTTTGGAATCAAGGCAGGAAGTAATTGGACTGGAAAAACAATTAATTGTCAAACTGGTGAACAAAATCCTGATGGCTCTAGATACACAATAAATGCTGATTTTAGAGATTATGATTCGATAGATGACTCTATAGTAGATCATGCTAAATTATTAAATTCAGATAGATATAAAAAAGTAATAGAATCAAAAAATTATAAAGATGCTTGTGTTGCAGTTAGAGAGTGTGGATATGCAACGAGTTTAGATTATTCTAGTAATTTAATTAGTCTTGTTGAGATGTATGGTCTTGATCAATGGGACCCTAAAGATGTTTAAAAAGGAGGAAAATTATGGCAGTTTTTATGTTAGAAACAGATGCTTTAACATCGACTGCAAGTGCAATTAGTTCACTTGCATCACAAGTTAGTGAAGTTAGTAGTTCAATTAATGGTTATGATACAAGTTGTGAAGATGGTTTTGATTTTGCTGGTGCAAAAAGTGTTTTAGCAAGTAATGTAGAGGCATGTTCTACAAAAATAACAAATACATCAGCAATACTTGAAAATGTTGTGTCAGCTCATACTGAATTACAAAGTAGTATGAAGTTTGATGGAAGTGATAATTATTCATCTAGTAGTACTTCGACTAGTGGAAGTTCATCATCTAGTGATAATTCATCATCTGGAGGAAACTATTCCGGAGGTGGAACATCAGGTGGAGGATACTCTGGAAGTGGTTCATATTCTGGGGGAGGATACTCCGGTGGAGGGTCATATTCTGGAGGCGGATATTCTGGAAACAGTTCAAAAGGAATTGCTTCTCAAGTATCTCTTGCTGAAGGAGCAGTTATGTCAGGTTTAGTATCAAATAATGTTTCTGATGTTAAAGAAAGTGTAAATGAAGAAATTTCTGGTATTGAAAAAGAAAAACTTGTAGAAGACAGCGAAAGTAATAAACAAGATGATACAACAAAAGAAGAAACTAAAAATGAGTCTACTAATAATTCTTCAGATACTTCAGAAGAGAAAGTTACTACTAAATTAAAAGATGTAAATTATGCTTATATTAATAGTGATAAAGTAACTGATAAGTCAAAAGAATTATTTAATGATGCAACATTTAATTATGATTCTAATACAGGGTATGCTTTGGTTGATGGTAAATATGTAATTGCTTGTGATAGTACTGTTGGTGAGGTTGGAGATGTAATTAAGTTTACTCAAGAAGATGGTACTGTTGTTGAATGTGTAGTAGGTACTAATACAGTTACAGATGCGTCTAAAAATGTTATTAATTTTATAGTTGATAAAGAAAATTGGGCAAATAAAACACCTATGTCTATTTCTGAGAATTTGATAAATAATACAACTATTGTTACAAATGCAGGACAATATAATGTTAAACCATCTGGTACAATAACTACATTAATAAATGAAAATGCTAATACATCAAAAGAGACATCTGTTTCATCTACGACTGATACTAAGGAGGTATAATATGGCAAAATTTGTGTGTGATTTTAGTCAAGTAACATCTATAGGAGAAAAATTATGTACAGCTGCTACAGATATTGAAACATCAATTAGTGGTTATGCTAGTCAAATTGAGAGTGATTTATCTTCTTGGTCTGGTAGTGCTAAGAGTTCTTTTCAAACTACATGTAACAGTCAAGTAGAAACTGCTAAAGCAAGTGCTGAATATATTAACAATTTGGGTGAATTTATTAAGCAGGCTTCTCAGAATATTGAATCACTTGAAGGAGAACTTGCTGCTTTGGAAATTTAAGTGTAAACTTGCTGTAATAGGTATTGTATATTATTTATACTTTATATATAATTTAGTTAAAGATAGGAGGATTATTTTTATGTCAGGTTTAAGTGTTAATACTGGAGCTATGGATGCTAATGGTAAGCAAACTGTAGCAAATGCAGAAGAATTTGCAAATGAATTATCTAGTTTAAGAAATAATATAGATGGTTTAATGAGTATTTGGAGAGGTCTTTCTGCAAATGAATTTAATAAGTCATATGAGGTTCAAGCACAAAACTTAAATGCTTTCCAACAATTATTAAATGATTTAGGTGAAGCAATTAGTAGAGGTGCAAATATTCTTAATAGAACTGAAGAAGACAATGCCAATGCTGGAGCACATTTATTTTAATAGGAGGTTAGATATTCATGAATGAATTTGAAGAGAAGGATTATGCCGGAGCAAGAAGTTATGCTGATGGTGTTCAAAAAAATGCAGATAATATTATGATGATTTTTGATGAATTAAATAATGTTATGAGCAGTTTATATGGTTCAAACTGGGAAAGTGCTGGTGCTGAAGAAGCAAAAGCAAGATATGATGAAATTCGTCAAAATTATCAAGTATTTTATGATAAAGTAGTAGCAATGAAGACTCATATTTATAATGTAACTGCTGCAAACGAAGAAGCAGATACTGCTGCAAGTCAAACAATTGCAAATATCTAAAAAGTGGGAAACCACTTTTTTTGTATTTTTTTGTAAATTTTTTTATTTAAATTGTAATTAGATTGTTATCTATTATTTTTAATGATAAAATTATATTGATATAGTACGGAGGTATTTTTATGAATGAGAATTATAGTGTATCTGATTATGGAATATTTGATAGTGCAGTATCAACTACTTCAAAGGTTACTGAATCACTAAATACAAGTAAAACAACAATTACAGAGTGCAAGACTAATCTAAGTAATGAAAGTATTTTTATGGGACCACTTTGTGATGAAGCAGTGAATGGTTTTTCTGAAGTAGATGCAAGTGTTACACAAATTTTAGATAATTTTTCAAAAATTAGTTCTTATATTACTGAAACTGCTACTAATTATAAAAATGGTGATGAATCAGCATCAAATACCGTTTTAAGAATTGATTCTGGTACAATTAATACTAGTACTACTAGTAATGTTTCTACTGGTAATGAAACAAAGGATAAAGTGTATAATTATTTAGCAAGTCAAGGTTTTAATAATGCTGCTATATGCGGAATTATGGCTAATATTCAACATGAGTCTAGTTTTAATACCCAAGCTTTAGGTGATGGTGGAACTTCTTATGGTATTTGTCAGTGGCATAATGGTAGGTGGACTAATTTAAAAAACTACTGTAGTTCTAATAATCTAGATGCTTCATCTTTAGATGGTCAACTTTCATATTTAGTTCATGAATTAAAAAGTAGTTATCCAGGTGTTTATAATACTCTTCAAAATGTTCCTAATACCAAGGATGGTGCTTATCAAGCAGCAGCTAAGTGGACAACTGATTTTGAAATACCTGCTAATAAAGAGAGTGTTGCTGTTACTCGTGGTAATACTGCTCAATCTGATTACTGGGATACTTATGGTGAAGTATAAAAAAAATAAGTGATTTTGTTTTATCACTTATTTTTTATGTTTTTAAGTTTATGATATGTTTTAAATGCTAAATTATACACTGTATACCAGAATTTTGAAACTACTAAATCATATTCTCCAATTAATTCTACAACATGGCCTCCGAAACTTTTTTTAAATAAATATAATCCATATAATGGATTTTCTTTTCTGAAATCTCCAGTTATTCCATAGAAGTTATATCTATTGTAATTTCCTTCAACAGCCATTTTTACACCTTCAAAATGAATTGTATATGCTGATTGGAATTGCATAAGTTTAGCATGACTTCCTCCATGAAGAGAAAGTACTTCATTTCCGTATATTAGGAAAAGTATTCCTCCTAATATTTCTTTATCGCCATATTCATCTTTTAATTCTTTTATTTTTTCAAGTTGTTTTTCAAGACGTTTAATTGCTTCTTCATCTTGTTTATTACTAGAATTGTATTTTTTCTCATTCATTTTTAAGATGTTTTTTTCTTTTTTATAGATTCTATCTTTTAAATTCTTTTCTATTTCTTCTTTTTCTTGTAATGTGTTTTTTTCATATTTATTAAAGTCTATTTCTGCAATTAGTATTTTTAAGATACCACTATCATGTAGGGCATCCCACATTGCTTCATAATATGATAGAGGTCTATCTACAAATTCACGTCTATCACTTGTATGTTTCATTATATCTTTAAATATTGGAAGTTCGTCTCTTGTTATTTCTCTTGTTGTTATTCCACATTTTTCATTTTTTCTAAGAATTTGTCTTGTCTTTGATTCCATGTCTTTCATAACGTCATCAAGAGTTCTATCCTTAGTTTCAATTACATGCATCCATCTTGGTTGAAGTGTATCTTGCATTAAGTTAAAACCAAAAAATTTGTAGCCTAAACTTTTAAGATTTTCTACAGCTTCTTTGTTATTGTAGCCATCTTTTACAATATCTCCATTATTATCATGTTCTTGATATTCAACAAATGGATCTATTTTTATAAATATTGCATTTTCTTTTTTAGCATATTTTTTTATTTCTTCTGTAAATTCTTTTAATAAATCTTTGTCATTATAATCTATTAAGAATCCTCTTGGAGAATAAAACATTTTTTTCTTTATAATTGGTAATGTTTTTGATAGTAGTAATGCTCCTGCTACTATTTTTTTATTATCATCTTCAAGACCTATATAGTGAGCATCCCAGTTATTTACTTTTTTTAAATTAGCCCATTCTTCGGTTTGATGAAATGTTATTTCAGGATTTTTATCAGCGAATGTTTTAAATTCTTTTTTAGTTAGTTTTTTTAACTTCATTTTGCAACTCCTTCTTGCTTTTTCTTCTAATAATATTTCTATATATTGGTACTAGTTTTGTAAACACAAAATACATCAATGGATTTGTTACATAGTCCCATTCACCAACAAATTCAACATAGTCTCCACCAAATTTCTTTTTAAACTCATGAAGTCCTAAACGAGGATTATCTTTAGATAAGTCTCCGATAGTACCAAATTGGTCATATGTTTTTATACCTTTTTCTTTACAATATTTAATGTGTTCAAAGTAAGTATTATAATTTGCATATGTTTCAGTTAATATGTTATGGTTTCCTGCATATAATACCCAAGCTTTATCACCATATTCTATTATCATATGAGCATTTAGTGTTATATCATTTCCATATTCTTTTTTATAACTTTTATATTTTTGTAGTTCTTTTAATGTATTTTCTTTTTGTCTAGTTAATTCTTTAAGTTTGTTTTTAGCACTTTTACTAAGATTATCTATTGGAAGTATTGAAATTTGATTATTTATTTCTTTTAAATTTTTATCTAGAGTTTTAATTATTTTATTTAAATGTACTTTTCCAAGAAATAGAGTTGCTTTACTATTTTTATTACCATTAAATATTTCATATAATGTTTCATAATAATCTTCATTATATGATACAAAGTCTTTTCTATTTTCTGTTAATGTCATTAAATGATAAAATTCTTTAATATCTTCACTTGTTCCAATAGTAACTTCTGTATCTAGTTTTTGTGCTTTAGCAATTCGCTGTTTTGTAGTTTTAGAAAAGTGGTTTTCAATATCTTCCATAGATTGTGTCAAATCAATCCTAAAAGTGTATCTTGGTTGCATTGTTTCAAAGTTTTTTGTAAAACCTTGATGTTTAAAGCCACATTCTTTTAAAGTATTAAATATATTTTCATAATCAGGATTTTCTTTTGTTTCTCCTAAGTAATTTGTAGATTCTTTAATAATATCCGGATCTATTTTTACAAATATTGCTTTTTTATTCTTAGCAAATTCTATTACTTTTTTAGTCATTTCTCTAACTAATTCTTTTTTCTTATAATCAACAACGAAACCTCTAGGTGCATAGAAATAGCACATGTTCATTGGTAAGCTTTTTTCTAATAATAAAGTAGCAGCAATTATTTCATCATTTTCATTTACAAGTCCTAAATAATATGGAGTTAAGTGCTTTTTTACTTTTGCAAATTCACCCCATGATAATGATTGTAAAAAATGAGATTTAGTTTTGTGATTCTTTACAAATTCATCAAATTTTTCTTTTTCTATATTTTTTAGTTTTAACATTATATTGCCTCACTTTCCTTACTATTTAGTATACCATATAAGTAAGGAAAAACCACAATATTTTAGTTATACCATGTAAAAATTATCATCTTTTTCTAAATAATTATTTACTTGTTTTTCACTTTGTTGTTTTGATAGTAACTTTTCAATTCTTTTTAGAGTTTCATTAATCTTAATTAGTTCTTCTACAATATTCATGTTCATATTATTTGGAGATGGTGGGATAAAAGGATATGAGTAATTATTCATAAAATCAACTTCTTTCTTTTTATTCTATGTATTCTATTTATTAGTGTGATAAAATATTAATGGGTGATTTTATGAGACTTAGAAATGTAAAAAACAAAGAAGAAATAATGAATAATTCTAATTACCTAGTCAAGAATTATTATGATTATAAAGGTAAATGGAGAGAATTATTTAATAATGATAATCCAATATATATAGAAATTGGTATGGGAAAGGGTAAATTTATTATAGAAAATGCTGTAATGTACCCAGATATTAATTTTATTGGAATTGAAAAATATGATAGCGTTATTGCTAAAGGATTACAAAAAATTCCAGAAGGACTTAATAATTTAGTTATGATTAGAGCAGATGCTTTAGATATAGATAATATCTTTTCTAAAGAGATTGATAGAATTTATCTTAATTTTTCTGATCCTTGGCCTAAAAATAGACATCATTTGCGTAGATTGTCTAGTAGAATATTCTTAGAAAAATATGATAGTTTATTTAAAAATGACAGAATAATACATATGAGAACAGATAATAGAGATTTATTTCAATATTCACTAGTTAGCTTTAGTGAGAATGGATATATACTACATAATGTTAGTTTAGATTTACATAAAGATGATATGCCACTAATAACAACAGAATATGAAGATAGATTTTCTAGTAGAGATATGCCTATATATTATGTAGAATGTTCTAAAGAAATGTCTAAATAAGTAAATCAATATAAAAAATTTTTACATTTAAAAAAAAAATGTTATAATGTAATAAGAGTAGGTGAAATATGAAAAAGATAGTTGTTTTACTCTCTGTTGTTATGTTGTTTATGACAGGTTGTAGTGTTACAAAATTAGATAATAATAATATTTCAAAAAATATGAAAACTCTATTGTCTGAAAAATCTAATCTATATAATGTCTTTTATGGTGGTTATAAGTATTATTTACCTAAAGGAGTAGGATTTATTTCTAAGGATGATTATAATGCTGTTATAAAAGATAGTAATGGTAATAAATATTACTTTTATGTAGATGCAATTAGTTATTATCACAAAGTTGAAAATACTTATGAAATTAATAAGAAATCTCATTATTCAAAGAAGTTAGATTACAATAAGAAAAATGGTTATATTCAAATAGATGAAGAAGGCTCTAAGTATTTTATTCAATTTGTTTATAATTATGCTAAGTTAGAAGCTTTAGTTGATAAGAAAGATTTAACAAGTGTTGTTGATAATATGTGTTACATTTTAAGATCTGTTAAATTTAATGACAAAGTACTTGAAAGTTTAATTGGTGAGAATACTCTTGACTATAAAGAAGAGAATTATTCATTGTTTGATGCTAAATCAAGTAATAAAGAGACTTTCTTAGGTGTTGTTGAAAAGTATGAGACAGATGATTATAAAAAGGATTTAGAAGACGAAAAGATAGACTTAAATAATTAAAGAGGTGAACTCATGGGTGTATTAGATAAAATAAAAAATGCTCTTTTTGAAGTTGAATATGTTGAAGTGGACGAGCCACCTAAAGTTGAAAAGAAAAAGAAGCCTAAAGAGGTTAAGACAGAAGAAAAAAAACCTATTGCGAAGAGAGTAGTTTTGCCTGGTAAAAGAGAAGAAAAGATAGAAGAACTTAAAGAAGAAGAATTAAGAGATGATAATTTTGAAGCTAGACCTAAGGATGAAACTATAAAGAAGACTCCTAGTGAAGATTTTAAATACATGGATGATAATGATTTTAAGGTAGAAGATGATTATGAGAAAAATGAACCTGAAATTGTTAAAGTGATGGATAAAGAAGAAGTAAGAGATGATTATAACGAGAATACTTACTATAGAAATTCTAGAGAAGATTATACATCAAAAGAAAAGAGTTTAGATGACTATTATAGTGATTCAAGAAACTATGTAGATTCTTATAAAGAAGAAGTAAAACCAAAACCATATGAGACTAAGAAAGAGAGTAAACCTTATGGTATGGATAAAGCTTTTTCAGTTCCAATGTATGAATATGGTTCTTATGAGAAAAAAGATGAGAAGACTGTTTTTAAACCAAGTCCTATTATTTCACCAATTTATGGTATTTTAGATAAGAATTATAAAAAAGAAGATGTTGTTCAAAAGAAAGATGTTAGAATAACAACAAGTTATAGTAGATCAAGAGTAAGTGTTGATGATGTTAGAAATAAAGCTCTTGGTGTTGATACACATGAAGAAATTATTAAGCAACCAGAAGAGACTACTTTTGAAATTGATGATACAGAGGATGATAATTTACTAGTTGATTTAACAGATGAAAAAGGAAAGCCTGAAGTAAAAGAATTGACTATGGGTGATGCATTAGAGTATTTCCAAGATTTAGGTCTTGAATATAATGTTGATTATGTTGATGCTAGTAAAAAGAATACTCAACAAAGAAGAGCTAATAGAACAGAAGAAGTAAAGGATTCTAAGCCATCTATTGGAGAAGTTTTAAAAAGAGAAGTAAAGCCAAAACCATTTGTTGAAGAGACTGAGCAACATGCTGAAGAAGATACATTTAAATTAAATGCTAAAGCAATGGATGAAGAGAAAGAAACTAAAAAGACTACACCTATAATTAAAGATGAGTCAAATGCTTCAAGTAAGGACATGCAAGATGATGACGATAATTTATTTGATTTGATTGATTCTATGTATGAAGAGAAAGGAGCGTAATAATATATGGAATTTTTAAGTACATTTTTACCTATAATATTATATATAGTAGCTATTGTATTATTAGTAATATTAATTATCTTAGGATTAAGATTACTTAAACTTTTGGATAAAGTTGATGCATTAGTGGATAATATTGAAGAAAAAGTAAATACTTTTAATGGAGCATTGTCTGTTGTAAAGACTGCTGCCGATGGTATTGCAAGTATTTCTGATAGTGTTGTTTTTGGAATTAGTTCTGCAGTATCTAAAGTATTTAATAGGTTTACAAAGAAAAAGGAGGATGATCTTTATGAGTAAAGATAAAAAATTAGGATTAGGAAAATTTGTATTAGGAGCTGCTGTTGGTGCAGGACTTGGAGTTTTATTTGCACCTAAAAAAGGTAGTGAAACAAGAGCAGATTTAAAAAATAAATTAGATGAATTAGTTGATCAAGTTAAGAAGATTGATGTTGAAGAAGTAAAAAAAGAATTCGACATGAAAGTTAATGAGATTAGAATGGAACTTGTTGACTTAGATAAAGAAAAAGCATTAGATATTGCTAAAGAAAAAGCAGCAGATTTAAAAGAAAAAGCTCAAGAATTATATGACTTAGCTTTAGAAAAAGGAACACCTGTTTTAAAGAAAACTGCTAAAGATGTATTAGAAAATGTAATTAAAGTTTCTAAAGATACTATTAAAAAACTAGATAAAAAAGATGAAAAAGCTAATTAATTTAGCTTTTTTGTTTGAATAATAGTAATTATTATGTTATAGTTTATATATAATTTTTGTTGATAAATAGATTAGTAGAAATATTTATTATTTTTAGAGAACTAATGGCTGGTGAAAATTAGTATGATACTTATTTTGAATTACACTATTTGGAGAAGAATCGTTTATCGCGTTAAGATATTTGAGGTGTATATTTATACATAAAATAAGGTGGTACCACGAATAATTCGTCCTTTGGATGATTATTCGTTTTTTTATATATTAGGAGGAAAAATTATGCATACAGAATATGAAGTTAGAATATTAAATATTGATAAGAATGAAATTATTGAAAAACTAAATAAACTTAATGCGTCTTTTGAATGGGATGCTTTGCAACAAAGATATGTATATGATTTTATTCCAAAGATTGATGGTAAGTGGATTAGACTTAGAACTAATGGACTTAAGTGTACATTAACTATTAAGAATTTAGTTTCATCTGAAATTGATGGTACACAAGAATTAGAAATTGAAGTTGATTCATTTGAAAGAACAAATTTAATTTTAAAAGAGTTAGGTTATGTTGCAAAAGGATATCAAGAAAATAGAAGAATTCAATATCTATTAAATGGTGTTGAGATTGATATTGATAGTTGGCCTTTAATTCCAACATATTTAGAGATTGAAGGTCCTAGTGAAGAAGCAGTATATAATGCAGTTAGTGCACTTGGTTTTTCTGTTTCTGATACAACAACTAAGGATGTTGAAGGAATCTATTTAGATTATGGATATGATTTGAATGAAATATATGATTTAAAACTAGAGGAGGAAAGAAAATGACAAATTGGGAAGAATTAAAATGGAGAGGATTAATTAAAGATACAGCAGGAGATGATATTGAAGATAAAATTAATAATGGAGAAATAACATTTTATTTAGGAACAGATCCTACAGCAGATAGTCTACATTTAGGACATTATAGTTCTTTTATGACTGCTAAGAGATTAATGCTTATGGGACATCATCCAATTATTTTATGTGGTGGTGCTACTGGAAGAATTGGAGATCCTAGACCTACATCTGAGAGACAAATAATGCCTATTGAGGAATTAAATAAAAATATAGAGTGCCTACGTAGGCAAATTGATAAAATATTTGATGGAAAAGCACAACTTGTAAATAATTATGATTGGTTTAAGGGATATGAATTTTTAGATTTCTTAAGAGATGTTGGAAAATATGTTAATGTAAATTATATGTTAAATAAAGATATTATTCAAAGAAGATTAGATACAGGTATTACTTATGCTGAGTTTAGTTACATGTTAATTCAAGGATATGACTTTTTAAATATGTATCAAAAAATGAATTGTACAATGCAAGCAGCAGGGTCTGATCAATGGGGTAATATTACTACTGGAATTGATTTAATTAGAAAGATTCTTGGTAAGGAAGCATATGGCTTTACAATGCCTTTAATACTTGATTCTACAGGTAAGAAATTTGGTAAGAGTGAAGGTAATGCTTTATGGTTAGATGAGGAGAAGACTTCTTCTTATGAGTTATACCAATACTTAATTAATACAGATGACTCTAAAGTATATGAATATTTAAAAGTATTTACATTCTTAACACCAGAAGAAATTGATAATATAATGGATGAACATAAAAAAACTCCAGAGAAAAGAATTGCTCAAAAGAAGTTAGCTGAATGTGTAATTTCTGATTTACATGGAGAAGAGAGTTATCAAAATGCAGTTAAAATAAGTGATGCTTTATTCAATGGCGATATCAAATCATTTACTAAGAAAGATATTGAAGTTGCATTTAAAGGACTTGATGTGTTTAATGTAGAGAGTGATTTAAACATAGTTGATTTATTAGTTAACAGTGGTGCTTGCTCTAGTAAGAGGGAAGCAAGAGAATTTATTGGTAATAGTTCAATTACTTTAAATGGAGAAAAGGTTACAGATTTAGATTTTGTTCTTACAAAAGACAAATGTATTGAAAATACATATATTGTAATTAGACGTGGTAAGAAGAAATATTTTATTGGTCAATATAAATAGTTAATAGTCACTTTTGTGACTTTTTTCTTTTAAATTTAATAGATTTGTGATATAATCTTCTTAATTTAATTTTGGGGGGTATATTATGAATTTAAGTTATAATGAATTTATGAGAATTGTTCCAAAAGAAACAGCTCAATATGTTAAATTTATTTTAGAAGAAATATATTATCATTTTAATCTTTCACATGTAGTTAATGGTTATGGTGATAGGCATAATAAATTATTTAAATGTTTTTTGTGTCCTATGCTAGACCAAAAAAGATATGGTTCTTTTTTAAGAAAAATTGAATTTGATGGTTCAAAAGTAGATATACGAAAAAATTTTATGGACAATATTGATTATGTAAATGCTTATAATCAATTTATAAGTTTTTTTTGTATAAAGAATAATATTAATGATTACAAGTATTTAATGCCTAGTGAACTTTTATATAATGTTGTTAAATTAAGAGAAACAAAAGAAGGGTATGAAAGTATTTGCAAGTCACTAGGTGTAAGTAAGAGAATTTTGTCTTATACTAAAGAGTTAGTTCAACAAGATAAAAAATTAGTTGATCTACAAATAGAAAATGAAATATTTAAAGATATGAATTATGAAGAAATATCTTATTTTGAATGTGCTAGTAAAATTAGGGAACAACTAATTAAAAAAATTGATAATAATAGTATTTCTGAAAGTGATTGTTTAAAAAAGATAGATGAATATTTAATACCAGTTTCTCTTTTTTTAGCAATCTTCGAGTATGATGGAAAAGAAGTAAATATAATTGAAAAATATTTGAATGAAAAAGGAGTAACTATTAAAGATGTTTATAAATTATTAGGTTACTCATTAAGCAAGGATATCTTAACAGAAGATAGAAATATGCAAGTAATTGATGGTTTGTATAAACCATATTTTTCAAAAGACATACAAGAAGTATTTGCAAAATTATTAAATAGAGATTTGGTTAATAATACTTGTATTGAGAGAATTCTTTCTAAATTCAACTTGAAAAAAGATGATTTTTCTAATATGAAAAGTGATTTACTTAAGTATAAAGTTAATCCTGAAGAGGAAAGACTTACTGAAATAAAGAGTTTTTACAACGTATTAAAAATATCAACTAAAGACTATATAAATGATACAGTTAAAATATATCAAATACTTACAAAGTATATTGGTAAAAATGAATTATTAAATTCCAGTGATGATATAGATAGTTTGGCTTTACTTATTTCTTCATACTATTATAATGGTATAGTTAGTGAATTCTTTAAAGATAATGGAGTAACACTTGAAGATATTTTAGGACTATTAAATATAAATATTTCTGAAGAAGAAATTAAGAATACTGTGTTAGATAAGAATATTGTAATATCTAAATTTAAAAGATTTGTAAATAGTGGAGCAAATAATGGTAATAATTTATCTAATGTATATCCAGTTGATATAGAAAGAAATTTATGTAATAAAGAATTTAATAGAACTACTATAATTCAAGATTTATTTGATAAATTTACTGGTAAAACTTTAAGTGACGATTTTTCTAAAGATTTAGATAGACATATAGATTTAAAAAGAAAATTACAAGAAGATAATAAGTTAAAAGATTATATGAAGAATCTTCCTATTGAAGATAAAGGTTTTCTAGGATATGTTTCTTCAAAATATAATGAATTAAAAACTAATAATAAAGAATATATTGATGATAGATTTTTAATTGAACTTAGTATAATTTATGCTAGTGAGATGATATTTGATTGTAGAGAATATTTAGCAAGTATTGGTTTGAGTTATAATGATTTGATTAAAAGTTATTCTATTAAAAATAGTTCGACTGTAAAAAAAGATGTTTATGTTGACATATTAAAAGATAAGTTTAGTGATTTAGTACATGATAATAATTATCCTATGGATATCATGATGAATATGTTATTTGATAAAAATATGTCTTTAGTATTACGTGAATATTTATATAATAGAGGAATTAAACTTATTTCAAAAGAAGAGTATGATTCAAATAAAGAAAAAGAAGTTTTTAAAAAAGAATTTGATAAGAAAATAGATAAGTTTGATGAAGATATACAAAATACTATATATGGTGGTCGTGAACGTTTTTCTGATGTAAACGACTCTTATAGTGATAATGATAGAAAGTATATTAGTTTGTTCTTAGGTTTATTTTATAATGATGATTTTGCTAAGATACTTAATTCAAAAGGAATATCTTTTAGTAGTTTAAAAGAAAAAGGTTTAATTAGTAAATTACCTGTAAGTGATATTAATACAAGTGAACTTTTTAAAGATTTTAAGTTAGTTGACACTAATAATTTCTCTAGAGAAGTATTTATTAATGGATTGTTTGATAATGAAGTTATTAAAAAGATATGTGAGTCTTACTCTGTCTCAGTAGAAGAATTAAAATATGAATTAATTAATAAAAGGAATTATGAAGATTCATTAACAATATTACAAAAGAAAGAACTATTGGAACAGACGGATTTACCTGAATTAAATCCATTTAGTAATACTAGTTTACTTAGATATTCTAATGCTCTTAATTTCCATTCTAAAAATATTGAAGGTCCTTATAGTGAACTTATGAAGTCTGATACTATAGTTGAAGCTACTAATTCTATACATGATACAATAGATAGTTTATATGTGGAAAAGGAAGTTGGTAGTAAGCAAAGTTTCTTAAGTAAGTGGATTTTTGGAGAACAAGAAGTAGAAAAAGAGATAAAATTAAATCCTAGTGCGATGGAAAAACTAAGAGAAGATTTACAAGAAGGTGGAATATCTCTTGAGAAAGAAATAAAAATCTATGGAGATTTATTAGAGTATATGAAGGCTTTTTATAAGAAAAATAAACTTAGAATAGAAGAAACTGAAAAGCAATTAAAAATGTTAAAAGCACAAAAGGAAAGTTTTTCTGATGATGCTCTTGAATTAATGAGGATTCAAAGTGCTTTTGAAATATTAGAGTCATATAAAAATTCTTTTATTTCAACTGATGCATTATTTAAATCAGAAATATTTAAAGTTTATAACGCTATTGTTAGTCATTTCATGGTGTTAAATTCAATAAGAACTACTAAGGAAACATTGGTTCCAATAATTGAATCTGAAGGAATAATTGGTAAAGGAATAAATAATGAGAAAGATGTTATTAATGTAATTCATGAAATGTCTTCATTATTTAATAATTTAGTCAAAAATAACTCAGAAGGTATAAGTGAAAATTTAACTAATTTAAATAATTGTAATTTGTCATTAGAAAACTATGAAGCATTAACAGATGGTATTAATAGATTTTTAAATGAAGCGTCTTCTTTAACTTTAAATCCATTAGGTAAGACAACTGAGGAAAATAAAGTTTATAAAAAAGACGAATAAGTAATAAAATTTAAGTCAATCTTTTGATTGGCTTTTTTAATTTGTTTAGGTATATTATTTTTTTATAAAAATAGATTTTATTATGTAGAAAAGTTATATTATTTTTGGTACAATATGTTTGAAAAGACAGGAGGATGAATATGAACAAAAAGTTAGTTAAAAATTTAAAAAGAATTTCAATTATTTTAATATTGATTTTAGTAAGTGAGGTATTATTTATAGGATATCATTTACTTTATAATAAAGAGAAAAATGTATATTTTGATGGAATAAATGCAGTTGTTTCAAGTGATGATTATTATGCAACTGTAGGTAGTAATAATGATAATGATAATCATTTTGAGAAGGCTAAAATTTCATTTTATAATATGAAGAAGGAAAAGACATTTGAGAAAATTTATAATGTTGGATTTAATAGTGCTTTTTTTGGAGTTATATTAGATGGAAGTGATGTAATAGCAGTTGGTAGTTATGAAAAGACTCAAGATGATAGGGATAATTCTATTAGAAAAGCATTGATTGTTAAATATGATAAGAGTGGTAATACTATTTTTGAAAAAGATTTTGAAGTCTTAGATAATTCTAAGTTTACTAGTATTACAAAGTATGGAGATTATTACTATGTAACAGGACAAAGTGTTTATAAGAGTACTAGTATTGGGAATAAAGAAGGAGGAGCTATTCTTTGTAAGTATGATAAAGATGGTAATTTAATTTGGAGTAAGACTTATGGTAATAGTAAGAGTGCAGTTTACAATGATTTATTAATTTATAATGACAATATATATGTAGTTGGTGATGATGAAAATTATTTAGGTATTCTTTGTAAATATGATTTAGATGGTAATTTTATAGCTTACAATGATTATAAATCAACTGATAATACTGGCTTTAGTGGAATTGTTAATATTGATGATAAGATATATGTAAGTGGAGCTAATATGCAAGAGAATGATTTAACAGATGCGATGATTGTTATGTATGATGCTAATTGTAATTATTTAAAACAAGTTACATATGATGCAAAAGGAACAGAGAGATTTAATAAATTAGTACTTGATGATAATGATAATATTGTTGCGATTGGTACTTTGTATACTGCTCGTAAGAATAATCATAATACTGTTGATGAATATGATTATGATGGAATAATTGCTAAATATAATTCTAATCTTGAAAAGTTAGATGATGTAAGATATGGTGATGAAAGAGATGACTTCTTTACTGATGTAATATTTATTCATAATAAGTATATTGTTGTAGGATATTCATCTTATGAAGATGGTAGTTATATGAGCAAGTTTATAAGTTATAGTAAAGCTCTTAAAGTTTTGGAGGTTGAATAATGAAGATTACTTTAGTAAGACATGGTCAAACAGAAGAAAATTTTTGTAATAGAGTTCAGGGAAAAAAGAATAATTTATTAAACGATACAGGTAGACGACAATGTAATAATTTAAGAATGAGACTTCTTGATAAAAAGTTTGATTATTGTTATATGTCTCCTCTTGTTAGATGTGTAGAAACTGCTTTTATTCTTGTTGGCGATAGAGTTGAGATGATTAGAGATGATCGTTTAATTGAGAGAGAAATGGGAGAACTAGAAGGAAGATCAAGAGAAGAATATAATGCATATAGATATTGGGATTATGATTTAAATACTAGTGATAGAGGAGTAGAACCAGTACAAGATGTTTTTAAAAGATGTGAGTCTTTTCTTGATTATATAAAAAATAAATATTCTGATAATGATAGTATTTTAATTGTTACTCATGGTTCACCTTATCGAGCACTTAGATATTTAATAAGAAAAGAAGAATTAAAAGGACATTTACTTGATGGAGTTATTGATAATTGTCAATGTGAAGAATTTGAATATAAATAAAAAAAGATTACTCGGCATTTGAGTAATCTTTTTCTTTGTTTTATTTTACTTGTTGTAGAATTCAACGATTAATGCTTCATTAATATCAGCGTTTAATTCATTTCTTTCTGGTAATCTAACATAAGTACCTTCTTTTTTGTTTTCATCGTAAGTTACGAATTCAACTCTCTTAGATACTTTTGCTAAAGCTTCTTCAACAACTTTTAAGTTCTTGTCATCTTCTTTTAATGAGATAACATCACCAGGTACACATCTATATGATGGAATATCAACTTTTTTACCATTAACTGTTACGTGACCATGGTTAACTAATTGTCTAGCTCCACGACGAGTATTAGCAAATCCTAAACGATAAACTAAGTTATCTAATCTAGATTCTAATAATCTTAAGAAGTTAGTACCTTGGATACCTTTCATTTTTTCAGCTTCTTTGAAAGTTTTTAAGAATTGTCTTTCATTTACTCCGTACATGAATCTAACTTTTTGTTTTTCTTTTAATTGATTTCCATAATCAGATAATTTACCTTTACGGTCATTACCATGTTGTCCTGGACCATATGGACGACGAGCTAATTCTTTACCAGTTTCACTGATTGAGAATCCAACACGACGTGCTTGTTTATAACTTGAACCAGTATATCTTGACATAATATCTCTCCTTCTATATATAATATTCTTACAAAATCTTGAATTGGATGGTCATATTTTAGGGAGTTTTTCTAATTCTTTCGCGTAAACAGCAATTGTTACTTAATTCTTAATTTAAAAAACACTTTAAAATACTCCATTCCTGCTGTTTCAAGGAATTTGCAGTTATAATTATATGTTAAAATTGTTGATATGTCAAGGAATTCTTTGAGTAGCCTTATATTATTTAGAATATTTGTGAAAATTGTAGAAAAATGTGATACTTTTGTGTTAAAATAAGATTGGTAGAATAGAGGTGTAAGTATGCAAGGACAATATCTTATAATTGGTTCAGCTGTTGTAATTGCTTTGATAATTGTTATTGTTATATTACATTTTGTTAAAAAAGCTGAAATGAAGTATTATCGTAGTAAAGTAAAGAATCTTGAAATACAAAGAAATATGGTTGCTTCTACACCGGTTTTAGTAGAACTTTCTAAAGTGGAACCGATTATTAAGAATGATAAAATGGAAGAAAAATATAATCAGTGGCAGAATAAATTTAATGATATTCGTGAAAAGAGACTTACTGTTATTGATGATATGTTAATTGATATAGATGTTTATATTGATAAAAGAGATTATAAATCATGTGGTTATAGAATTGCTAAGACAGAGATAGAAATATATAAAGTAAGAGAGGCAGCAGATCATTTACTTGAAGAGATAAAAGATATTACTTTAAGTGAAGAAAAGTATAGAGCAATTGTAATAAAACTAAAAACTAAATATAGAAGTTTAAATAAAGAATTTCAAGATCACAGAGAGCTATATGATTTTATGCAGGATGCTGTTCAACTGCAACTTGAAAATATAGAGAAGAGATTTTTAGATTTTGAGAAAGTCATGGAATCAAACGACTATAATGAAGTAGTCCATATATGTAAAGCACTTGATACTATGATAGAACATATGGAAATAATTGTTAATGAATTACCTGATGTGTTATTAATGTGTAATACAGTTATTCCAAATAGAATGAAAGAAATAGAAAATACTTATAAAGAGATGACTTCTCAAGGTTTTGTTTTAGATTACTTAAATATTGAGTATAATATAAATGAGTCTCGTAAAAATATTGAAAGAATACTAGATAGAGCAAAAGTTATAAATCTAGAAGGGTCAATGTTTGATTTAAAGACTATGCTTGAGTATTATGATTCATTATTTATTGATTTTGAAAAAGAAAGACTTTGTAGAAAAGTTTATGAAGAAGAGTTAGATGGCTTTTCTAAGAGAATTGAAAAGACAAATAAACTTGTAAGTGATGTTTATGCACAACTTGATGATATAAAGAGTATGTATGATTTAAACGATCAAGATGTTGAAATTATACATGAAGTTAATAAGACACTTGTTGTTATTAATGATGACTATAAGAAGATGGTTCAAAAAGATGAGGCAAAATCAACTCCTTATAGTGTTTTAAATGAAGAAGTAGAAAATTTAACTAATAGATTGGGAAATATGGAAGAGGATTTTGATAAGGCATTAAAATCACTTGGAAATATGTATGATGATGAAGTGAGAGCAAGAGAACAATTAGATGAAATTCAAGAATTTTTAAAAACATGTAAGAATAAAATTAGGAGTTATAAATTACCTATAGTTACAGATAATTATTTTGTGCAATTAAATGAAGCAAATGAGGCAATATTAGAGGTTATAAAAGAGCTTGAAAAGAAGCCAATAGTTATAAAAACTTTAAATACAAGGGTGGATACTGCTCGAGATTTAGTTTTAAAATTATATAATACAACTAATGAAATGATTAAGACTGCTCAACTTGCTGAGATGGCTATTGTATATGGAAATAGGTATAGATTAAAGTATAGTGAAGTTAATGCTGGACTTAATGATGCTGAAAAGTTATTTTATAGTGGTAAATATAAAGATAGTTTAGATACTTCAATTAAAGTTACTTCTTTAGTTGATGAAAATATTTATAGAAAGTTGTTGAGTGTATATGATAAATAATAAGGGTTTTGCTAAATTTGAGGTTTTAACTGTAATAGTTTTATTAATTTGTATTGGAGCATTTTTAATGTACCAAGTGTTAGGTGGAGCAAGTAGTCAACAATTATCTACTATGCGTGATAGTGCTTCTAACTTTGCAAAAGCTGTTATTGCTGATTCTAATTCATTTGTTAATTCTGATAATGTTTATTTAGATGAAGCAATTGATAGTGGACTTATGAATAGTATTAGTAGTCCATTTGGTGGAAAATGTGATGGGTCTGAGACTAGATACTTTATGAATGATGGTACACCTTCAGTTACTTTAAAGTGTGGAAAATATCTGATAAATGAGGAAAGCGTTTCTAATGTAAAGAAAGCAAAAATATATAAAGTAAGTGAATGGACGGAAAAAGAACTAAGTGGTTCTGATGTAGAAAAAAAGAAACTATATAATTGTAAAGAAAATGGAAAAGAAGTATTTAAGGATTATAAGGAAGATGGTTATTTTGTTTATGAATCAAATAAAAAATATGGATCTTCTAATTATTATGCAAAAGATGTAAGTGATTGTAACGTTGTAACAAAAACTTTTTATAGAAAAATTAAAGAAATAAAATAATATATTATTATATACAAAAGAAAGAACAAACGTGTTTTATGTTTGTTCTTTTATGTTTATTATTTTTTAATATTAGTTTTTTCTAATTTCCTTTTTTCAGAATATACTTTTTGTTTATAATCATCAAGACTAATATATGGATATTTATCTTTAATATCATCTAAGTCATCGACAAGTTCACTTGCTACTTTTTCAATTTTTCCTTTATCATTTACAACTAATTTATATGCTTGATACTTATAAGTTACATCACGTACATTACCTGTTAAGTTATTATGAGTTTTATCTTTTGTAAATTTATATCCTGTATGTGGAATCTGTGTCCATACTTTTCCAATCATAACTGAAGTTGTATAATGATATTTATATTCATATTCCATATATGGTAAATCGTTTTTTGTATTTTTTTCAATAGCTTTTTCATTTTCATCTATTCTTATAAGATTAAAATTTGTTAAAGCATTTATCTCATCTGTATTTTCTTTTGTTGTATCTGTCCAAGTTAAATCTTCTAAATGCTCATATTCACTATTTCTATATGTTTCAAATCCACTTTCAGTTACATATTTATGAGCATGTTCTCCTTCTACTTGACAATCCATTTTCTTATTACATCCTGTTAGTGCTAATGATGCTCCTAAAACAATTGGTATAGCTGATTTGTAAATTTTTAAATTTCTCATTTTATATTAATTAATTCTCCTTCTTAACTTAAGATGAAAAAAAAGACTCTTATGAATAATCATAAAAGTCTTGTTCTATGTATTTAAGTAATCCAGATTTTTAATAATCGTTTAGTTGAATTACTACACCTGCAGGTGGAACTACTCCCTCTTAAGTTGTATATATAGTAGCATATAATTTATATTTTGTCAATATAGTGTTAATTTACATTGTTGACATTTAACACTTATTTTTTACAATAACTTTACATAATTATTTTAATTATATTTATATATCTTTTTTTCTTTTTATATGATAAAATATGAACGTTGGAGGTAGCAGTATGAGAGTTATTTTAATAAAATATGGTGAATTGAGTACTAAGAAAGGAAATCGTAATTTCTTTATTAATACTTTGTATAATAATGTAAAATCTAAATTAAGTATGTATGATGTTTCTATTAATAAAGATAGAGCTAAGATGACTATTAAGTTTAAAGATGAAGATTTAGATAATATAGTAAAAATAGTGGGAAAGGTATTTGGTATTCATACTTTTAATATTGCATATTTATGTGATAGTGATGAAGAATCTATTAAAAGTACGGTTATGGAAGTTGTTTCTAATACTAATTTTAATACCTTTAAGGTTGAGACTAAAAGAAGTGATAAACGTTTTCCAATACATAGTGGGGATTTAAATAGGATACTTGGTGGTATGATTCTTAAGAGTATACCAAATATAAAGGTTGATGTTCATAATCCAGATTTACTTTTAAAAGTAGAAATTAGAGAAGATGGTACTTATATTTATTATAACTCTTTTAATGGAAGTGGAGGATATCCTGTTGGAACACAACCAAAAGGTATGCTTATGCTTTCAGGGGGGATTGATTCACCTGTTGCTGGTTATTTAGCAATGAAACGTGGAATTGTAATAGATGCTGTTTATTTTGAGGCTATTCCACATACTAGTTTAGAGGCTCGTGAAAAAGTAATTACTTTATGTAGAAAGTTATCAAGTTATACTAATCATATTAATCTTCATATAGTTAATTTTACGCCGATTCAAGAAGAAATTTATAAAAATTGTAGAGAAGATTACTGTATAACAATTATGCGTCGTATGATGTATAGAATAATGGAAAAATTGGCTACTAAATATAATGGACTTGCAATTATAAATGGAGAAAGTGTAGGACAAGTTGCTAGTCAAACTTTAACAAGTATGAGTGTTATTAATAGTGTTACTAATATGCCAGTTATTAGACCTGTTGCTTGTCTTGACAAGTTAGAAATAATGGATATTGCTAGAAAAATAGATACATATGAAACAAGTATTTTACCATATGAAGATTGTTGTACAGTATTTGTTCCAAAACATCCAGCAATTAATCCGAAAATTGAAACTGCAGTGAAAGAAGAAAATAAATTTGATTATGAGAGATTAATAAATGAAGCAGTTGACTCATTAAATACTATTCAAGTAAATGATGTAGTTAATAATGAATTTTCAGATTTATTATAAAATTAATGTATAAAATTAAAATAATTTTACATCCTAATTGTAGGAGGTGAGATTATGGCAAGACCAAAGAAAAATGCAAGAAATGCAAGAAATGCTAGAACTAATGGTATGAAAGCAACTGATTCTATGAAATACGAAATTGCTAATGAATTTGGTGTTAATTTAGGAGCAGATGCTAGTAGTCGTGCTAACGGTAGTGTTGGTGGAGAAATGACTAAAAGATTAGTTCAAAATGGTAAAGGAAAATCAACTTCTAAAAAGAATAGTAGAAGTAAATAGTTTACTAAAAAAGAGGAATTATACTTTAATAATTCTTCTTTTTTTTTTATAATTAATATAGGTTGGTGATTAAATGATAGATAATGGTATTCTTAGTATAGAAAAATATTTAAAAGATAAATTTAATTATTCATTTAATGGTAATCTGGATGAATTTTATAATAAGGATTTTATAGAATTTGAAGGAAATGGAATAAATGCTTTATTTTGGATAGACGATGGTAAAAATAGATATCTATTTAAGAAAATAAAAGAATTTGAATACAATATGTGGGGAGAATTATTATCAAAAGAATTTGCTGACGAGTTAGGAATAAAATGTGCAAAGTATGGTCTTGCTAGTTTTAATGATAAAGCAGGATTTTTAACTAAATCTTTTATAAAAGAAAATGATGAATTAATTCATGGAAATGAACTCATTCAAAGAGCAATAGATAATAACATTTCACAGATAATTACAGAAAAAGCAGAGAATATTGCTAAAGAAAACGAAGGTAATGTTTCAATAACTTGTTCTAAAAAATTAAATAATTTTAAAGATATGTGTGAAATAATTAATAAAAATCAAGAATTTAGCGAAGAAGAAAAGAAAAATATTAAATACAATTTAGCAGTACTTTTATGTTTTGATATGATTACGATGCAACAAGATAGACATCCCAATAATTATGGATTGTTAAAAAAAGATGACAAATATTCTTTTTCACCTATATTCGATAATAATTGTTCTTTTGGATTAGAATATTTTGATATGAATAAGAGATGTACAGACTATTTTAGAGATTCAAGAGACTATCAAAAATTAAAAAATGAACTTTTGATAAAAAAATATAAAGGTTTTAAACTATCATATAGTTATAGTGGAAAAAATTCTAATGTTGATTGTTTAAAAGAAATGCTAGAATCAGAAGACATTGATTTTATTTCTATTTTGTCTTCTATGTGTGAGATTTGTAATGTAGAATTTTTAGAAAATACAATTAAGAAATTAGAAGAAAAATATAATATTAAGATGAATGATAAATTGTTTTTTTATATAACTTATTTATATGAAGATAATTTAAATTATATAAAGAATGAAATTAATAAATATATGAAAGGTGATAATTATGGAGAAAGACAATCTAATAGATGAATTTAGTGATATAGTAGAATTTTTATTTAGTAAAAATATCGAAATAGAAAGTATTTATAGTTTTATTAGAACTAATTATGATTTATTAAATGAGAATAGAGAAAATTTAATAGATAATTTATTTTTAATTAAGAATAATAAAAATTTATATTGTATATTGCTTACAAGATTTGATAAGTATTATTGGTCTTTATATAGAAATAAGGTATTTGAACCATTTAAGTGTATTGATGATGATAAGAATATTATAGTTGAAAATTTAGTTGATTTTACTTCTAGTGAGAAAGTACAAAGTGTTTATCCTGATATATTAAATTTACCTTTAAATAAACGTGTTAAAAAACTAAATAAATGTGGTATAAATACTAAGGGGTATCATTTTGAATAGTATTGACAAATTATTACTATTTTGATATTTTAAGTTTTAGAAAAAGGAGATGCAAAATGAAGTTATTATGTGTTAATGCAGGTAGTAGTTCTTTAAAATTTCAATTAGTTGAAATGCCTGAAGAAGAAGTTATTATTAGTGGTTATATTGAAAAAATAGGTGCTGATGATAGTTTTTGGAATACTAAAGTTAATGGAAAGAAAATAAAAGGAGAAAAACCTTTAAAGAATCATACTGAGGCTGTTAAAGTTTTAATTGATGAATTAATTAAATATGGTGCAGTTGAAAGTATGGATGAAATAGCTGCAGTTGGACATAGAGTTGTTCATGGTGGTGAAAAATATGCTGATTCAGTTATAATTGATGATCAAGTAATTTCTGATATTGAAAGTTTAACTAAATTTGCTAAATTACATCATCCTGGAAATTTAGCTGGTATTAAAGCAATGAAAGAAGCTTTACCAAATGTTCCTATGGTTGCAGTATTTGATACAGCATTCCATCAAACAATGCCAAAAGTAAATTATATGTATCCAGTTCCAATGGAATGGTATACTAAGTATGGTGTTAGAAAATATGGTTTCCATGGTACAAGTCATAAATACATTACTACAGAAATGAAAGAAAGATTAGGTAAGGAAGATGTAAATTTAATTATTTGCCATGTTGGTAGTGGAGCAAGTATTAGTGCTATTAAGAATGGTAAATGTTATGACACAACAATGGGTCTTACTCCAGTTGATGGATTAATGATGGGTACTCGTTGTGGTTCAATCGATCCATCTATTACTGAATATATGATTGAAGAAGCAGGTCTTTCAGTTGATGAAGTATCTTCATCTTATAATAAGAAGAGTGGACTTCTTGGAATTTGTGGATTTAACGATAACAGAGATGTTGAAAAAGCAATCGCAGATGGAGATGAAAATGCTAAATTAGCATTAGATATGTATGTTGATAGAATTGTTCGTTATATTTCACAATATTATGTTGAATTAGAAGGAAAAGTAGATGCTATTGTTATGACTGCTGGAGTTCTTGAAAATGGTAGTGAAACAAGAGCAGATATCGTTAATAAACTTTCTTGTTTAGGATTAAAACTAAATGAAGAAGTAAATGATTCAATTGCAGGATTTAAAGATGTAAATGAAGGAATTATTACTAGTGAAGATTCTAGTATCCCAGTTTATGTTCTTCCTACAAACGAAGAAATAATGATTATTAAAGATACATATGAATTATGTAAATAATTAGAGATTGGCTAGTCCAATCTTTTTTCTTTCTTTAATTATATGATTGTAGTATAATATTAATAGGTTTCTAGAAAGAGGTAGTTTTATGAAAATTATGACAATTAATACTTTAAGTCGTTCTATGGAATTTACTTTATTTGAAATGGATGACAATAGTGTTATTGCTAAAGGTATAATTGAAAGGATTGGACTTGAAGATAGTAGTTGTGAAATTAAATATAATGGTGAAAAAATAGTTTTAACTTCTGAAATTAATAACTATGAAGATGCCGTTAAAATTTTATTTGACAATTTACTTACTTTAAATGTTATTGGTTCTTTAGATGATGTAAAAGCTATTGGACATAGAGTTGTTCATGGTGGTTCAAAATATTCAAATAGTGTATTTATTAGTGACAAAGTTATTAATGATGTTTATGAACTTAGTGATCTTGCTCCATTATATAATAAGAGTGAAGCTGATGGAATGAAGGCTTTTAAGAATTTACTTCCAAATACATTAATGGTTGCTGTTTTTGATACTGCATTCCATCAAACTATAAGTGAAGAAAATTTCTTATATCCTGTTCCATATGAATGGTATGAAAAATATGGAGTTAGAAAATATGGTTTTTATGGAACAAGTCATAAGTATGTTACTGAAGAAATAAGAAAAATTCTTGGAAGAGATAATTTTAAATTAATTAGTTGTCATCTTGGAAATGGTGGTTCTGTATCTGCTATTAAAGATATGAAAGTAGTTGACACTAGTACAGGATTTACTCCATTATCTGGTATTGTTATGGGAACTAGAAGTGGTGACATTGACCCATCTATTATTCCTTTTGTTATGGAAAAAGAGGGAAAAAATGTTGGAGAAATAATTGATGACTTGACAAAACATAGTGGTTTACTAGGTATTAGTGAGTATAGTCATGATATGCGTGATATATTAGAACAATGTGATAAAGGAAATGAGAAAGCAATTCTTGCTAAGAATAAATTTGTAAGAAGAGTAGTTGACTTTATTTCTCAATACTATGTACTTTTAGGCGGAGTTGATGCTATTGTATTTACTGCAGGAATTGGTGAGAATAGTGTTCCAGTTAGACGTGAAATATGTGAGCGTCTTGCATGTCTTGGTGTTAAGATTGATTTAGATATGAATAATAAAAAGAGTGAAGAAGTAAAAATAAGTACAAATGATTCAAGTATTGCAATATATACTATTCCAACTGATGAAGAGTTAATGGTTGCAAAGGATACTTTAGAATTAATTACAAATAGATAGGAAATGATATATGTATACTGAAATAATAGATAAAATAAAACAATACGATACAATTATGATTGCAAGACATATAGGTGTTGATCCGGATGCTTTATGTAGTCAATTAGCACTTAGAGATTCTATTAGGTTAACTTTTCCAGATAAGAAGGTTTTAGCAATCGGTACTGGTAGTCAAAAGTTTGCTCATTTTGGTAAACTTGATAAGTTAGAAACTTCTGATAATGCTTTATTAATAGTTTGTGATACACCAGATAAAAAAAGAATCGATTCTGCAAACCCAGATAATTTTAGTGATGTTATTAAGATTGATCATCATCCATTTATAGAAGAATTTGGTGGATTAGAAATTATAGAAGATGATAAAACTTCTGCTTGTGAGATAATAATGAAGATTATTGAAGATACTGAACTAAAGTGTAATAAAGAAATTGCAGAACTTTTATATATGGGATTAGTGTCTGATTCAAATAGATTTTTATTTAATAGTGCAACAGCAAATACTTTTCAAAGAGTTTCTAATTATTTAAGAGATTATGATTTTGATTTAAGTGAAATTTATAATAAATTATATCTTAGACCTCTTTCTGAAGTTAGACTTGAAGGATATATTTCTCTTAATATGAAAGTTACTGAAAATAAGCTTGGTTATGTTGTAATTAGTAATGACGTAATAAATGAATATGGTGTTGATAGTGCTTCTGCTGGAAATATGATTAATGATTTTAATTATATTAAAGAGGTTCTTGTTTGGGCAACTATTACTGAAGATATAAAAAATAATCAATATCGTATTTCTATTAGATCTCGTGGACCAGAAATTAACAAAGTAGCAGAACAACATCATGGTGGTGGTCATAAAATGGCATCTGGTGTTAGAGTTAAAACTTTAGATGAGGCATTGGAAGTTATGAGAGATTTAGATAAAGAATTAAAAAAATATAATGATGAAGGTGAAGAATAATGGTTATTAAAGAAGCAAATTT
The DNA here is from genome assembly GCA_934131175.1 of uncultured Bacilli bacterium. Classification (GTDB taxonomy): domain Bacteria; phylum Bacillota_I; class Bacilli_A; order RF39; family UBA660; genus UBA3789. Next base: position 56,635 of record CAKOZD010000003.1, on the reverse strand, counting down.
AGATGTTATTGCATCACGTAGAAGTCAATATCCTGATGAGAACAAACCTGAATTTTTACTTGTTGGTAGAAGTAATGTAGGAAAGAGTAGTTTTATAAACTCTATTTTATCTCGTAAGAATTTAGCTTATACTTCTTCAAAACCTGGTAAGACTCAAACATTGAATTTTTATGGAGTTAATAATGATTTTTATTTAATAGATGTTCCTGGATATGGTTATGCATCTGTTGATAAAAAGACTCAAGCTAAGTTTGGTATGATGATTGAAGAGTATTTGGAAAAACGTGAGCAATTAAAAAGAGTTTTTATGTTAATTGACTTTAGAATGAAACCAACTGAAGATGATTTATTAATGTATAACTTTTTAAAATACTATAACCTTCCTGTAACTGTTATCGCAACAAAAGCTGATAAAGTAGGTGGAAGTAAAAAACAAAAAAATCTAAAGCTAATTATGGATACCCTTGACTTAGTAATAGGAGATGATTTAGTAGTTTTCTCTAGTGTTACTAGACTTGGTGTTAAAGAAGTATTAAAGAAAATTGAAGATTTAGTTTATGAGGATACAATTTAGGCATATATTTTATTAGGTGATTATGTGGAAATTGAATTATTATCTTCTGATAATATAAAAATATATGTTTATGAAAAGATTGATTGTGATGCTGATATTAGAAATGTTGTAAAAGAATATATAGATAAACTTAAGAATGAATTAAAACTTAATGGTTATTATAAAGTTTATACTTATTATAGAAAAATAGGATTATTTTTAAATTTAGTTAAAATAGATGATTCTTTATATAAGGATTCAATCGATTTAAAAATTATTTTAAACGATGATAATGAAGTATATTTTAAGACTATGAATTATTTATGTATAAAAGATTTAGATACTATTAGGTATTTAGATGGAGAGTTTTATGGCCTAGTAGATGATTCATTTGATAAGTTACTTGAAAAGGTGGAGTTTGGTAAATTTATATTTGGGTACGATACTAATTTATTACTTAGAGATAGTATTGTATATAAGTAGGTGATGATATGAGTAGTAGAAAGAAGTTTTTGCTAGTATTTGGTTTTATTGTTTTAAATATGTTTATGTTAGTTAGTTTTCTTGTAATTAGAGATGCTACTATGGAAAACGAACTTAAAAATGAAATGGAGTATTTATCTAAGTTAGATATTACTAAAGATAGATATAATAAAAAAACAGTTACTAGAGGAAAGTATGCTGTTGTTGAGAAGTCTATTAAAAAATATTTAGATGATTATCATTTAGAATTACAAGAAGTATTAAAACTTATCAATGATAAGGAATTAACTACAATACTTTCATATGATAATTATTCAACAGATGGTCCTGAATTTACTAAGTCACTTGAATATTTAAATACATCTAAAGAGACGTTTAACAAAAAAGTCGATGATTTAATTAATAAATTTGGTGATGAAGAGATTAAAAATAATATTTATAAAAGTACTAAAGAAGAATACTATGTTAATTTATATGATAATTTAATGTTTTCTTCAAATATGAGAAGTAATTATAATTCTACTATAGAATTATTAAAGAGTACTAAATCTCGTATGAATAATGTTTATGATACTAGTATTGAAGTTCTTAATTTCTTAGTTTTATATAAAGATGATTGGGTAGTAGAAGATGGAGAAATTAAATTTAAAACTCAAGATTTATATAATTATTACAATGAATTGATTTCTAAAGTAAGTACTAAAAAGAGTGAATAATTTCACTCTTTTAAATTACTATTGTAATAACATTATTTGAACCTTTATTTACTACTCTAGTTAAAGTGTTTTGTAATTTGAATCTTATGTTATCTGGCATAAGATTTATTTTTGATTGAATTCCTTCTTGTACAATAGAGTCAAGACTTCTACCAAATATTTCACTTTTCCATATTTCGTTCTTATCAGTTTCTTTATCTTTTGTTAAGTAGTCAATTAACTCTTTACATTGTGTTTCACTACCAATAATTGGTTCGAATGTAGATTCTACATCTACTTTTATCATGTGAATAGATGGAGCAACAGCCTTCAATTTAACACCATATCTAGGGCCTTGTTTTATTATTTCAGGCTTATCCAACTTCATATCATCAATAGATGGAGTAGCAATACCATAACCAGTTTGTTTTACCATATTTAGAGCATATTTAATTTGATTATATTCTCTTTTTGCAACATTATATTCTTGAAATAGAGATAGTAAATCTGCTTTTGTTTTAATATCTTTATCAATAAGTTCATTTAGTGTTTCATTATATAGTTTAATCGGAGCGGTTAAGTTAACTGTTATTATTCCAGTTGATGTATCTATATCTGATAGATAACACTTTTCAATATATTCATTTTCTAAGAAATGTTCAGTTATTTTTTCTACATCTCTTATTTTATCTATTTCAATTACACTCTCTTTTATAGATTCAATATATGCTTTTTTAATTTTATTATCCGGATTTAAAATACTAATCCATTCTGGCATATTTACTCTTACTTCTAGGACTGGGAATTCATATAATGCTTCTCTTAGAATATTATACATATCTTTTTCATTCATTGCTTCTATGTTTATTGGAAGTACAGGTATATTTTGTTTGGTTTTTATTTCTCTTGCGATATTTTCTGTATCTGGATGAGTAGGGTGTGTTGTATTTAATACTACTATGAATGGCTTTCCAATACTTTTTAATTCTTCAATTACTCTTGTTTCTGCTTCAATATAATCACTTCGTTGGAAATCTCCAATTGAACCATCAGATGTTACTACTATACCAATAGTTGAATGTTCTTTTATTACTTTTTCTGTTCCTATTTCTGCAGCTTCTGTAAAAGGAATTTCTTCATTATACCAAGGTGTTTTTACCATTCTTGGTCCATTTTCATCAGTTGCGCCAATTGCATTATTAATCATATACCCAACACAGTCTATTAATTTAATGTTGCAGTTTATGTCATCTATTTTAATTTTTGCAGTATTGTTTGGAACAAATTTAGGTTCTGTTGTCATAATTGTTTTTCCAGCAGCACTTTGAGGAATTTCATCTAATGCTCTTTTTCTTTCATATTCATCTTCAATGTTTGGAACAATTAATGTTTCAACAACACGTTTTATAAAAGTTGATTTTCCTGTTCTTACGGCACCAACTACACCTAAGTAAATATCTCCGCCACTTCTTTTGGCAATATTTTTAATTATTTCATATTTTTCCATAGCATTCTCCTTATACTAGTAAAATATATGAAAAGTATAAAAAAAAAGAACAATATCATTGATATTATTCTAATTATTTTTCATTTAATAAGTTATTAATTTTAGTTGATGCATCGTTTACTGTATCCATACTAGGAGTCATTATCCATGCTTCACTTGTTCCTAAATGTCCAACACCAATGCCATCAGTTCCATCAACGCTTTGTTCTATTATTTCAAAATTAGGATCTTCTATAACTTTTTTAATAATATTTTTTACTACTTTGTCATTCATATCTGTTGTATATAGTCCATCAAATGAATTTAATATTTCGTTATAATTAGTTAAAGATGAGATAGAAGCAATTTTTTTAGCTATTGTTATTAAGATTTGTCTACAATTTTTTTGTCTATATCTATCTCTTCCAGGAAGAGCCATTCTTTCTCTTGCGATTGCTAGTATTTCTGTACCATTATAGTTTTTACATCCTTTAGTAACATGTAGTTTTTTACCAACACTATCATTATATGTATCAGTAACTAATGCATGTGTAGTTGTAAATTCTAAATCAGAACAGAATTCAATTCCACCTAATGTGTCTACAACATTTACTAAACTATTTGTATTTAAATTTATTGTATAGTCTATTTTAGTATTAAATAATTTTTCTAAAGCTTCTTTTGATACTTCTGAGTCTAATGAACCCAAACACATTAATGTATCTTTCATGTTGTATGCTGGTACATCAATGTAATAGTCTCTTGGAATAGATGTTAGTATGACTTTTTTAGTTTTTAAATTGACTGTTGCGATTAAATTATAATCACGCATTATACCTGTAAAATCAAGACCATTAATATAAATATTAAATGTATCTTTTATTTCATCATTTCTTTTAATATTTTCAGATACTTCAAATTCTTTAATTATTTTATAATTGTCTCTTGAATATAAATTAGTAGAATCCATTAAATAATCATAATTAGCACTTGCGATTAAGAAATATCCATTCTCATTATTTACATATTCCATAGATTTAGATGCAGTATCACTTGCTTCATAATTATAATCTCCAAGTGACTTTAATGCTTTATTTATTGAACGACTATATTTGTAGTATTCAACTTTTTTCTCTTTATTTATTGCTTTAACATCATCTATACTATCATTTTTACTTGCTAATACATAATATTTTGTTGTAACTTTATATGTTTTATATTCTAAGTTCTTTGATATATATTTATTTGTTTTGCTTAAGTAATAATATCCAAATATATTTCCAATAATACTTATTAAGTATAATATTATACCAATGATAACAAATACTTTCTTTTTTAAATTATATAGTAATAATCCAAGTACATATAATATTATTTCTCCTATTATTATAGTTATTAAGTACTTATTTGGTAATATGTTTAATTTAAGAATTTCATAAGTTGTGAATAGAACTATTATTAATACTACTAAACTTAATATGTTTTTTAATAATTTCTTTTTCATTTACTTCACCTCGATAAACACGCTTAATTATACCTTAAAATGGTTATTATTTCAAGTAATCTAGGTTAATTATAGTTATATCATCTCTATTTTCTATTAATTTATCAGTTTTATTATTTTCTAATTCTAATGCCTTGTCTTTACTTAGATAATTTATATTTAGTCCATAATACTCTTCACAGAATCTAGTAAATCCCAGTTTCCTTAAATTATATTCTTTCCAAAATATACTATCATCACTGATAAAACCATAGTTTTGTTTGCTTATATTTGTACTTTTTATTTTTTCTTTTCCAATTACTACATATCTTGTATTAGGATTATTTATATTTTCCTTAATAGCAGAATCTATTACTAAATTGTATCTATTAAATGTGTTTTCTAGTGCTAAATATGTTGATTGTACTTGTATTAAGTTATTTCTTAGTAAAAGAATTATTAATACTATATTTAAATATTTTATACTATTTTTAGGTATTAAGTATATTAATAATAAGTAAATTAATAAATAAGATGAACTCATTAATAATTGTAATTTTGTATCTGATATTACAAATATAATACTATTTAAATATATTGGTAATGTTAATATTATTAGTGTAGTTATTATTTTATTTTTATTACTTATATTATTTTTAAATAAATTTACTATTATGGTTATGGTTATTGTAATTAAAATTAGTAAATTAATTATATTGTTATGTAGATATGTATTTTTTATTATAGAGTTTGTAAAGAAAAAGCTATAAGTTAATTTATATGTATCTATTATTTTGTTTGGAATAGTTAGTATTGTATTTATACCAATTTCATTTGCATTACTATAGCTACTCATATCAATATGGAATACTAATTGTGATAATTTCATTGAGATAAAGTAAAATAGTATTCCAATTATTAATAATATTAAATATTTAAATGATTCTTTATAATTTTCTTTTTTATCTAATATTAATTTTAAATTATATATAACAAATAATGTTACTATTAGGGAAAGATATGCTTGATACATAGAAAGTGATAGTACTATTAATATAATAGGAATAATATATTTTAAGTATTTGTTTTTTTCTTTATAAAAAATATATATTGAAGATACACTTCCAAGAAAAGCAAAAGTATATCCAATAGAGCAATAATTAAATAATAGAGTAGATGATGTTATTGGACTTAATACTATTATTAGTATTAGTAATATTCTTTTTATTTTATCTTTTATATTAAATAAGTCCATTAAAAGTATTGTTGATATACTTATAAAAATATAACTTATTAATAAGTCTATGTGTGGTATTGTAATGAATGATTTTAATATTCCAATTATATATAATCCAAATCTTCCTAGAGATATTTCCCATGAATATCCTTTATAAAAATAATTATTTAGAAGAATATCAGCACTTATTATATTTTTAGTCATTAATGGTAAATGTATTAGAAATAATAAAGTTATTATCAATAATAAGTATTTATATTCCTTTTTTATTAAAGTTTTCATATTATCACCTTGAGTATTAGTCTAACATAAATAAATTTGAAAATAAAGGTTATGTATGCTATATTAAGAAAAGAAAAGATGTGATTTTATATGAATAAATTTATAAAATTATGTGAATATTTACTATTTATAATGTTTACGGTTTTAATATTTTTTATGAGTAGTAAATTTTCTTTTTTACTTATTATACCTATATTTATATTATTATGGTTATTTGTTAAGAAAGTAAAAATAAAGAGATTTGGTTTATTTATTTTTATTCTTGCTTTAATAGTTAGACTAATTAGTGTATTTTATTTAAAAGTAAGTATACTTGATGACTTTAAAGTAATGTATAGTGCTAGTAAAAGTTTAATTAATAATGATTTATCTTTTTTAAGTACTCCTTATTTTCAAACTTTTAGTTATCAATTTGGACATGTTTTATATCAGGCTTTTTTATTAAAGATATTTAATAGTGTTATATTTTTAAAAATAGTTAATTGTCTTATTACATCTTTTATTGTTTTCTTTATATATTTAATAGGAAAAAAACTATTTAATGAAAATATTGGAAGAATAAGTTCTTTATTATATATATTTTATTTATATCCAGTATATTTAAATAGTGTATTAACTAATCAACATTTACCTGCTCTTATAGTATTAATTGTAATATATTTACTTATTAGTAAAGAATACGATTATAAATTGTTTATACTTATTGGATTATTACTTAGTATTTCTAATATTTTTAGGACAGAAGCAATTATTATTGTTATGGGTATTATTATTTATAATATTTGCTTAAGTAATAAGAAGAATATGTTTAAATACTTTTCTTATTCTTTAATTTTATTTATTTGCTATTTTAGTTTTAATTTTATTTTTAATTCTTTAGTTCACTATAATTATAATATTTATTTAAAAAATAATTCTCCAGAGTGGAAGTTCTATTGTGGACTTAATGACAAATATAATGGAATATATAATGAAGAAGATCAAAATGAATATTTTAATGGTAATGATACTCATAAATTACTTGTTGATAGAATAAAAAATGATTATATTAAGTTTCCTGTTTTATTTTTAAAAAAAGAAGTTATATTATGGACTCAGACTAATTATGATATTCAAATAACTAATAATATAAATAGTAAGATATTAAATTTTATATATTTATTTAATCAAGGTGTACTTAATTTTAGTTATTTATTATTTATAATTAGTTTATTTCCTAAGAAACTTAAAAAGAATAGTGGAGTTGATAAGACTTTATTGATTAAGATTATTCTTGGATTATATTTTGGTGTTTATATGTTTATAGAAATTTCTCCAAGATATGCTTATATTTTAAATATACTTATGTTCTTAATAATAGGTTTTGGAATGGAAAGAGTTAATAATTTATATTTAAAAATAAAAAAAGAACATTAATTGTTCTTTAAGTATATATTATTATAAATATCATATTTATATTTTTGACAAGCATCTTCTGTTGCTGATTCACTTCTAAATAATACTTGGTATAAACTAGTATTATTTTTTATAACTGATCTTTCTTCTTGCATATAATTATTACTTTTTCCTTTTAATCTATACCAATTAATATTATTAATGTTATAGTTAGACATTTCATCATAAGTAATTCTATCTTTTTCTAATGAAATAATATCATTTAAGTACTCTTTTTCATTATTATAGTCATCATTTATTTCTGATATTGCTAATGTACACATAGAATTTTTATTACTTTCAACCATTACAGATAATATTTTTCTTTCTTTATTTATAACTGCTTTTTCTTTATAATTGCTTGGTAATTCTACAATGATATCTTTAAAAATATTTGTATCGTTATTATCTATATTTGTATCATTATTATCTATATTAGTATTACTATTGTTATTATTGATTGTTGTTGTATCTTTTTCTTCTGTTTGATTACTTGAAGTTGAATCATTATTTTCTTCAACACTTACATCATAAATTGCTGCTGTAAATAAACTTATAAATATTGCGATAAATATTAAGAAACCTAAATCTAGAGTACCACTTTTTTTACTAATTATATTTATTAATTCAGTTGATTGTTTATCACTATTAATTATTTTTATTTCATTAACTTTTTTTTCAACTTTATTTAGATAAATATCTTTAAATTTAAAGGCTAGGAATAGTCTTACTATTATTGTTAGTAGTGATGCTAGTCCGACATTGAAACACGCAATTATTATATTTAATATTATTATAATAATTCCTTCAGTATACATTTTTCTATATAGTAAGTAATATTCTCCAAATAGTAGGGAGTATATTGAGATAGTTTGACTCTTGATATATTTATAATATCTTCCAACATAACTTTCTATATAATCTTCATCTGATGTTACTTGGATATTATTAATTTTACTATATTCTTCACTATAACTATATTGTTCATTGTGATTTTCTTCGTAATCATTTGATTTACTATAATTTTTACTATAGTTATATTGAATATTATGTGAGTCACTATTATCTTTTTTTATTTTACTATACTTTTTATTATAATTATATTGTTCATTATGAGTATCATTATGATCTGCGTTGTCTAATTCTTGTGTTTCTTCATTATCTTTTTTATTTTTACTATAATCTAATTCTGCCATTCTTTTGAATGTTCTCATTGTAGAAAATTGAGTATATTTAGATTTTTTTACTTGTAAATTTGTTCCACATCTAGTACAAAATTTTTTATCGTCGTCTAATTCTGTATGACATTTTGGACAAAACATTTAAATCCTTTTACTAGAAGTATTTTCTTTTTTTACTATATCCTTAACAGTAATTTTACTATGAGTTAATTCTTTTAGTTTATATACTTCTTCCTCAATTGTTTCTACATATATAGTTCCATCTACTTTTATTTTTTTTCTGCCTTTAGTGTTTATAGATATTTTATTTAAATCACTTTCTTTTACAAATAATAAATCATTTAGATTACATGCAATAATTTCTCTTGGTTCGTTTTCTTTTTCAGCTACTTTTCCAGTTTGATATACAGTTACAATAATAAATTTTTTATTTCTAATTGATTCTAGTTCTTCTACTGTTGTTTCGTAGCAAATTTTGTCCATTACTGTTCTTGTTTTTTTATTACTGTTTCCAAAATCTTCGGCTGTATATAATTCATTACTATCAACTAGTTTATATACTATAACAATGTTTTTTTCTTTTTCCTTTTTATTAAATACTATTTCTTTACCCTTGATATTAGCAACTTCTTCTAATTTCTTTAAATCTTTATAATGAATAGAATAATAATTACCATCATCTATAAGTCTAGGTGTTCCTTCTATTACAATATTGTTTTTTCTTGAAAGTTCAAGAATATTTCTTGGTACATATATGATGTTTTTTTCTTCATCATAATAATAATTAAATGTCTTTTCTTTTTCCATAATATATACTCCTTACTATTCTTAATATATTAATTATATAACAAAAAAGGCTAAATAAATAGCCTTTTTAAAACATTTTATCTACGTTTTTTGGAACTTTGTCATTTATAATAGCACTAATTATTTTATCTTCTTTTTCTTTTGATATTTCTTTATTAGTTATTTTACATAAATCATGTATTACTTCACGTATAGTATTTTCATCTTTCATATTATTTTTTTGTAACTTATTTGCTAGACTTAAAATTGTTTCTTTATTTACATTAGTCTTTTTTTCTATTTTATTAAATAAATTATCTTTAAACATAAAACCTCCTACATAATTATATGTAAGAGGTTTATTTTAATTTCTTCTTTGTTTTTCTAGATTATTACATTTTCTTGTAAATTCTTCTAATGAAATTAGGCCATTGTTGTATCTATCTTGAAGCATTGCGAAAGATTTATCAGCCATTTGTTGTTTGTTTTTTGTATTACCATAATTAAATGCTTTTTTATCAACTAATGTAGGATTTAATCTTTCTTTGTTTCTTTCGCCTTCTTTTTTTATTCTATTAAATTTATTTGTAAAATTGTTATTATTAAAATTATTATTTCCAATTATCATAAATCTTCACCATTTCTATTTTTAAACTGTAATGTAATAGGTGTACCTGTAAAATCAAAGTTTTCTCTTATTTTATTTTCAAGATATCTTTCATATGAGAAATGTACTAGACCTTTATTATTTACTCTAAATGTAAATTTAGGTGGTTCAATTCCTGTTTGTGATGTGAAATATATTTTTAATCTTTTACCTTTATATGATGGTGGTAAATTTAATTGATATGCATCTTGTATTACTTCATTTAAAAGACTTGTTTTTACTTCTCTTTTAATATTTTCTTTTACTTTTACTATTTCTGGCATTAATGTATGAATTCTTTTTTTAGTAAGTGCAGATATAAATACAATAGGGGCATATGGTGCGAATTGAAATTCTGCTCGCATTAGTTTCTCATATTCTTGAATAGTTGTATCTTTAACAGTATCCCATTTGTTAACAGCAAATATTAAACCTTTTCCTCTGTCTATTGCATATCCTGCTATATGTTTGTCATGTTCTTTAATACCTTCTTCAGCATTAATTACTACAACACAAATGTCTGATCTGTCTATTGCTTTCATTGATCTAAATAGTGAATATTTCTCAACTGACTCAAATACTTTACCTTTTTTTCTCATACCAGCAGTATCAATCATAACAAATTCTTCATTATTATACTTTAATACAGAATCAATTGAATCACGTGTTGTACCAGCAATGTTTGAAACAACAACTCTGTCTTCATTAAGCATAGCATTCATTAATGAACTTTTACCAACATTTGGTCTTCCAATAAATGAAAATTTAATTCTTGTATCTTCTTTTTCTTCAACTTCTTTAAAATTCATTGTTACGGCATCCATTAATTCAATAAAGCCAGTATTATGAATACTACTAATAGGAATATAAGTATCAAAACCTAATTCATAGAAATCATAAATATTATTTTGAGCATCTTTTACATCAATTTTATTAATAGCAACAATTACTTTTTTATCAGTTTTTCTAAGTAAGTCTCTAACTATTAAATCATTAGTAGTTATTCCTTCTTTTCCATCTACTATAAAAACAACAACGTCTGCTTCATTAATTGCTATTTCTGCTTGCATTTTTATTTCAGTATTAAAATCCATTTTAGTTGCATCAATACCACCAGTATCAATCAAATAAAATTTCTTTTTATTATAAGTTGCTTCTTGATAAATTCTATCTCTAGTAACTCCAGGTAAATCTTCAATTATTGATACTTGTTTACCAACAATTTTATTAAATAGAGTACTCTTACCAACGTTTGGTCTACCAACTAAGGCTACTGTAGGTAACTTCATAGATTATCCCCTCCAATTCGAGAATATTATAGCATAACTTTACAAAGTTTAAAAGAAAAAAGATTTTTCTCATTTTAATTGAATTTAAATAATGCTATAATTTAGATGAAGGTGATTGTATGAGTAAAAGTAAAAAAGATATTAAATGGTATGATAGTGGGAATTTTATTACAAATTTAATTATAATAGTTATTGCTTTAATTGTTATTTCTAGTCAGTCTTTTGCTGTTAATGGAGATAATACTTTAGCACTATTTAGTAGTGTAATTAATCATAATACAATATATTTACTTGTTTTAGTATATTTTTTAAGTTTAAAGATTAATTTTGGTAAAAAATATTTTAATTATATGAATTTATTTTTACTATTTATATACATAATTTCCACAGTAACATCTTGTCTTACAATATTTCAGTCTTTTTCATTAAATACTGTACTTGATTTTATTACTAATTTTACGATAGTTATTTATTTCTTTCATACTATGTTTAGAGATACATCATATTGGAAAGAATATAAGCTTGGTAATTCTCCATTTAATGAATTAACAAATGAATGGTATTTTTATACAATAATTGTTCTTGGTGTATTTAGTTTATGTGTTAGTTTAATTTCTGCAGTAGAAGTTAGTGGAGTAGTTTTATCAATTCTTGATTTTATTTATATTGGATTAGTTGGAAGATATATATATTTATATAGAGAGTATTTAGATACAAAGAAGATTAATATTAATAATAAAGGTAATTTCGATGAGATAAAGGAAAATATTAAAGAGACACTTGATAGTGCTACTGAAAAAGTAGTTAATGTAATTGATGAGTATCATATTGATGAAAAAATTAATGATACTATAGATAAAGTTAGTGATGCTACTCACGATTTAAAAGAAGAATTAAATAAATTTGCAGAAGAAAATGAGATAGATAAAAAAATAGATGATGTTAAAAAGAGTGTTATTGATACATCTAAAAAAGTAAAAGAAGAAACAACTAAATTTATAAAAGAAAATAAAATAGATGAAAAAGTCGATAAAGTAATTAACGATACTACTCGTGAAGTTAAAAATATTAAAGATAAAGTAGTTAATGAGAAAGTTGAAAATACTAATAAAAAAGAAAGTAAAGTTGATGACAAAGTAACTGCTAAGAAAAAAGATAATCATCCTAAGAATCATTATGCTAATAAAAAGAGTAAAAAGAAAAATACAGATAAGAAAGGAGATAATGAATAATGGATTTATTTGAAGAAATATCAAAAACTAAAAGTGATTTTCCTAAGATTAAGTCAATTAAAAAAGAATTTTCTAGAAAGAAACTTAATTTATATCAAATATTTTCTATAGGATTACTTGTAGTTTTCTTCTTTTTAGGAATTATATTTGGTAATTTATTTTCTACTTGTAAAGCTTCTTCTTATTATTTTTCTGATACTTGTTTAGTTAATGAATTTAATTTTTCATTAATGGTAGTTATTTGGTTTATAGGATTACTTGTTTCAATTGTTATTTTTTCTATTGGACATATTATATCTTTACTTACTGAAATTAGTGAAAAACTTAGTAAAAATAATCTATAATTGTTGCATTTTGTTATAAAACATGGTAATTTTAATATGTAAGCATAACAATTGCTTAATAAATTATAGGGAGGTATATAATATATGAAAAAAGTTGAATTAGTAGAGGCAGTAGCAACTGCAACTGGATTAACTAAAGCTGATTCTACAAGAGCTATCGATGCTACATTTGCTGCTATTACTGAAGCTTTAGTTAAAGGTGATAAAGTACCACTAGTTGGTTTTGGAACATTCGCTGTATCTGAAAGAGCTGCACGTGAAGGACGTAATCCAAGAACTGGTGAAACAGTTAAAATTGAAGCTAGAAAGGCTGTTACTTTCAAGGCTGGAACTGCTTTAAAAGACGCTGTAAACTAATTTAAAGTTATGTAAAGAAAGAACCTATTATGGTTCTTTTATTTTTTTATATGTTATAATATGATTAGGTGGTGATTTAATGTATGATGTTGCTTTAAAAGTACTTAAAGAATTAAATGATAACGGATATAAGGCATATATTGTTGGAGGATATGTTAGAGATACTCTTTTAGATATTGAATCTAATGATATTGATATTACTACTAATGCAACACCTAAACAAATAATGGAACTTTTTAATGATTCATGTCTTCCTAATGAAGATTATGGTTCTGTTATTATAGAAAAAAAGGGTTATAGATTTGAAATAACGACTTTTAGAAAAGAAATAGGGTATAATGATAATAGGCATCCTGCTGAGGTTAAATATATAGATGAATTATATCCAGATTTATTAAGAAGAGATTTTGTTATTAATACTATTTGTATGGATAGTAATGGAGATATAGTTGATTATTTAAATGGAAGAGAAGACTTAGAAAATAAAGTGATTCGAACTGTAGATGATGCTTATAAGAGTTTTAATGATGATGCTTTAAGAATACTTAGAGCTATAAGATTTGCAACTATTTTAAACTTTAAATTAAGTGATGAAGTAGTTGCTGCTATTAAAAAGACTAAAGATTTAGTTAGAAATCTTAGTTATTATAGAAAAAAAAGTGAACTTGATAAAATATTTACTAGTTCAAATAGAAAATTAGGAGTATCATTATTATTAGAATTTGGACTTGATGAAGTATTAGAATTACCTAATTTATCAAAAATATTAGAGACTAATACAACAAGTTTAATTGGTGTATGGAGTATTTTAGATGTAGTTGATAAATATCCTTTTAATAAGAATGAAACATCTCTTATAAATGATATAAGTAAGGTTATTCCACTTAATAATTTAGATCCAATGGCTTTATATAAATACGGGTTGTATGTTAATAGTGTTGCTTCTGAAATAAAAGGTTTAGATATTAAAAATGTTACTGAGTCTTACAATAATTTAGTAATAAAATGTAGGAAAGATATTGATATTACATCTGATGATATTATTAAGATATTACATAAAGAACCAGGTAAGTTTATTACTGATATTTATGATGATATAGAAAGAGAAATCTTATATAGAAGGTTAAAGAATGAAAAGGAGGAAATTTATAATTATATTTTAAATAATTATAGATAAGATGTTTATGAAGAATAAAATAGTTTTTTTTCTTGCAGTGATTGTATCTTTTTTTACTATTAATGTTAATGCTGAAGAATTAAATACTTTATATCCTGTTGATAGTGTGATAAGTATACAAACTAAGAATTTTTCTTATAATGAAATGAAATTTAATAGTGGGTTAAAAGATAAAAATGGATATCCTATTATTAGTTTTGGAAGTATTACTAATAATTCTAAAAGTACAAAACCTATACCTATTAGTATTGATATATTAATGTTTGATTCTAGTCAGAAAAATATTGGATTTATAACTTATTGTTCTGAAAAAGATTTAGATACAGATTACTCTGGAGCTGTTATTAGACAAAATGAGTCCTTACCATTTAATTTAAGTATTGTTAAAAAGTACTTTGTTAAAGAAAAAAGTTATAGTGATGCAGCATATTTTAGTGTATTAGATGATAATGAATATTGTAAAGTAGGTGCTTATGATAAATATGAGGGACTTACGTTTGAAGAAATAAATAATGGTATTACAAAAACCGAAAAGTCTCCTGCAGATAAAATTAGTGATTTGGTATTTTCTTTAGGCGCAGGTGTTGGACTTATTGCTGTATTTATATTTATTTTATTATTTTTTTACGTAATCTACGGATTAATATTAAATGCATTATATAAAAGAATGTTTGCTGAAAAGACAGTTCTTGCGTATTTACCTTTTACTAATATTTATATAACTATTAAATTAGCTTTTGGTAGTATGATTGCTAAGATATATATGATTGTTTATTTCTTATCATTTGGATTAGTATTCCTTCACTTAGGAATATTAACTGCAATATTATCATTAGTAAGTGGAGTTGCATTTATTGTTGTAATTATAAAATTAATTACTGGAAAATATGACTTATTATATTATGAGCCATCTGTTAACAATACTAATAATAATGTTGCCTCAAATGATTATAATAATTATTCTAATAATATAAATAATAATGTAAGTACTGATTATACACCTGATACTTCAAATAGTGTTTTAGATTTAAGTTATTCAAATAATAATACTAATAGTAGTAATATAAGTTCTAATATAACTATTGGTTCTTCTAGCTCAATGGGTGTAGGAGATGTTAATAGTAATATCGAGTCAAATAATAACTATAATCAAAATAATAGTTTTGATATGAATTCAAATAATGGATTTAATCAGAATAGTTTTTCTAATAATAATAATAATATGAATAATATGTTTAATAATAATTCTGATAGTGGACTGAATGATATATTTAGTAATAGTTCTAATGATAATAGTAGTAACAATACCGATAGTAACTCTACTAGTAGTTTAAATAATATGTTTAATAATAATAGTGTTAATAATATTAATAGTTTTAATATGAATAACAATAATAATAACTCTGGTAGTTCTAGTAGTTTATTTAATAGTAGTTCTAATAATAATTTTAATATGAATAGTAATTCTAATAGTAATTTAACTGATGACTTGTATAATGATATAAATAATTCAGATGACGATAGTGATAGTAATATGGATGATGGTAATTCTGACTTATCTAATATGTTTAGATAAGTCTTTTCTTTGAAATAGTTTATGAAATATGATATTATAAATTCGTTATGGAGATGATTTGATGAATAAGGGGCTTATAAAAGTATTTAAAGATGGTAATATTAGTATTCCGGTTTATTTATTAAAAAATTATAAGAATTTAAAATTAACTTTAAATGAATTTGTTTTCTTAATGTATTTATATAACATTGGAAATAAGTTTTTATTTAACCCAGAAGAGTTAAGTGAGGCTTTTAATATTGAAATTATGGATGTGATGAATCTTATTAGTAGTTTAACTGATAAGGGTTTTATTAAAGTGGAAGTTGTTAAGAGTGATAAGGGTTATATGGAAGAAGTTGTTATGTTAGATGACTTTTATAGTAAAGTTTCATTACTTATAATTGATGATGTAAATGAAAGTAAAGAGTCTTCTAATGATACTTCTGATATATTTGAGGCTATTGAAAAGGAATTTGGAAGAACTTTGAGTCCCATTGAAATTGAAATAATTAAGTCTTGGTTAAGTAATAATTACAGTACTGATTTAATTAATGAGGCTTTAAAGGAAGCAACTTTTAATGGAGTATCTAATTTGAGATATATTGATAAGATTTTATATGAATGGAGTAGAAAAGGTATTAAAACTATAAAAGATGTTGAAGAAAATAGAAAAAAAAGGAATGTTCCAAAAGACAAAGAAAGTGATATTGATTTAGATACTATTGAATGGAATTGGTTTGATGAAGATGAATAATAATATTAAAATTATTGGTGATTATCTTGACGAAATGTTTCCTAATCCAAAGCCTGAACTTATTTTTCATACTGACTATGAACTTTTACTAGCAGTAATGTTAAGTGCACAAACTACTGATAAAAGAGTTAATACTGTTACTGCAGTTATGTTTAATAAATATCCTAATTTAGAAAAACTTATGGATGCTGATATTAAAGATTTAGAGGATATTATTCATCCACTAGGATCTTTTAGAAAAAAGGCACAATATACTAAAGAAATCGCGAGGATTATAGTTGAAGAATATAATGGTGTTGTTCCAACTGATAAAGATATATTAACTACGCTTCCTGGAATTGGTAGAAAGACTGCTAATGTGTTTTTAAGCGAGTTTTATGGTTATCCTGCTATTGCTGTTGATACTCATGTTGAAAGAGTTTCTAAGCGACTTAAAATGGCTTATTTAAAAGATGATGTTTATAAAGTAGAGAAGAAACTAGAGCGTAAGTTTCCAAAAGAAGAGTGGAGTAAAAGACATCTTCAACTTGTATTATTCGGAAGATATCATTGTAAGGCTATAAAACCTAATTGTAGTAATTGTAAATTAAAAGATATTTGTAGAGATTATAAATAAAAAATCCCAAGAAATTAATCTTGAGATTTTTTTATTTTATTCAGTTGGTGTAATTGGGTCTTCACTAGGTGAAGGCGATGGAGATGGTGATGGGTCATCACTTGGTGAAGGCGATGGAGAAGGTTTTGAACTTTCTCTTAACGTTATTGTTGCAGCCTCACTTGTTATACCACTATATGATTTAAATGTTGCGACTACTTTATAAGTACCGTAGACACTTCCATCTGGAGTGAATGTATAACTTGTTTTATCTGTCCATCCTATTAATACACCATCTTTATAAATATTATATCCAAATTTACCATAATCACTACTTGTAGATATTGAAGAGTGATTAACTGCTGACCAACTTAATGTTACTTTTCCACCAGATTCAGTTGCTTTTAAATTTCCAGGTGCTGGTAGTTTATAACTACTTGTATCATATTCATTTGGTTCATATCCTTTTTTAAAGTATTCATAAATTGCTGATTGTCCAGGAGATGCTAATTTTGCTGGATTACTTCCTGCAGCAACTCCAACTTTAACAACACTTGAAGGTTGCTTAAATTCTTCTCTGTTTGATTCCATTGCTCCAGCACTTACTAAAGCATTGAATAATCTATCTTTTTGAATTGTTGCTGGGACATTATGTAATACATATCCATCAGCAATTGATTGTTTTGTGAAACTATCATATCCATACCACATACCGATTACTGTTTTAGTTGAATATCCAATAACCCATGAATCTCTTATAGCATCACTAGGCATGTTATAGTTTTTCATTGTATTATCATCAAAGTTTGTTGTACCAGTTTTACAAGCTACATTTTTAGGAGTTCCACCAGTTAATGAAACATCTTGTAAAACACTTGATATCATGAATGCAGTTGCATCAGACATTACTTGTGTCTTAGTTGATTTATGTGTAACTTCTTTTTTAGTTTGTCTAAATACAATTTTTTCAACTGTATATGGTTCATTATAATATCCTCCATTTGAGAATGCTGCATATGCTGCTGACATTTCTAGTGGAGATACACCTGTAAATGCTCCGATTGAATGTGCTTCATGTAATGTAAGTGGATTTTGTGTATCACTTGAATCTGTTTTATTTATACATAAATCCTTTTCTTTATCATATTTATATCCTGAATTACATACTTCTGGGGTAATTCCAAGACTTGTAACGAATTTTCTAATCTTTTTATTATCAACTTTTTGGAACGCTTTTAATGCTGGAATATTACGTGATGTTGATAATGCTCTTCTTAATGTTATTGTTCCAAAGTATTTTCCATCCCAGTTCTTTATTGAACGTCCATTTGAATAACTATATGGAGCATCATCAAATAATTCATACGTTGACCAGTTGTTATATTCAATACCTGGACCATAATCAAATAATGGCTTTGCTGTTGAACCAGGTTGTCTTTTTATTTGTGTTGCATAGTTATATTGATCTACATTGTCATTACTTCTATTATTTACATTTCTACCATTACCAATAGCTAATATTTTACCAGTTTCTGAATCAAGTACTGAAACCCCAGTTTGTACTTTATCATTTATCCAATTATAATTTTCTCCATTTAATACAGCGTTAACTGCATCTTGTCTTGATCTGTCTAAGTTTGTATATACAAGTAGTGGAGTAGTATATGGGTTTATTCCATATTTATCTTGGATTTCATCTGCAACAGTATCAATATATCCTTGGTATTGACTTAGAACACCACTTGATGAATCTGTTGTAGTAAGTGAATCCATTGGAATAGCAGCAGCAATATCTGCTTCTTCTTTTGTTATATATCCATGTCTTACCATTAAGTTTAAAACTGTTTGTCTTCTTGCAGTTGCATTTTTTGGATTAACGTTTGGTCTATAGTAGTTAGGTGATTTAAACATTCCAGCTATAGTTGCTGCTTCACTTAAGTTTAATTCACTTACATCTTTTCCAAAGTATGTTTTAGCTGCTTCTTGAACTCCATAGATATTTCCCCCTAAGAAGTGATTGTTAACGTAATACTCAATGATTTCTTCCTTTGAATATTTCTTTTCTAGTTTAAATACAGCAAGATAAATATCTTCAAATTTACGAACGATACCATCTTTACCAGCAGTTTTTTGTCCTAAGTGGTCTGTAAAACTATTTTTAACAACCTGCATTGATAGAGTTGATGCTCCACCTGCACCAGAACGTCCTGCTAATTGTCCTAAGGCAGCTTTTAAAAATCTTGGTGCATCAAAACCATTATGTTGAAAGAATCTTGAATCTTCTGTAGCAACAATTGCATCAATTAAGACTTCTGGTAATTGTTCATAACTGACTTTTTCTCTTTTTTCAGAACCTAATTTTGCAAATTCTTTACCATCTTTATCATAAAGTCTTGTAAGTTCTACGGTATTAAGATTAGCTGTATCAAATAGAGGATCAGCTTTAGCTTTTACATATATCATAAATGCACTAAATCCAACTAAACATGTAATACCTAAACCAAAGAAAATTATTAACAAGATACTTACTACTTTTCTTTTCTTTGTTTTACTTTGAATTTTTTGTAATAAATACCAAACTCCATAGACAATTGCTAGAAGTATTGCCATTAAAATAGTTAATTCTATTCCAAGAGTCATATAAGTAAGTAAAATAATTGCAACAGCTGCTAATAAAACAGCAATTTTTATTGAATTATTTGTACTTTTACTTTTTGATTTTGATCTTGTATTAGGATTTTTCTTTCTTTTTATTACTTTTTTTTGCATTTTATATACCTCCGATTAACTCGTCAACTATTTTTAAATAGTCAACTCTTGGTCTATAACCATCTTTTATTAGATATCCATAATTTCTAAAAAATTCTAGTGGAATTGATTTTCTTTCTTCAGTTTCCAAAAATACTTTAAAATTTTTTTCTGGAAGGAGATATGTCTCATTTAATGTAGTAAATCTTACAATTAAGAATGCTATTCCACCATGGTTATATATATTTTCTAGGTGTGTAATTTGGTGTTTATGAATATTTGCTAGAGAAAAAGATGTAGTACTTTTAGTTTCTTTTGCTTCAAAATCTATATATTTTCCTTTATATATTCCATTGTAGTCAGTCGTAGATGGAATTGTAAAAAAAGCTTCCTTGATAATAGTTTTATCACGTGATGGATAATCTACTTTTGTTATTTTTATTGGAGTAGGCTTTTTATAAATATATGCTTTATCTACTTCTCTATAATATTCATTTGAACTATTTAATTCACTTTCTAAAGTCATACCTCTATTTTTATAACTTTCTTTTTTAAAAAATGAATCTTTTATTTGTGTGCTTTTTTTTATTCCGTTTGGATAGTTCAATTGTATCACCTGTTTCTAATTATACTATATTCTTTTTTAATTTACCATAAGTTAGAAAAAATTTTATTTGTATTTTTTCTTGTTCTTTTGTCGTTTTTGTTTATTTTTTTTCTATATGTATTATTATGGTATTGGTGATTAAATGAATTATATAGAAATTAGTAAGATTATTAATAAAATGATTGATAATACTAGGCTAAGTATGATAGACTTAAACGTAGCCACTTTGAATGGCTTATTAATTGACAAAACTAAGCAATAATGTAATAATAATAGTATAAGGGATTGGTGATAATATGTATCAAAATAAAATTACTCTTATGCCTCAAGATATCCTTGAAAAAGATTTTAAAATAGATACTAGAGGATATCGGTTAAAAGAAGTTGATCAATTTCTAGATATTATTATAGGTGACTATGAACAATTTTTAGAAATTATTAATAACTTAGAGAAAGAAAAAGCAGATTTGCTTGGTGAAATAATGAACCTTAAACAAGAACTTCGTAATTCTCAACTTAGTGCAGAAGTTGCTACTAGTAGAGGAACTGGTGAAGTTACTAATGTTGACATATTAAAAAGATTATCTCAACTTGAAAAGATGGTTTATGGTTCAAGAAGTAATAAAAGTAATAGTATTGTTGAAAATGATGATACAGATATAGCAAATAACAATTAATATATAGACAAACGCTGGAGTACTTGATACTCTTGAGGAAAGTCCATGCTCACACATAACTGAGATGTTTGTAGTGTTCGTGCTTAGGAAACAAATAACCTAAGGTAGTTTTACTAACGGCGGAATTTATTTCTAAGTCTTTTGATATGAAATAAACCGTAAAGTGCCGCAGTGACGATGCTTTGGGAAACCAAAGAGTGAAACGTGGTAAACCCCGCGAGTGAGAAATCCAAAATTGGTAGGAGAGTCCCAACAAAAGAAATGAATGGAGTTGGGGACCAGAAATGGTAGATAAATGTTTGTCGCCTAGAAATAGGAACAGAACATGGCTTATTTATATTTATTGTTAATAAAATGAGGTGTTGTATGAAAGAATTAGGAGAGTATTTAAAAAGAACAAGAATAAGTAATGGTGTAAGTTTAACTGAAGCTTGTGAAGACTTAGAATTTTCAACATCACATTTAGAAAATATAGAAAGTGGTAATGTAAGAGCTTTTAAAGATGTTTATGAGTTAAAAGAAGATATAAAAGTTTATGCTAAATATTTAGGACTTGACCCTGAAAAAGTAATAGATGAGTTTAATAACTTTTTATTTCAACATACTTCAAAAATTTCTTTAGATGATATTTTAGCTGCTCAGAAGAAAAAAGAGGAAGAAGAAAATGAAAAAAAAGTAAAGTCTCCTTATACAATTGAACATAAAGAAAAAGCAAATTTATGGCCAATTTTTTATGTTGTTATAGGTATAGTTGTATTTGCAATTATTGTTTATATAGTTGTAAGTAACATTAATAAGATGCCTAATAGAACAGATGAACTTTGTTCTTATAGAGAGGAGAATGTTTTTTATGAATTTGCCAAATAGAATTACTGTTGCACGTCTTATACTTACTGTTGTAATTATTGTGATGCTTATGATTCCATATTCATTTTTAGGAATTAATGTTCCAACATATGATGTAAATGGAGTTAAAGTGGAACTTACTTATATTATTGCTGGTGTAATATTTATAATTGCAAGTTTGACTGACTTTTTAGATGGATATCTTGCTCGTAAATACAATTTAGTAACCGATTTAGGAAAAATGCTTGATGCAATAGCAGATAAAGTTTTAGTAAATCCAATATTAGTAATACTTGCTTGTAATAATTTTATTCCAGCAATTATTCCTGTAATTTATATTACAAGAGATATTATAGTTGATGCAATTAAGATGCAAGCTGCAAGTAAGGGACGTGTTGTTGCAGCAATTAAATCAGGTAAGTTAAAAACAGCATGTATGATGATAGGTCTTGTTTTGGTTTTCTTCTATAACATGCCATTTGAATTTATTAATATAAGAGTTGATATTTTCTTATTAGGATTTGCTTGTGTATTATCTGTTATTAGTTGTATTCAATATTTTGTACTTAATAAAGGATTAATTACAGAATAAATAAATTCAAATAAATTTAGTTTATGAAATCTCTATTTTTGTATAGAGATTTTTTATTTTTCGATTAACTTAATATAAATAATTTAAATAAAACAATTGTTCGAAAATGTGTTGCAATTTAAAAAGATATATTATACAATGAATTTGTAAGTTATTTACGAGGAGGAAAATAAATGGCTGTAAGTAAAGAAGATAAGGATAAGTCTTTAGACAAAGTATTAAGTGATATAGAAAAACAATTTGGAAAAGGCTCTATTATGAAACTTGGAGATAACAAACATATGAAAGTTGATGTTGTATCAAGTGGATGTCTTTCATTAGATATTGCATTGGGTGTTGGTGGTTATCCAAAAGGTAGAATTATTGAAATATATGGTCCAGAATCAAGTGGTAAAACAACTTTTGCTCTTCAAGCTATAGCTGAACATCAAAAATTAGGTGGAAGAGCAGCTTTTATAGACGCAGAACATGCACTAGATCCTGTATATGCAGAGAGATTAGGTGTTAATATAGATGAATTACTTTTATCACAACCTGATACTGGAGAACAAGCTTTAGAAATATGTGAGGCTTTAGTTAGAAGTGAAGCTTTAAGTATAGTTGTAATTGACTCTGTTGCGGCACTTGTTCCACAAGCAGAAATCGATGGTGAAATGGGAGATTCACATGTTGGTCTTCAAGCAAGACTTATGTCTCAAGCATTGAGAAAATTATCTGGAACAATTAATAAGACACAAACAACTTGTATTTTTATAAATCAATTACGTGAAAAAGTTGGTGTTATGTTTGGAAATCCTGAAACAACACCTGGTGGAAGAGCATTAAAGTTTTATGCATCAATTAGATTAGATATAAGAAGAAATGAACAGTTAAAAATGGGCGATGGAGTAGTTGGTAATAGAACCACTATAAAAGTTGTAAAAAATAAAGTTGCTCCTCCTTTTAAAACTGCAAGCGTTGATATTATGTATGGAGAAGGTGTTTCTCATGAAGGTGAAATACTTGACTTAGCAGTTGATGCAGGAATTGTTGAAAAAACTGGAGCATGGTATTCTTATGGAAGTGAAAAATTAGGTCAAGGTAAAGAAAATGTTAAACTTCTTTTGAAAGATAATATTGAATTACGTGATGAAATAGAAAAGAAAGTTAGAGAATATTATGATATAGATTTGACAAAAGAAGAAGATACTACAAAGAAGAAAAGTACAAAGAAGGCAGACAAAACTGAGGCGTAGTCTTCTTTTTTTTTACGTTTTATGATATATTTGACTAGGAACTTTTACATATATTTATTGTAGGAGATGATAATATGAAAAAAATTAAAGACTTAATTGATTGTTCTTATGATATAGAAATTACGGGCATAACTGATGACTCAAGACATGTTGAAAAAGGCTATTTATTTGTCGCAACAAAAGGATTTAATGTTGATCATTATGACTATATTGATGATGCTATTAAAAAAGAATGTAGTTTTGTAATTTGTGATAGAAAAATAAACCAAAATATTCCACATTTAGTTGTTGAAAACATAAATGATTTATTTTTTGAGTTGTGCAGAAGATTTTATGACTTAGACCTAAATAAATTTAATTTCATCGGAATAACAGGAACTGATGGAAAAACTACAACAGCAACAATTGTTAACAAACTTATTGAAGGTTCAGCTTATATTGGTACAAATGGATTAAGTGTTGATGATAAAACATTTTCTACAAGTAATACAACACCATGTGTTTCAGAACTTTATAAAGATTTAAAAATTGTTGAAAAAAATGATTCTTCAACAGTTGTGATGGAAGTGTCAAGTGAGGCACTTTTACATGATAGAGTAAAAGGATTAAAATATAAAATAGCTGGGTTTACAAATATTACAGGAGATCATTTAAATGTACATAAAACATTTGAAAATTATGTAAAGTGTAAAATGAAATTGCTTGATTTATTAGAAGATGATGGAATTGTAATTGTAAATGGAGACGACAAAATTTTACATGATATAAAATGTAAAAATATGTATACTTTTGGATTTAATAGTGACAATAACTATGTTATAACTAATGTTATTTATAAAGAAAAAAACACAATTATAACTGTTAATGATTCTATTATAATAGATAGTCCATTAGTTGGAAAATATAATGTATATAATGTCGTAATGGCTTACTTAATTGGGAAGTTCTTTGGAGTAGATGATTATTTGCTACTTAATAGAATTAAAGAACTTAGTCCTATCAAAGGTAGATGTGAGTTTTTAAATTTTGGTCAAGACTTTGATATTGTTTTAGATTATGCTCATACTACTAATGGTATTAAAAGTATTTTAGATACGTTTAGTGATTATGATAATATAATTGTTGTTACAGGATGTGCTGGTGGACGTGAAAAGTCTAAGAGACGTGATATTGGAAAATTAATAATGGATAAAAGTGATATTGCTATTTTTACTATGGATGATCCTAGGTATGAAAGTGTTGATGATATAATTGATCAAATGGTTTTAGATGATACTGATTACATTAGGATAACGGATAGACGTGAGGCAATAAAATATGCTTTATCTATTGCTACTCCTTCAAGTGTTGTACTTATTTTAGGTAAGGGTAGAGATGATTATATGGCTATTAAAGATGAAAAGATTAAATATTGTGACTATGATGTTATATGCGATTTTTATAATGGTAAGGAGTAATTTCTTACCATTTTTCTTTTCCTTGACATCCCTCTAAAATAAAATTACAATAGAATTAGATTAGGTAATTCTAATCTATGAATGGAGGAATATATGAATCATATAGTAATCTCCGTTTTACTTATTATTGTAGGTCTTATTTTAGGCTTAGCTGTATCTTTTATTATTAATTTAATTAGAGGAAATTTAACTAGTAAGAAGCTTGAAGAATTAGTTAATAAAACTAAAAAAGAAATAGAAAAAATGAAAAGAGACGCAGCTTTGGAGCAAAAAGAAGAAGCTCATAGATTAAAAATGGATTTAGATAAAGAAATTCGCGAAAAGAAAGAAGAAATAAAAGAAAGCGAAAATAGATTATTACAACGTGAGGCTAATATGGATAAACGTGATGAAATGTATCAAAAACGTGAATCTACTTTAGATGAGCGTGAAGATAAGTTAACTGAACGTCAAGAAGAAATCCAAAATGAAAAAAGTAAAGTGGAGGAAATAAAGAAAGAACAATTAGAATTATTAGAAAAAATATCTGGTTTTACTAAAGAAAAAGCACGTGAACTTGTTATGAGTAAAGTAAAAGAAGGTATGAATAAAGAAATTACTGAGTATATCAGAGAAAGAGAAAATGAAGCAAGACTTGAAGCAGATGTAAAAGCACGTGAACTTATAGTTACATCTATGCAAAAGTATGCTGCTGATATAGCAAGTGATCAAACTGTAACTGTTGTAGATTTACCAAATGATGATATGAAAGGTAGATTAATTGGACGTGAAGGAAGAAATATTAGAACAATAGAGGCTGTAACTGGAGTTGATTTAATCATTGATGATACACCAGAAGCAGTAGTTTTATCAAGTTTTGACCCACTTAGACGTGAGATTGCAAGAGTTACACTTGAGAGTTTAATTAAAGATGGTAGAATTCATCCAACAAGAATTGAAGAAGTTTATGATAAAGTTTGTAAAGATATGAAACAACAAATAATTCAGTATGGACAAGATACATTATTTGAATTAGGTCTTACAAAGTTTGATCCTGAACTTATTGAGATATTAGGAAAATTACATTTTAGAACAAGTTTTGGTCAGAATGCACTTCAACATTCTAAAGAAGTTGCAGAACTTTCTGGATTACTTGCAGGTGAGTTAGGTGAAAATGTAACACTTGCTAAGAGAGCAGGATTACTTCATGATATTGGAAAGGCAATTGACCATGAAATTGAAGGTAGTCATGTTGAAATAGGTGTCGATATTGCTAAGAAATTCCATGAAAATGATATTGTTATAAATGCAATAGCATCTCATCATGGAGATACTGCTGCAACTAGTGTTATTTCATCTATTGTTGCTATAGCAGATGCCTTATCAGCAAGTAGACCTGGTGCTAGAAATGATAGTTTAGAAAATTATATTAAGAGATTGTCACAACTTGAAGAAGTTGGTAATCAAATAAAAGGTGTTGAAAAGACATATGCACTTCAAGCAGGTAGAGAACTTCGTGTAGTTGTAAAACCAGAAGAAGTAGATGACTTAGAAGCACATAGAATTGCTAGGGAAGTAAAAGAAAGTATTGAGGCTAATTTAAAATACCCTGGTACAATAAAAATTACA
Source organism: uncultured Bacilli bacterium (assembly GCA_934131175.1). Taxonomy (GTDB): domain Bacteria; phylum Bacillota_I; class Bacilli_A; order RF39; family UBA660; genus UBA3789. The sequence continues at coordinate 29,293 of CAKOZD010000003.1, read as the reverse complement.
GTAATTCGTGAAACAAGAGCACAAGAAGAAGCAAAATAGCTTCTTTTTTCTTTGTAAATAAAAAAACACCTAATAATAAGTTAGGAGGTGTTAATATAGAACACAATATAAATTTTTATTGGCTTGTTGGAAAATTTATTAATTCTAATAAGAATAAATGTTTAAATATAATTGAAAAGGTATCTGATTATTTAAGCTATTATTATGGAGATAGTTATAATTATTCATATCAAAATATTCTTTATATGAAAAAAATGTATTTATATTTTCCAATATATGATAAAAGATTTGAGAAGTTATCTTGGAAATATTATATAGAGTTATTTAAATTAAATAATAAAGAAATACCATATTTTTATTTTAAAATATCTTTATTTTGTAATCTTGATTTTTTTGATTTTAAAAATATGATTACTAGTCAAATGTATTTTAGAATATAAAAAAAGAGATGTTTAATATCACTTAGTTTATTTTTCATCTCTTTTTATATCTAATATTACAGGTAGAATAATTGGTTTTCTTCCTGTTAAGTTGTTTATATAAGGATATAGCGTTTCTGTTATATCATTTTTTAGTGTTGCGAATGTTGATTTTGGATTTGCAAGAGCAGTAGTAATTGTTTGTTCTGCTTTATTTTCTATCTTATGAATTAATTCTTCATTTTCATTTACTAAGATAAATCCTCTTGTAGTTATATTTGGTGTAATTAATAATTGACGTTTTTTCATATCAACATTTACGATTACAACAAGTATTCCGTCGTTAGCCATTATTTTTCTATCTTTTATAACAGCACTTCCTATTTCTCCAATTCTATTTCCATCAACATAAATATCAGCACCTGGTTTACTTTCAGACCTTGTTAATACATGGTTCTTTAAAGTTAGAGTATCACCATTTTTTAATATAAATGTATTTTCTTTTGGAATTCCACAATTAATACCAATATTTGCTTGTTTCTTTAACATTCTGTAATCTCCATGGAATGGCATTAAATATTTTGGATTAATTAATCTAAACATTAATTTTATTTCTTCTTCATTAGCATGTCCTGATGTATGTAAGTCTGCTAGTACATTGTTTGTATAAACTTTAACTCCTTTTAGGTAAAGTTTGTTTATAGTTTTAGAAATACTTAATGCATTTCCTGGAATTGCAGATGATGAGAATATTACAACGTCATCTGGTCTTAATTTTATTTGTTTATGAGTTCCATTAGAAATTCTTGATAGTGCAGCAAGTGGTTCTCCTTGACTTCCAGTACAAAGTATAGTTACTTCGTTTGGTTTTAAGTTATTAGCCTCTTCTGGAGATATTAGTAGTTCTTTATGATCAATATAACCTGCATTTAAGGAAATATTGATATTATTCTCCATACTTCTACCAAAAATACATATTTTTCTATTGTGTTTAAAACATGTTTCAAATATATGCTTTACACGATAAATGTTTGATGCAAATGTTGCGATAATAATTCTACTATTTTTACATTTATCAAACATCTCATTTAATGTTTCATCAACAACTGATTCACTATTTGAAAAACCTTCGTTTAATGCATTTGTTGAATCGCTTATTAAAACATCTACACCTTCTTTTCCAAGAGTAGCCATTTTATATAAATCAGCCATTGGTCCAATTGGTGTCAAATCAAATTTGTAATCTCCTGTTGTTACAATTCTTCCATCTGGTGTAGTGATACTTATTCCATGTGAATCTGGAATAGAGTGAGTTACTCTAAAAAATTCTATTTCTATATCTTTAAATTTAAGTTTAGTTTGGTCAGTATAAGCAATTAAATTATCATATCTTATATTTCTATCTTGTAATTTTACCGCAATTAACTCTTTTGCATGTTGTGGAGCATATACAGCAGGAATATTAATACTTTGTAGTAAAAAAGGAATTCCTCCGATATGGTCTTCATGTCCATGAGTAATCAATAAAGCTTTAATTTTGTCTTCATTTTCTTTTAAAAAAGTAAAATCTGGTAAAATGTAATCAACTCCCATAATTTCACTGTCAGGGAATCTTACTCCGGCATCAATAATAACAATTGCGTCATTATGCATTATACAATACATATTTTTTCCGACTTCTCCTAAACCACCTAAAACAACTATTTTTGTTCCATTGGTTTCTTTATTATTCATAATTTCTCCTTTCATTAATAAGTTTTATAAAGAACTAACTATGAAATTATACTATATTTTTTTTATTTTGTCTATGTCTTCAAATTATTTTGAAAATATATTTTTTTGTGATATAATTTACTTCCGCTAAAAAGGAGAAGGAGGAGTTTTATGGAATTAGAGTTTATTATTAGAATAGGGGTATGTTTACTTTTAAGTATTTTAATAGGTAGTGAGAGACAATATAGAAATGGAGTAGTTGGTCTTAGAACTAATGTGCTTGTTGCGATTGGTTCATTTATGTTTAATTATGTTACATTTGGAGTAAGTGGAAATCATGATTTTACAAGAATGGGTGCTGGTATTGTTTCAGGTATTGGGTTTCTTGGAGCAGGAATAATTATTCAAGAAAATAATAGAGTTAAAGGACTTAATACGGCTGCAACGTTATGGTGTGTTTCAGCAATAGGAGTTTTATCATCTTCAGGTATGCTTTTTGAAGCGAGTGTTGGAACATTTTTAGTTTTATTTTCAAATATTATACTTAGACTTATTTCTTTCTTTGTAATGGATAAAATTAAGAAGAAATCAAAAGAAAAATGTATTTTAAGAGTATCATGTACTAGAGCAATAGAAGGAAGCATTTGTCAGACTTTATCAAGTTATATAGAACAACATAATTTAGATTTAGTTAGAATGGATAAGGATGAAGTAACAAAAGATGAAGTAAAACTTGTTGTAACTATTATTACGTCTAGACCAGAAGAGGTTGATAATCTTGTAAAAGGATTAAGTGCTGAGGTTGGTGTTACTTCACTTTCTTGGAAACATAGTAAATATTATCAATCAGATAATGAAGATGGTACTTCAGAAGAATAAATGTTTATGCTATAATATTTAAGAGGTGATAGAATGGGACTTTTTAATAAGATTAAAAATATGTTCAATGGAACAGACAACAATGATAAAAAAGGTTCTGAAAAACAAGATGTTGTAGAAAATAGTACAGCGAAAAGTAGTGAAGAAAGTAATATTAAAGTTTATGAGAAAGGATTAACTAAATCTAGAAAAGGATTTGTATCTCGTCTTGCTGATTTGACAAATAAATATAGTAAAATAACTGATGAATATTTTGATGAATTAGAAGAGATACTTATTATGGCTGATATTGGAATAAATACAGTTATGGAGTTTATTGATAGATTAAGAGATAGAGTTCGTCATGAAAATATTACTGATCCTAGTGAATTAAAAGAAATTATAGTTGATGAGTTATTTATAATTTATGTTAATGATGAAGTGTTAAGTAATAAAATTAAGTTTAATGAAAACGGGCCAACTGTAATTTTATTTGTTGGAGTAAATGGAGTAGGAAAAACTACTACTATTGGTAAACTTGCAAATAAATTTAAAGACGATGGAAAAAAAGTGTTATTAGTTGGAGCAGATACTTTTAGAGCAGGTGCTGTTGAACAATTAAAAGAGTGGAGTACTAAAATTGGTGTTGGGTTCTTTGGAAAAGAAAATAGTGATCCTGCAAGTGTTGTATTTGATGGACTTGTTAAAGCAAAAGAAGATGAATATGATATAGTTTTAGTTGATACTGCTGGTAGACTTCAAAATAAAGTTAATCTTATGAAAGAACTTGAGAAGATTAATAAAGTAATCGATAACCAAATTGAAGGTGGAGCAACAGAAACACTTCTTGTTGTAGATGCAACTACTGGACAAAACGGAATTAGTCAGGCTAAAGCTTTTAAAGAAATTACAAATATAACAGGAATTGTACTTACTAAACTAGATGGAACTGCTAAAGGTGGAATAGTACTAGCAATAAAAGAAAGTGTTGGAATACCAGTTAAATATATTGGACTTGGTGAGACAAAAGATGACTTACAAGTATTTGATATTGAAAAATATATTTATGGTTTATTTAAGGATATGATGTAGTTGAAAAAGTTAAGTAAAATAAATGAATATAATATTTTATATGTAAATATACAAGCAATACTTACTATATGTACATGTGTTTTATTAGTAATGTATTTCTTTAATAATAAAGCGTTATGGTTACTTGAGATATTTGGAGGATTAACACTTTTAATGATGTCATTTAATAACTATATTATTTATAGAAAGGGTAAATTTACAATAGTTTATTTAGTTATTGGTATAATTACTATTATTTTTGGAATTGTAAATTTAATAGGTATTTTATATGCCTGATGTAATATATTTTAATGAATTATATGATATTTATGGAAACCTTCTAACTGAAAAACAAAGAGAATATTTTGAAGATTATTACTTTAATAATTTAAGTTTTTCAGAGATGGCAGAAAATTATAATGTTAGTAGAAATGCTATATTTAAACAAATACATATTGTTACTGATAAGTTAGAAGAATATGAAAGTATTCTTCATTTAAGAGAAAAGAATGTAAAAATAAAAGATAAAATAAAGAATATTCCAAGTGATTTAAGAAATGAAATAGAAGATATATTAGATAATTAATATGTCTTTTTTTCTTGTAAAATACTACTTTTAAATGTATAATTTTAATTATGATAGGGTATCTGTACTAAGAATGAAAGAGGGAATTAATATGTTTGATAAGATTACGTATATTAGTAATGATGGTTGTGATATTAAATTACTTGAAAATGCTGAAGTTACTACTAATTTAATGAATTTACATTTGGTGTTTGAAGATGAAAACAAAAAAGTTTTAGGTGAAGTAGATGACTTAAAGGGGGATATTGTAAAAGCAAGATTTTTAGGAGAGATTGTTGGTAATAGATTAGTTGGTGGTACTATTCGTAAACCTAATTTGGATGCTAAGATAAGAGTTATTGATAGATCTGAAATTCCTATGATAACAGGAACTGATACTAATGGGTTTATGGAACTTGGAGTAAGTCCTTTATATGATGATTTTCCAATATATTTGGATGTAAATAATTTCTTTAGTAATCACTTTGCAATATTTGGTAATACTGGTTCAGGTAAATCTTGTGGTGTTACTAGATTATTTCAAAATATGTTTCATGATCAAAGATTAAATCCATATAAGGCAAATATCTTTATTTTTGACTCTTCTGGTGAATATTATAATGCATTTAATACATTAAATAGTATTAATGGTAATTATAATTATAGATATATTAGTACTAATGAAGTAGATGGTTTAGGAGAAAAGTTAAGACTTCCAATTTACTTATTAAATAAAGATGATTTAGCATTACTTTTACAATGTACTTCACATTCACAATTACCTATAATTGAAAGAATGCTAAAACTTGCTTTAGTATTTAGTCAAAATGATGTTGATTCAAATGCTTATAAGAATCATTTGATTGCTAAGGCTATAATGACTATTTTATATACAAATGAAACTGCTCCAAATAAAAGAAATGAAATTTTCTCAATACTTGGAAGTTGTTCTACTGATGAGTTTAATCTAGAAGCACCTGTACAAGGAATTGGTTATGTACGTAAATTTAGAGAATGTTTCTTAATTGATAATTCTGGTAATTTTACTGAAAGTGTTTTACTTACTGAGTATGTTACTTCATTTATAAAAGAAGAATATGATAATTATGAACCTCATGCTGGAGTATTCTATGACTTAGATACTTTGGAGAAAGCACTAAACTTTACATTAATTAGTGAAGGATGGCTTAGAAATACTCAAACTTATGGTGATGCAGTTACTATTAGAGTTAGACTTCATTCTTTAATAGTTGGTGATAATGCTAAATACTTCGATGTAAAAGATTACGTTTCACTTGAGACTTTCTTATCTAGTTTGTTAATTGATAATGGTAAGAAGTATCAAATAGTTAATATTAACTTAAATGATATTGATGATGATTTTGCTAAAGTATTAACAAAAATTTATTCTAGACTTATTTTTGATTTTTCTAAGGGATTAAAAAATAGAGGTAGTATTCCTTTTCATATAGTTCTTGAAGAAGCACATAGATATATTCAAGATGATAGAGATAGATTCTTATTTGGTTATAATATATTTGAAAGAATTGCTAAAGAAGGGCGTAAATATGGTGTAATCCTTGGACTTATTTCACAAAGACCAGTTGAAATATCTGATACAGTTATTTCTCAATGTACTAATTTCTTAATATTTAAGATAAACCATCCAGTTGATGTTGAATATATTCGTAAAATGGTTCCTAATATTACTGATGAAATCGTTGAAAAACAAAAGTCTTTGCAATCTGGTACTTGTTTAGGATTCGGTCTTGGATTTAAGATACCTTTAATTGTTAAGATGAAGATGCCTAATCCATCACCTTTATCTAGTAACTGTGATGTTGTTAGAATTTGGGGTGGAGGAAGTTCTAGTATTCCAACTGATGTTAGTCAACCAGTAAGTTCTATTCCATCTATGAATGAATCATCAGTTTCTGTATCATCAATTAATACTGTTATTCCTGATGAAGTAAAAAATAGTAGTGTAGAACATAATCCAGCCCTTGATTTTGTTAGTCCTGTTGAAAATAGTCCTAAAGTAGACAATACACAGACAAGTCAAAATACATTTGTAACTGGAGGTGTTTCAGATAATAGTGCTGTAGGAGAAGTTACTGAACATAATCCAGCACTTGACTTTATTAATCAAAGTGTGACTAATGATCTTCAAACACCTAGTGTTGTTAATACAGCTGTTTCTACTGAAGAACATAATCCAGCATTAGATTTTATGAATAATACTTCTAATAGTTTAGATGCAAATCAGAATTCTAATACAAGTGGTTTAAGTATTCCTGAAATTATTCCAGATAATAATGCAGTACCAACAAGTAATGATATTTCTAATACTCCACTTGATTTAAGTGGACCAGCACCTGAGGGGCCAACACTTATTATTCCTGATTCTAATACTAATAGTGAAAATAATGTTATAAGTCCAACTAATAATAGTGCTGATACTCCATCATTAATTTTAGATGATAATGATGAAGATGAAACTGGAGCTGATTTTGCTTAAAATAGTGTGTAAACACTATTTTTTCTTTGTGCTCTTTATGTTTCTTTGTTATAATAAGTTTGGGTGATAATATGTTTGAGACATTAGGTGATAGATTACAAAATGCACTTCATAAAATAAAAGGATATGGAAAGATTACAGAAGATAATATTTCTGACATGATGCGTGAAATTAGACTTGCATTGTTAGAAGCAGATGTTAACTATAAAGTAGTTAAAGAATTTACTAATATAGTTAAAGAAAAAGCTTTAGGTGAAGAAGTAGCTTCTAGTATTAATCCAGGAGATTTATTTGTAAAAATAGTAAAAGATGAATTAACAGAACTTCTTGGTGGAGAAAGTAAACCACTAAATACTGATGGAAATCCAGCAATTCTTATGCTTGTTGGTTTACAAGGTTCTGGTAAAACAACTACTTGTGGTAAACTTGCTAATTTTTTAAGAAAGAAACATAGTAAGAAACCATTACTTGTAGCATGCGATGTTTATCGTCCAGCAGCAATTGACCAATTAAAGCAATTAGGAAAAGAACTTAATATAGAGGTTTATGATGAGGGTAAAAATGATCCTGTTGAAATTTCTAAGAATGCTATTTCATATGCTAAAGAGAATAAGTTTGATTATGTATTAATTGATACTGCTGGTAGACTTCATGTAGATGAAGAATTAATGGATGAACTTGAAAATATTAGGAATGAAGTTAATCCTCAAGAAATATTATTAGTAATAGATTCTATGATGGGTCAAGATGCTATTAATGTTATTACTGGATTTAATGATAAACTTCCACTTACTGGTGTTGTTCTTACTAAGCTAGATGGTGATACTAGAGGTGGTGTTGCTTTATCAGTTAGACATTTAACTAATGTTCCTATTAAGTTTATTGGTACAAGTGAAAAATTAGATGGACTTGATTCTTTTGATCCAGAACGTATGGCTGGACGTATTTTGGGAATGGGTGATATTGTTTCTTTAGTTGAAAAAGCAACTGAATCAATAGATGAAAAAGAGGCAGAAAAGACTGCAAATAAGATGATGCAAGGAAAATTTGATTTAGAAGACTTTTTATCAACAATGAAGCAAATAAAAAAATTAGGACCACTTGAAAATTTAATTAAGCTTATTCCTGGAGCAAAGAAGATGGGACTTAATAATGTTAAAGTTGATCCAAAGCAAATGGCACATGTAGAAGCTATAGTTTTATCAATGACTCCAAAAGAAAGAAGACATCCAGAAATTATTAAAGCAAGTAGAAAAACAAGAATTGCGGCTGGTTCTGGTACTTCAGTACAAGAAGTTAATAAACTATTACAACAGTTTGATCAGATGAAAAAGATGATGAAACAAGTAACTAATGGTAACATGAAATTACCATTTTAAGGAGATTTATGAATATAAGAGAATTTAGTAGTAAAGAATTAAAAGATAATAAAAAGGGTGTAGAGTCACTAATAAATTTATATGATAATTCTGGTAATTGTGATATGAATGGTTATTTAGGTGATTCAGTAGATACTGTATCTTTTGATAAATATGGTTTACTTGAATTTAGTTCTCATAAAAAAATTAATCATTTAGATATTTATTCAAAAGGAACAATATTAGATTCTGGAATAATTATTGGGCAGGTCCAAGATAGTGGAATAAAATCAATTAATCAAATGTATGCTTGGAATAAAGACTGTACAGAGTATACTTATATAATATTTGACTCATTTGATGCTTTAAAAAAGTGTTATCTACAAGCTAAGAAATATGAAGTGGATTTTACAAGTGAAAATATTTCTTCGTTATTTTCAAAGTTAGGTATATCTTTTGATAATGTTTGTCAAATATTGTTAAATCAACGTGTTGATAATTTGAATTTAATGTTTAATAGTAATGATAATAATACTGTTTCTTATAAAAGCCTATAATAGGCTTTTTTAGTGGATTAAATTCATTGTTTACATAATATATTTTAGGAGGTATAAAATGTATAATAATGAATTTTTACAAAATATGAATATGGAAAATATTGTAGATGGCAATAATAATTATATTAATAATGATATGAATGTAGATGTTAATGTGAATAATAATACTGGTATGAATGGAGTTATGCAACAACCAATAGGTGAAGGAGTACAAGAAAAGGTAGTTCATAGAACTTTTGTACATGAGGTACCACATGTTTACTTTAATATGTAAGACTATTAGTAGTCTTTTTTTGTTCTTTATGCATATTTTTTATTAGGTGATTTTATGAAATATAATATTAATTTAATATTTAATGAAAAAAAAGATTTAGAAGAAATTATTTCTTCAATAATTCTTAGGAAATATTTAAAAAAATATGAAGTTTAATGTAGGAATATATATTAGATTATCAAAGGAAGATAAGGATAATATTGTTAGTGAGAGTGTAAAAAATCAAAAGAGTTTACTTAGTCAATATGTAAAAGAAAATAATTTAGATGTATATGATTTTTATATTGATGATGGTTATTCTGGTACAAATTTTAATAGACCTGAGTTTAGGAGATTAATAAGTGATATTGAATTAAAGAAAGTAAATATGGTTATAACAAAAGATATGTCTAGACTTGGAAGAGATTATATTGAAACTTGTAATTTAATTGAGAAGTATTTTCCAACTAATGGTGTAAGGTATGTTGCTATTACTGATAATATTGATACTTATTTAGATAATTCTAATAATGAAATGACACCATTTAAAGCAATAATAAACGACTATTATGCAAGAGATATTTCAAAGAAAATTAGAAGTAGTTTACTTGCTAAGAAGAAGGAAGGTAAATGGGTAAGTGGTAGATGTCCATTTGGTTATGAAATAGATAAAAAAAATAAAAATCATTTAATTATTAATAATGAAAAAGCGATTATTGTAAGAAAAATTTATGAAATGTTTCTTAATGGTATAAGTTTTTATGGTATTACTAAAATATTAAATGAAAATGATATAAAGACACCATCTGAATACTATGAATTTAATTGGAATAAATATTGTGAATTAAAAAAGAAATGGAATACAAAAACTATAAAAGATATATTAACTAATGAAATTTATATAGGAAATTTAGTTCAAAATAAAAGAAATAAAATTAATTATAAAATTAATAAAGTTATATATAATACAAGGGATAAATTTATTATTGTAGAAAATACACATGATGCAATTATTGATAAAGATACATTTTATCGAGTACAAGAATTATTACCTAAAAGCAAGAATAGATGTGATAAGATAGAAAAACATTTATTAGATGGTTTAATTTATTGTGGAGATTGTCATAGTAGAATACTTATTAATTCTAGAAGAAAAAGAGATGGTAATTGCTATATTATATGTAGTGGGTATAGAAAGAATAAAAGTTGTACAGTACATTCTAATAATTATGATAAATTAGAAAAAAATATAATTGATGAATTATATGATTTTATAAATAGTAATATAAATATTAATAAAATTAAAGAAAAAGTAATTTTTAAAATTAATTCTTTAAAAAAATGTAATTGTGTCTTTAATAAGAAAAATATTGATAAAGAAATATTAGTGTTAAAAGATAATTTAGATAGAATTTATTTAGATAAAATTAATAATTTGATAGATGATTCACAGTATAAAAGATTAAAAGATAAAATATTAAATAGAATTGCTTTTTATGAAAGTAAATTGACTAAATGTAAGAATTATACAAATGATGATATTTATTGTGATATAGATGATTATCTTAGTAGAGTATTTGATAATTTTGTTATTTCTAGAGAATTAGTAGTTGAAGTTATTGATAAAATATATGTATATGAGGATAAAAGAGTTGACATTGTTTTAAATATTAGGAATGTAAATACTTAATAAAAATAATTCGTCCCTCTTTTTTTTGTGCTATAATTTTTATGATAAGAGGGTAATAATATGATTCAATTATTTGATATTAAAAAAGCTAATAAAGATTTAAAAACTAGTGATAATGAAATATTAAAGAAGTATTTAGATTTTTCTAATAAAGATGTAGATGAAGTACTTTCAATATGTAATAGTAGTGAGTCTGGTCTTAATCAAAAAGAAGTTAAAAAGAGGCTTTTGGAGAATGGAAAGAATGTTGTTGTTAAAGAAGATAATAAGAGTCCATTATATTTTCTTTTTATGTCATTTAAAGATGAATTTATTATAATTTTATTAGTTCTTGCCTTGATTAATTTTCTTTTAGGAGATAAGCTAGGTTCTTTAATAATTGTTGTTATTGCAATTATTAGTGTTTTAATTAGATTTTTTCAAGATTACTCAGTTTATAAATTTAATAAGAAATTAAAAAGTAGTATATATTCAACTGTTAATGTATTTAGAAATGGAGAAGAAAAAGAAGTTAGAGTAGATGATGTTGTAGTTGGTGATATTGTTAGACTTAATGCAGGTACTATAATACCTGCTGATTTGAGAGTAATTGATTCTAAAGACTTATTTCTTAATCAATCTGTTTTCACAGGTGAGAGTGTTTTAGTTGAAAAAGTTACTAATAGTAAGGGTGATGCTAAAGAGATATTTAGTATAGATAATATTTGTCTTATGGGAACATCTGTTGTTAGTGGACGTGGAAGTGGAGTAGTTGTTTCTACTGGGTTTGATACTTATCTTGGACATGTTGGAAGTGAAGTAAATACTAAGTCTCAGATTACTAATTTTGATAAAGGAATTAAAAATATTTCTAAGTTATTAATTAGGTATATGATAGGTGTATGTTTAGTTGTTATTATAATTGATGGTATTATTAAACAAAATATTAGTGAAGCATTATTATTTGCTTTAAGTGTTGCGGTTGGTATTACTCCTAGTATGTTGCCAATGATTCTTAATGTTAATTTGACTAAAGGTAGTAGAAGTCTTGCTGATAAGAAAACTTTAGTAAAAAGAATTGAATCTATTCAAAATTTAGGAGCAATTGATATACTTTGTACTGATAAGACTGGTACTCTTACAGAAAATAAGATTACTTTACAAAAGTATATTGATGCTGAGGGTATGGAAAATGATGCGATTTTAGAGTATGCTTTTTTGAATAGTTATTATAGTACTGGTATTAAGAATTTAATTGATAAAGCAATTATTGTTTATGGAAGAAGTCATGATATTTTAAGTAAAATAGAGAAGTATGAAAAAGTAGATGAGATTCCTTTTGACTATACTAGAAAGAAACAAAGTGTTGTTGTTAGAAATAAATCTTCTTATAGAATGATTACTAAAGGTGCCTTAGAGGAGATTATTAATGATTGTTCTAATGCCTCTATTAAAGGAAAAAGTGTTCCTATTACAAAAGATATAAAAGAAAAAATAAAAGATAAGGCAGTTGAGCTTGCTAATCAAGGAATGCAAGTAATTGCTCTTGCTGAAAAGAGGAGTTATCCTGGAAAAGATAAGTTTAATTCTTCTTGTGAGAAAGATATGGTATTTGTTGGATTTGTTGGTTTCTTAGATCCTGCGAAGAAAGATGTTAAGAAGACTTTATCTGATTTATCTAAAATTGGTGTTAGAACTAAGATCTTAACAGGAGATAATCCTTATGCTACTAAGAATATTTGTAATCTAGTTGGCCTTAATGGTGATGATATTCTTCTTGGTAGTGATATTGATAAGATGAGTGATCTTGAATTAAGTAAAAAAATAGAAGAGGTTGATGTGTTTGCTAGAATGAATCCACTTCAAAAAGAAAGGGTTGTTTCACTTTACCGTGAAGCAGGTCATGTTGTTGGATATATGGGTGATGGTGTAAATGATGCCCCTTCTCTTAGTAAGGCTGATGTTGGTATTTCTGTAAATAGCGCTACTTCTATTGCTAAAGAAGCAAGTGATATAATTATTTTAAAACAAAGTTTAAGAGTTATTTACGATGGAGTAATTGAAGGTAGAAAAGTATATGGAAATATAATTAAATATATGAAGATGGCTTTAAGTGCAGATTTTGGAGATGTATTTAGTATAATGATTGCAAGTATATTCTTACCATTTTTACCATTACTTCCAATACAAATGTTATTACAAGATTTTATTTATGATTTCTCTCAAATAGGAATTCCATATGATAATGTAGATGATGAGTTTTTAAAGAATCCTAAGAAGTGGGATACTAAAGGTATATCTAGATTTATGAAAGTAATGGGTATAACTAGTTCATTAATAGATGTTATCTCGTTCATAATTTTCTGGTTTATATTTAAGTATAATTCAGTTGATATGCAATCTTACTTTCAAACTGCTTGGTTTGTAACTTGTCTTGCTACTGAACTTATGATTATTTATAATGTTCGTACTTCTAAGAAGCCATTTATTGAATCAAATGCTAGTAAAAAGTTGAATTTATTAACAATATTTTCTTTAATACTTACAATTATTTGTCCTTTAGTATTATATAAGATTGAATCATTCCATTTTGTAGTATTACCAATAGGATTCTATTTCTACTTAGTATTATTAATTCTTTTATATTTTGTAATTGTTTCATTTATAAAGAAAGCATATATTAAGAAGTATAATGAGTGGTTGTAGTAGTTTAGTTTTAATTATTATTAAGGTGTCTAGTAGAGTAGATGCCTTTTTGTGTGGTATAATTGAAGTAGTTTATTTTTGGAGGAAATAATTATGGATATTACTAAAATAAAAAATGAATTAATTAAACAAAAACAATCAAAATTTAAGGGTAATATATATCATTATTCACAAGTAAACTTTGCTTATAATTCAAATAAGATTGAAGGTAGTAGATTAACTAGTGAGCAAACTGAGGCAATATTTGATACATCATCATTTATTCCTAAGAGTGATGAACTAATTAAATTAGATGATTTAATTGAATCAAAGAATCATTTTAAATTATTTGATTATATGTTAGATAATGTTGATGAATTATTAAGTAAAGATATGATAATTGAAATGAATAAGATATTAAAGAGAAATACTAGTGATGAAGAAAATCCTAGATATAATGTTGGAGGATTTAAGATTGTCCCTAATATAATAGGTGTTGTTAATGTTATTAATACTACTGAACCGGAGAACGTAGAACAAGAAATAGAATTATTATTAAATGAATATAATTCTAAAAAAAATATTACTTTAGAGGATATTGTGGATTTTCATTTTAAGTTTGAAAAAATTCATCCTTTTGGAGATGGAAATGGTCGTGTGGGTAGAATTATTATGTTTAAAGAATGTTTAAGAAACAATATAATGCCATTTATTATTTTTGATGATGATAAGCCTTATTACATGAGAGGATTAAAAGAATATCAAAGAGATAAGAAATTTCTTTTAGATACTATTCTTCATGAACAAGATTTATATGAACAGGTATGTCTCTCATTACTTGATTTTAAAATTGATGAGTAAGTATTACATAATGAAGTAAACACATGTTTGTCCTATACATACTCGTATAATTAATCATCATGTTTATAAACATACTTATCGTCCACAATATACATGTTCTGAAGAGAATGTATGTAGTAATGTTCAATGTGGTTCATGTTGTCAATTTAGATAATTAAAATTTCTTTGTAAATTAAAGTGTCTAATTATGTCTCTTTACTTGTATTTTAATTTAGTTAGTTTTATTCTAATAGTAGGGAGTGTGATACGAATGATATATCCATCTATAGATAAATTGCTTAACATCGTAGACTCTAAATATGAACTTGTTCATATAGCTGCTAGGAGAAGTAAACAAATTTCCAGAGAAGGATATTTACAAAAGCCTGAATCCGAGTATAAGAGTAAAAAGAATATTGGAAGGGCCCTTGAAGAAGTTGCTGAAGGACTTATAGAGGTAAAGAAAAGAGGAGAGTAATCTTCTCTTTTTTATATTTTTTGGTATAATTTATATAGGTGGTTATATGAAAATAATTAAGTATAAAAAAGGAACTAAAGGACTTTATAAAGTAGAATTAGATGATGGAAGATGCTTATCTTTATATGAAGATGTTATTTTAAAGTTTGATTTACTTTTAAAAAAAGAAATATTTGATGAAGACATTGATTCTATAAATAAATATAATTTAGAGTGTGATGTATATTATGTGGCGTTAAATAGTATTAAAAATAGATTTAGAAGTGTTTATGAGTTAAGTGAATTACTTAAGAAGAAAGAATATCCTGAAGAGTATATTGAGACTGCTATTAATAAACTTATAAAACAAGGATATTTAAATGATAGAGTGTTTGCCAAAAGTTATATTAATAATCAATTGTTGACTACTAACAAAGGGCCTCTTAGGATTGAAAGAGATTTACTTGATAAAAAAATAGATTTAAATATAATAAATGAAGAAATAGAAATATTTAGTGAAGATGAGCAAAAGTTAAAAATAGAAAAATTAATTAGTAAGGGATTGAAAACTAATAGAAGTAGAGGAAGTTTTGCATTAAAGCAAAAGATTTGTAATGATATTAAACTACTTGGATATGATTCTTCAATTGTTAGTAGTGTAGTTAGTAAGTTTGATTTTGAAGTTAATCAAGATATTTCTAAGAAAGAATATGATAAGTTATATAAACGTTTAAGTAGAAAGTATTCAGGTAGTGAATTAAAAAATAAGATTAGACAAGGTCTATATCAAAAAGGCTTAAGGTATAATGAAGAATAAAAAAAGAATTCATCAATTGTGAATTCTTTTTAGCTTTTATTATGAAGCAGATGATGTACTAGATGAAGATGATTCTGCTTGTTTCTTTGCTTGTTCCATTAAGTTTTTCATATAATCTTCATATGCTTTCTTTAAAGTATCATCATTCCATTTAACTTTATTTTCTTCTCTAACATCCATTAATGTTTCATAATAGATTGTAGAACTAGAATTTAATTTTTCAGTTGTTAATTTATCTTTAATATCTTTCTTTACTTTAGATAATTTTGGTTTATCTTTTTCACCAGTTTTTAAAATTATATGATATCCATAAGTTGTTTTTACTGGTTCTTTTGTGTATTCATCTACTTTTAGTTCTTTAACAGCATTACTAAATTCTTCTACCATATCATCTAAATCAAAGTATCCTAAATCTCCGCCTTTAGATGCTGTTGCTGAATCTTTAGAATATTTTTTTGCTAACTTAGAAAAATCTTTTCCATCTTTTAATTCAGAAATAATTTTTTCAGCTTTCTTTTTAGCTTTTTCTTCAGCTTTTGTTTTTTCTTCATCAGTTGCTTTTGAGTCAACATCAGCAGTAATTAAAATATGACTTGCTTTTACTTGACCATAAGTATTTTCATTATAATATTTTTTGATTTCATCATCTTTAAGATTTTTATTAATATATTCTTTTACTGCTTTATTTCTTTTATATTCTAGTCTTAATGAATCTTCAAGTTCACTTTCTGAACTTACTCCAAAGTAACTTTGTAAAACACTTTTATAAGTAGATTCATCACTACCATAATATTGTTTTATTTGATCAATTTGTTTTTTTACTGATTCATCTTCTTCACTATCAGATTTATATTTCTTTTCTAAAATACTTTTATCAATCATATTTACTAATTTAGAAATATTATCTTTTTTTATTTCATTATAATATTCTGTTGCTGTGAACTTATCATTGTTAGTAGATACTGCTACTTTAGCACCATTTTTTACTTCTACTTCTTTTCCACAACCTGTTGTTATTAATGTTATTGTTAATAATAAACTTAAAAACATTAACATATTTTTCTTTTTCATTTTATTATTCCTCCTATACATATAAATAATAACAAATATTCAATTTTAGTGCAATAAATATGGAATAATAAGCACATATTTTTAAGTTTGTAATAGAATATCATGAAAGCAATAAAAAGGAGGAAAGAATATGACTAATTGTGGATCATCAACAGGTTCTGCTATTATACTTGTTCTATTTATACTTTTAATCATTATTTTAGGTGCTTACATCTAAGGAGGTGAAGTAGATGGCTTGTCAAAATAGTAACAGTACTACACCTTGTACAAATACAAATAAAGGAAATAATGGTTATTTAATAATTATTATTTTATATATTTTATTAGCAATTATTATAGGTGGTACTTTATTTTATTAAAAAATACCAAGAGATTTATTCTTGGTATTTATTTTGTATATTCATATTTTATATCTGTATATTTTTTTATTTCTTTATTATCTTTTAATATTTCATTAATTATATTAATGTTATTTGTATTTGTAATGAAGTCTTCTTTTATATTAGATAGTTTTAAGGATGTAGTAATATCATTTTTATTAATAAATGTAAATTCATAATACTTTGGAGTTATATTATTACTAAGTAGATTATTAATATTTTTTATTATTTCATTTGTTATTGTATAACTATCAAAACTATTTATTGTAATTTCTTTTTCGATGTAATAGAATTTTAAGTTTAAAAGATTATCTTCATTTATTATTTTATCTTGTACTTGTGAATTATAGTTATCTAGTGTACTTATAAAGTTAATTTTATAAGTATTTTTTGTTTTATTATTTATTTCTTTAGTCATCTTATTATTTAGATTATTTAGTAATGATTTACCTTCTAAATAATCTTCTTTATATGTATCAGCTATTTTTCCATTTTTATATGTTAGATAAAAATATAAGTCTTTATTCTTTTTAGAAGTTATTTTCATTTTATACGTAGTATTTTTATAATTTAGTTCACTTTTATTAATTGATGAATTTAAATCGGTGTAATTTTCTTCTAAATATGTATTTATTTTTTCATTTATTTTTTTAGAGAAGAGAAATTGTCCTTTCTCATTTACTATGATTACTCCGAAAGATACAAATACTATTAAGAATATTAGTGCTTGTCCATAAATTAGACTTTTTTTAGAATTCATATTATATCACCAATTTAATTTTACATGATTATTTTTTTGATTGCAAATAAATAGATAAAAGATATTGTTTTGAAAATTTTTTTGTGTTATATTTATAGTTAGATTAGAGTAGAATATTTAGGTGGTGTTTCATATGAAAATACAAGTTGGGCAAGTAAAGTATAAGGGTAGAGATGATTATAGGGTTGTTTATGGTACAACTGATGCTGGAAAAATTTATTATTTTTTAGATGACACAGCATTAGCAAATGGTAATAGAATTGCATCTACTGAGTTAGTTGAAGCAATTGATAATACATTTAAACCAAGTCATATTGGTGTTGTTGATGAGGGTGGTAATGAAATTATTCCATTTGTTAATAAGACAGTAAAACTTATTAGTGATGGAATTTTATTAGTTGAAAAAGTAGAACCAGAAAGTGATGCTGTTAAGCAAGCGATTAGTTTGAGAAATGATCCAACTGCTGCTACTAAACTTGTTTCTACACCAGCTACTATTAAAAGTAAAATATCTGCTGTTATGAGTAATGAAGGTAGATATGTTTTTAATGATTTATTTTCAGAGGCTTATATTTGTGATTTAAATGCAAATCCTTTAGTTGATGGGTTATATAGTTTTATAGCAATTGATCCTGTTAATAATAAAATTTATTTAAGTAAAAATAATCCTGATGAAGCTATCTCAGAGTTTTCTATTATGCCAACACAAGTAAATAATAATGCAGTTAGTGATAATAATCCAATTGATGTTACAAGTGTTAATGTTTCTTCTGATACAGTTGAAAATGCATTAGGTAATACACAAGCTAATAATATAGAGGCAGCTCAAGCAGTTACAACTGATTCAATACCTGCAGTTCCTGTAGTTAATGAAGATGCTACATATCAAAACAATAATGATAATGTTACTACTAGTGATAGTGCTATTAATAATCCAGTAGAAAATCCAGTATCTTCTGATAATGGAATGGATGTTAGTACTTCACAAAGTAATGTTTATACTCCAAGTCCATTAGCAACAGATGAGGTTATTCCTCCTGTTTTACCAGATGATTTAATTGCAGAGTCGCAAGATAATAGTCAAGCAGTACAGGAAGAGGCAGTTACAGATGAGGTAGCATCATCAGTTGATGCAGTAAATGATGTTGAAAATCCTATACCTGATACATCTAGTAGTACAGAAGAAGTTGCTGTATCAAATGGTGAAAATATGAATAGTGCAGATAATAGTTCAAGTTTCTTTGATTCTTTATCTTCACTTGATACAACTCCTGTTTCAGATGAAGAGTCTGATGAAATAGATGTTTCTGAAAGTAATGAAATGGTTGCAGAAGAGAGTGAGACTCCTGTTTCAGAGAATACCGAAGATGTCAAAGATGATGCTTTAGCAAATGAAGAAGAAGTTAATGAAAGTGTTTCACAAGAAAATAATGATCAAGAAATAAATAGTGCTTTGGTTGATATCAATGAAGAGTCTGAAAATAAAGAAGAAAATGCTGAAGAAGATGAAGTTGCAGCAATTGATGATGTTGATTCTACTTTAGAAGAACAAAGTACTACAGATGAATCTGTTACAGAAGAACCTGTAAATGATGATAGTACTGATACTGATATTGTTAATGAAAATGATTCAAGTAGTGAAGAAGAAGTTTCTTCAGAAGAAATTAGTGAAACTGAAGAAGTTAATGATTCAGATGAAGTAGTAGATGATAGTACTTCATTAGATAGTCAAGATGAAGATGAAATTAAATTAAATATTGATGATGATAGTTCTACAAGAGAAGAAGTTGAAGAAGAAAAACAAGAAGAAGAGGAAGCAACTCAATCTGAACCAGTTGGTGAAGTAGATAGTAGTGATGAAAGTGAGATAGAAGAGGCACCTATTGAAGAAGCAGAACCTGATGAAATAGTTACAGACGATGGAGCACTAGAAGAAGTAGTAGCTGAGCCTGTAGAAGAAATTGATTCAGGTTATACATATAAAGATTTAGGAAGAGATGCAGAATCTGATATTTATAAAGAAAGTATTCCTTCTTATAATGATTCTAGTATTAGAGATTATTCTAAAGAAGTTAATAATTTAGATAAATTAATTGATAATGATTATTCAAGTTATGGAAATTTATCAAGTGTTAAAGCAGATAGAATTGATACAAGAGATGATTATTTTGATATTCCTCCAATGGCAATTCAGTCTGAAAGACAAGATAATATTATGGAAGCTGTTGCTAAATCAATGACTGAGTTAATGAGACAAAATAGAGAACAGAAAGTTACAATTATTCAGTATCATGAAAGATTAAAAAGAGCAGAATCTCTAAAAAATTCAATTGCTGAAAAAGCAAAAGAACAAGCTGATTTAATAAAGGCTTTATCCGGAAAAGTTAGAAGTCTTGAAAATACTATTACCAAATTTGAAACTAAGAGTCAATTGTTAGAAAGTAAAGTTCAAGATCAAGATAGAATAATTGCTGCGCAGGACAGAGAACTAAAAAACTTGAGACCGCAAGTCGAAGGAAAAGAAGAACTTGCAAAATTACTTAAAGATGCTAGAGTTTTATTAAATGATAGTTCAGAAAATTACGAATATGAAGATAGTTCATATTATGGAAGACGTGCTGCTTAATAATATTTTTAAAACAATCATAAAATTATGGTTGTTTTTTTGTCTAATATAAATTTTTATGTTAAAATAAGAGTGATTTCTTCGGAAGTGTATTAAATACTATGGTTTAATATTTAATTTCTGAATAAAATATTTATATAGATTTTGTGGAGGTGATAATATGTATAGAGATGATTTTCCAATGCTAAAATCTGATATTGTATATTTTGATAATGGAGCAACAACATTGAAACCTAAATGTGTTATTGATGCAGTTGATAATTATATGAGTAAGCATACTTCTAATATTCATAGAGGTGACTATGATGCTGCCGTTATTACTAATAAGTTATATGATGATGTTAGAAATATAGTTTCTAAGTTTATTAATTGTGATTCTAGGGAAGTTATTTATACAAGTGGAACTACTATGTCCCTTAATATGGTTGTTTTTGGCTATATGAGAAAACATTTAAATAAAGGTGATGAAGTTTTATTAAATAAAGCAGAGCATGCATCTAATATTCTTCCTTGGATAATTTTAAGTAAAGAAGTCGGTATAGTAATAAAATATGTACCTTTAAATGAAAATTATGAGCTTACTTTAGAAAATATTAAAAAATGTGTTACATCTAAGACTAAAGTTATTAGTTTAGCTCATGTTTCTAATGTTATTGGTGATGTTAGAGATATTACATCAATTGGTAAGTTTTGCCATGAAAATAATATATTATTTAATGTAGATGGAGCGCAAAGCGTCCCTCATATGTCTGTTGATTTTAAAAATAGTAATATTGATTTCTTAAGTTTTTCAGGTCATAAGATGTGTGGGCCTACTGGAGTAGGTATTTTAGTTGGAAAGTATGAGTTACTTGAAGATATGGAACCATTAATGTATGGTGGTGGAATGAATAGTTATTTTGAAGAAGATGGTAGCTATGAATTAAAAAGTATTCCAACGAGATTTGAAGCAGGAACGCCTGCTATTGCAGAAGTTATTGGTCTTGGTGAAGCAATAAAATATTTAATGAATATTGGTATGGAGAATATTCATAAACATGAAGTTGAATTAAAAAAATATTTACTTGAAAAGATAAAAGATATTCCAAATTTAATAATTTATAATGCGAATAGTAATAGTGGAATACTTGCAATTAATCTTGATGGAGTATTTGCACAAGATTCTTCAGTATATTTAAATAGTTATAATATTTATGTTAGAGCAGGAAATCATTGTGCTAAAGAGTTAAAAGATGAAATTAATATAAAGAATACTGTAAGAGTTAGTATGTATTTTTATAATAATTTTGAAGATGTAGATAAATTAGTAGATGCATTAAAAAATAGTGAAGATATATTTAAAGTTGTTATATAGGAGTGATATTTATGGATAGTAATTTAAGAAGAGAAATAATTTTAGATAATTATCAAGAACCAATGAATAGAGGTTTGATTGAAGATGACTCTTATATAAAAACTAGAACTAGTAGTGAAAGTTGTATTGATGATTTATCTTTTATGATGAAAATAGAAGATGGAGTTATAAAAGATATTAGATTTGATGGAGAGGCTTGTGCTATTAGTACATCTGCTACTTCAATAATGATTAGAAGTTTAATTGGAAAGAGTGTTGAAGATGCTCGTAAAATACTTACTAATTATAGTAATATGATTAATGAGAAAGAGTATGATGAAGAATTATTAGGGGAATTGGTTGTTTATGATGAAATTTGCAAACAACCTAATAGAAAAAATTGTGCATTATTACCAGAAAATGCCATTGATAAAATGTTAGGAGAGTTAAATAAATAATGATAGATAGAGATATAGATTTAAAAAGACTAAAACTTGCTAAGGTAAGATATTATGATACAGAACATCATGGTGCTGAATTAAGTGATATTGATGCTTATGCATTTTTAATAAATGTAAATGGACATTATATTAATTTATTTGATCCAATAGAAGAATTACCAGTTTATGATAGAACATTCTATACTAATACTACACGTAGTGGTGATGATTTTGGTACGCTTATTAAGCATATTGATGGAGCAAATGAAGATGGACCATGTTATATACTTGAAAGAATAGATTTAAATCGTATTTTTAAAGGAGATACTGTTAAAATTTCTGAATTAGTTAATTATATATTTAAATCTGATAAGTTTTTTGTTGATAGATTAAATTTATATAAAGAATATAAGAGTTCTCTTCCTCGCAATATTATTAGTAGAAATAAACTTAGGGAAGACGAGTTAAAAATGTTTAGACTTAAAGAATACCTAAATGGACATGAGAGAACTAAAATTTATAAAAAAAATTAAAAATAGATGAATTTATTAATTGAATAAGTTATATGTTTAGAAAAGAAAATTTTTGTTAAGAGAATTTTCTTTTTTTGTTTATTTTTATTAGTAAAACTACTGAAAGTGTGATTTGTGTTAGTTAAATTTTTTTTGTATATTAGGCGTCGAAAGGAGGTGAGTTATGCTTAATCAAGTTGTTTTAGTTGGAAGATTAACGAGAGATATTGTAGTTAATAAATCAGATAAAGGTGTTAAAGCTGCGACTATTTCTTTAGCAATTCCTAGAAGTTTTAAAAATAGTGAAGGATTATATGATACTGATTTTGTAGATTGTGTTGCATTTGATAGTATTGCTTCTAATACAAGTGAATATTGTAAAAAGGGAGATATTGTTGGAGTAAAGGGAAGAGTACAATCACGTACTATAGAAAATGATGGAAAAAAAGAAAATATAATGGACATTATTTGTGAAAAGATTACATTTTTATCAAGTCATACTAAAGAAGAAAAATAATTGTACAGCTGACTTTGGTCAGTTGTTTTTATTTTATAAATTTGCTATAATTTTTATAGAATAAGGTGATAATATGATTGATGTAAGATTTTATGAGAATAGAGATTTAGATTCTGTAAATACTATATTAGAGGAGGCATTTAAAGTATCTAAAAGTAATTTTAATAATAGTTCTATTAAAGAGATTGTTGCTTTAGATGATGGTAATGTATGTGGATATTTATTATTAACTAAAGTTTTAAATCCTATATTAAATAAATACTATTATTTAGTAGACTATGTTTGTGTATCAAGTTCTTATCGTGGACGTGGTGTTGGTAAGAAATTACTTTCTTTTGCTGAAGAGGTTGCTTTAAGGGATGATGCGATGTATTTACAACTAACTTGTAGTTCATTTAGAGTTGCTGCTCATAAATTGTATGAGAGTTGTGGGTTTATTAAGAGAGATTCTGATATATTTAGGAAGGTGTTAAAATGATTTTAGATATTATTAATAAGAAAAGACTTGGAAAAGAATTGAGTTATGAGGAACTTGACTTTTTCTTTAATGGTTACTTGGATGGGAAAGTTGCTGATTACCAAATGTCTAGTTTATTGATGGCAATTTGTATTAATGGGATGACTGATGAAGAGATTTATGCTTTAACTAAAATTTTTATTGATAGTGGTGATGTTCTTGACTTTAGTGATATTCCAGGAATTAAAGTTGATAAACATTCTACTGGAGGAATTGGTGATAAAACAACATTAGTAATTGCTCCAATCGCTGCAGCATGTGGGGTTCCAATTATTAAAATGAGTGGTAGAGGACTAGGGTATACTGGTGGAACAATTGATAAATTGGAAAGTATTCCAGGATATAGAATTGATTTAACAGATGAAGAGATTATTAAACAAGTTCATGAAATAGGAATTGTTGTTACTGGACAAACTGGAGATTTAGTGCCAATGGACAAAGTTATATATGCATTACGTGATGTTACATCTACTGTTTCATCTATCCCATTAATTGCCTCAAGTATTATGAGTAAGAAAATAGCAAGTGGAGCTGACAAAATTATTATAGACATAAAAGTAGGAAATGGTGCTTTACTTCAAACAAAAGAGGATGCTAAAAAATTAAGTTCATTAATGAAAAAAATTGGTTCTTTTTATAATAGAGAAGTTCATACTATTATAAGTGATATGAATGCTCCTTTAGGTTATGCTGTTGGAAATAGTTTGGAAGTATTAGAAGCAATTGATGTTTTGAAAGGAAAAGAAAAAGATAATCACTTTGTAGATTTATGTATTGAACTTGCATCAGACATGGTAAGTATGGGGAAAAATATTTCTATAGAAGAAGCAAGAGAATTAGTGATTGATGCAATTGATTCTAAAAAAGCATATAAGAAATTTTTAGAGTTAGTTGAATATCAACATGGAGATATTAAAGGAATAAAAGTTAGTAAAAACACTTATAAGATAAAAGCTGAAAAGTCAGGTACGATAAAGAAAATAAATGCTCTTGAAGTTGGAAAACTATCTTTAAATTTAGGAGCAGGAAAAGTTTCTATTAAGGATAAAATTGATTATACAGTAGGTGTTAAGCTTAATTTTGAAGTAGGTGATGTTGTAAATAAAGGTGATGTTTTAGCAACAATTTACTACAATAAAAAGAATCCCGAAGTTTTGGTTGACAAGATTTTTAAGATTGATTAAAAAAATATTTGCTTTTAATTAATTTATGTTATAATGTTTATATAAGGTAGGGTGAAAATTATGGAAAAGATTTATATGGAAGAAAATAAAAATCGTAAAAGAGTAATTGATGGTTCTGTAGTTTTATCATTTGTTGTTGCAGCATTTGCAATATTTTCGCTTGTTGCTGTTGGCTTTAATCAAATAAGTTATGCTGCTGTTCCACATTCTCCAACTGAAGATACTTTTACATTTTATGCTACTGGTGAAAAGATAAGTGTTTCAGTTGATGGTACTCCTGTTGGTTATAATGTTCCTTTATATTATTCTGATAGTAGTAAAAAGAATACAATATTCTGTGTAGAGCATAATGCAGATGTTTTAGATCAAACTGTTTATACTAAAAAAGAAGAGATAAATGATTATGGTTTATTATATTTATTAAATAAAGCATATGATTCTACATCTCATATTTCTGGTATAGATAGTACTGTTGCAGATACATATGTTGCTCAAACTGCTATTTGGTATTATTTACATCAAAAATATACAGATGATAGTAAACATAAACTATCAGATGATATATTAAAAGTTATAAAGAGTACAGGCGTTATAACACTTACTTATTTGGATGTAGGTGGTGATAGTTCTTCTGATCCAATTGTTCTTCCAAATGCATTTGCAAAAATTGATGGTTTAGTAAAAGAGGCATTAAATGCTAGTTCTGTAAGACAATTATCAGTTGCATTTGGTGGAGATTCAATTTCTAAAGTTGATGGTGCTGATTATTATCAAACACCAGTTGTAAATGTTACATCTTCTACATCAGAAGCTTTAACAGGATATGATATTTCTGTATCTGGTATTGATGGTGTTAAAATTGTTGGTGAAGATGGAAAAGAAATTACAACTTTAACAAATGTTGCTAAAGATACTAAATTCTATATAAGAATTCCTTCTGATAAGGTAACTGATAAAGTACAAAAATTAACAGTTAGTGTAAAAGGACATTTCAATTCATTTGGAGGAGCTTATTATCAAGATGCTGCTGGAGCAAAACAAAAAGTTGTTTCAGTAACTGGAAAAACAGTTGATGTATCACAAGGCGATTCTATTGATGTAGTAGGTGCTCCTGATACTGGAATGTCTACTGCTCAAACAATTTACTTCATTGGTTTGATTGTCTTATTATGTGGTGTTGGTATTGTTTATGCGAATGCTAAACCAGCTGAAAGTAAATAATAAAATAAAAAAGAGCCATATACTATTTATTGGCTCTTTCTTTATTTTTTTAGGTATTATTTTTCTATCATGGAATTATTTTTTGAAAATGCGTGATGAGGTTTATTCTGATATGAAAATTTCTATGATGGATGTTGATAGTACAACAGGTGAAGAAAAAGAAATAGTTGCAAATGTACCTGTTGCCGATAATGTAGTAAATAATGAACAAAGTAATGATAATAAAACTTATGAAGTTGATTATAGTAAATATTTAGGTGTTTTAGAAATACCAAAAATTGGATTAAAAAGAGGATTTTATAATGTAGGTTCAAGATATAACAATATTCAATATAATGTAACTATGGTTGAAGGATCAGACCTTCCTGATGTTGTTAATGGAAATTTAATTTTAATGGCTCATTCAGGAGATGCATATATTTCATATTTTGCATATTTATATAGATTGAATATTGGTGATAGTGTCTATGTTACATATAATGGAGTAAAATATCATTATCAGATTGTAAATATATACAATGTACCAAAAACTGGTCTTGCTAGAGTAATAAGAGATCATGGTAAGACTACACTTACAATGTTTACATGTACTAAAAATGATGATTATTCTCAGACATTTTATATATCTGAATTAGTTGGTTAGAAGGTGATTTTATGACTTTATCTTTAATAGAGAAAATTGGAATTATTTTTAAATATACTTTTTCATCTTTTCTATCTATTGAGATGCTTATATTAACCCTTCTTTTATTTTGTGTTTTAATTTATAATTTAAAAAGAAAAAATCAATTAGTTCAAATGCTTTCTCTTGGAGTTTATTTAGGTTTTGTAATAGGAATTATAATAAGTTATGGAGCATATGTACAAACAAGTGTTAATTCTTTTGTAAAAGCAATTTTAAATTATATTTATTTTCCATCTACCGTTGTATATTTCTTTATCTTAGTATTTGTAACTATTATGATTTTGTATACATTATTTTCTAAGAAAATTACTGATTTTAAAAAAATTATTAATTATTTGTTCTTTAGTATAATTTACTTTTTCTTTATGTCATTTATGGCTCTTTCTGCATATGATGGAGTAGACTTAATGGATATTACTAATTTATATAAGAATGATACTATATTATCTTTAGTACAAATAAGTAATTTTTTATTAGTAATATGGTTATTATTTACAGGATTTTATTATTTATATAAGTATTTTAAAAAGAGATTTGATTAAATCTCTTTTTAGTTTGTTGCACAATATTCTTCAAATGATATATTATGTTCTTTTATGTATTTTGCTGCTTTAAGACCAACATATCTATAATGCCATGATTCAAATTCATAACCTGTTTCATTTTCTTTATCTTTTGGAAATCTTAGAATAAATCCATATTTATAAGCATTATCTTGCATCCAAGTATATTCTTTTGTTTTTTCAAAATTAGTATAAGTTTCTTTTACATTGTATACATCAACTGCAAGACCTGTTTGGTGTTCTGAATTTCCTGGTCTTCCAGAATATGTGTCTGCAGCTTCTTTACCATCTGTTTTTACATATCTATTATATAAATCTACTTGGTATTCATAACTCCTATATGTTGACATGGCAATTACTTTTAGATTTTGTTTTGCTGCATCTTTTGAAAGATTTTCAAAAGCATTTTTTGCTTCACTTACCATTTTCATATTACTAAGTGCGTATGATGAGTTAATATTTTCTAAGTTTTCTGGTACATAGTCTTCTGTTAAATAATTATGTTTATTTACTAGTATATTTATAGTATTTAGATTAGTTGCTTTTTTCATATCTTCATATGGTTCTTTATCTAAATCCATATTTACATCTTTTATAATTTGTTTTATTTCTTTATCAGGATTTTTACTTTTATAATTAATATATCTATCTAGGTTGTCCATTTTAAAATATTTTACTTTTTTATTTATATTGTTTAATTCTTTTAATTTTTTTTCTTTTTCAGAATCTTCTTTTTTATTAGTTTTTTTATCTATTACTTCATTTTTATTTTTAGGTGTATCTACATTTTTTAATATGAATGACATTAGTTTTGTTGCTCCAAAAATAATTAATATTATAAATATTATGAAAATTGTAAAATTCTTTTTTTTGAGTTTAATTTTTACTTTTCTTTTTTTTCTTTTCTTTTTTTGCATAATATCACCTAGTAATATAATAGCATTCTTTTTTTATTTTATGTATAAAATGATTTATTTTTACATAAAAAATATTAGGAGGATTTATGAGAAAACTTTTAATTTTAATTATTTGTTTATGTTGTTTTTTACCAGTAAAGATTTATGCTTTAGAATATTTACCTAATGGTAAGAGTGGTATTTTGATTGAGGCTAATAGTGGAAAAATAATATTTTCTAAGAATGAAAATGAAAGACTTAGTATTGCTTCTATGACTAAAATGGTTGCACAAATTATTATTCTTGAAGAAGTAGAAAAAGGTAATATTAAATGGAATGATATAGTTACTGTTAGTCGTAATGCAGCAGGTATGGGTGGGTCTCAAATTTATATTTCTGAAGGTGAGAAAATAAGTGTAGAAGATTTAATGAAGGGTATAAGTGTTGCGAGTGGAAATGATGCGACAGTTGCTATGGCAGAATATATTAGTGGTAGTGAAGAAAAGTTTGTTAAAAGAATGAATAAAAAAGTTAAAGAATTAGGACTTAAAAATACCCATTTTAGTAATTGTACAGGACTTGATGAAGATAATCATTATTCAACCAGTTATGATATGGCAATGATTGCTAGAGAATTAGTTGTAAACCATTCAGAAATATTAAGATTTTCATCTATTTATGATGATTATTTAAGAGAAGATAGTGCCAATAAATTTTGGCTTGTTAATACCAATAAAGTCGTATATAAATTTTACAATAATAGATTATTATAGTTAAACATAAATACCACTAGTATGGTATTTAAATT
>CAKOZD010000002.1 GCA_934131175.1 uncultured Bacilli bacterium | reverse complement strand
TTTGATGTTACTAACAAATTACTTTACTGACATTCTCTCAAAATGAATTTACTGACATTTTCAAAAAAATTTGACAACACTTTTTACTGTTGATTAGTTGATTGTTTATCTTTTTCTAATTTAACTTCTGACTTTTTAGCAAATTTTGGAACTAATATACTATCACTTTCTAAAATATAAGTAGTTCCAGTTTTTTTAATTGCTTCTGGATTTAAATTATATAATGTTTGAACATCTGTACCATATAAACTAGCAATTTCTTCAAGAGCATTAAGCTTTTGTAATTGTTCTGCAGTAATTGTTATTGCTTGACTATAGTATTTAACATCACTTTCATATATTGTATATGGAATCTTAATAGTTTGTCCCATTTGAATAAGACTAGCATTTTGAATATTGTTTTCTTGTTTTATAGTTGATAAAGGTATCTCAAACTCCT
Organism: uncultured Bacilli bacterium; assembly: GCA_934131175.1. Classification (GTDB taxonomy): domain Bacteria; phylum Bacillota_I; class Bacilli_A; order RF39; family UBA660; genus UBA3789. The sequence goes on along the minus strand of CAKOZD010000002.1, from coordinate 190,854 downwards.
CAGCAAGTTGAGATAATGTATCTCCACCTTTAATCTTATAGTATCTAGTCATAGAAACTCTACTATTCATCTCATCAATGATACTTCCAACACCATCTTCCATAGAATTACCTGTTGAACTATTTGTATCAGCCTCTTGTGAAATACTAATACTTGTATCACTGCTTGCATCTTTACTACTAGAAGTAGCACCACCTATTCCACCAAAAGCCATAGATGCTGCTAAAATAATTGCTGCAATTGATTTTCTATTTCTAATAACATATTTTGGTAATGTATCTTCTTTTATTTTTCCAAACTTAGATAATTGATAGTATAACTCATAAGAAATATGAATAACACCATGTCCAAAATTAACTGCTATTTCATGTGGAACATCTCCACGACGTCTATTTTTATTCATTCTTCTTGAAAGATTATAGTGTCTTCTTCCAAATGGATTTGCCTTTTCTTCTTCTCTTACTTCATTCCAAATTCTTTTAAGATACTCTAAAGTTGTTTCATAGTCTTCTTCATACTCTTCATATGTAGCACTATATCCGTAAGCAGCTCTTCTGCTACTATTTTGGTTTTGATAAGTTCTGCTATTGGCACGTCTTCTTCTTTCTCTTTCACTTTCTTCTTGTTGTCTTCTTTCACGTTCTTGTTCCCTTTGCCTTTGAGACCTTTCTCTTTGCTCCCTACGCATTTGTTCTGCTTTTAACTCAGAATAATAAAGTACATAATCAGCATCATATCTCTCACGAGAACTAGGATTTTTTAAAACTGTATATGCCTCATTTATTTCTTTCATTCTAGCTTCAATTTCTTGATATTTAGCATCCTCTGGTGATAAATCAGAATATTTATCAGGATGATACATAATAGCTAACTCTCTATAACGTTTTTTAAGCTCAGCGGCACTAGATTCTTTGCTAACACCTAATATTTTATAATAATCTTTAAAATCATTCATATTCATATATGATAACCCCCTTATATTCATCCTGTACCCCTCAATTAGTACGCTAATTATATCACAAGTATGTATATTTGTCAAACAAATGTTGTTTATCAAACACAAATCAATTAAAATTTTTCCAAGTAACTAGCATATTATCACGAACTTCATATATACCAAGAAGTTTGTTATTACTATCTTTAAATATAACTCTGTCTTCTATATTCCATTTATTTTCAAGTCTTACACCATTTGATACTTTAAACTTATCTTCATTATCAATAACAACTATAGGATAATCAAGACACTCTTCAATACTAAGAATATTATAATTATTATTTAATAAATCATCTACTGTATTAGACTTATCAATTGAAACAACACCTTGTTTTGTCCTAATTAGTCTAGACATAGTCGCATAAACACCAAGTTCTTTAGAAATATCTTGTATCAAACTCCTTATATAACACCCTTTTGTTACTAAAGTTCTAAAAGTAAAAGATGAAGAATCACTAGAAAGTAATTCTATATCTTTTATAGTAACTTCTTTTTTAGGTAAAGTAACACTCTTACCACTTCTTGCATACTCATATAACTTTTTACCATTTACTTTAACAGCAGAATATATTGGTACTTCTTGCATATAAGTCTTTTTAAAACCATTTAAAACTTTAGAAATATCTAAATCATCAGGAATACTACATCTATTTAAAACAATTCCATCAGTATCATATGAATCAGTACAAAAACCAAGTTTTACTTCTGCAATATACTCTTTATCTTTAGAAGTTAATAATTCAACTATCTTAGTAGCCTTCCCAATCGCAATAATAAGAATACCTTCAGCTAAAGGATCTAAAGTACCAGTATGTCCTACTTTCTTAATACCAAATATATGACTAACATCATTAACTACATCAAAAGAAGTTGGCCCACTCTTTTTATTAATAACAATAACACCACTAAATTCTTTTAAATACTCTTCTAAAGTCCAATTATTATTCATAATAATACTAGCGGGAACAACACCAACATATCTAATATGCCAAGGTTCATATAAAACACCAGTAATGTCTTCTTTACCTTCAGGATATCTTAAAATAAAACCAAAAGCTTTTAAATATTTATAAATTTTTTCATAATACTCTTTTTGTTCTTCTAATTCATAATTATCTTTAGGAAAACATCCATTAATTTTAATATTAATATCAAGACAAAGTCCAGTATGATGCTCACTAGTATATGGAACTGCTACATGAGTCTTAGTATACTCTTCTCCATATTTTTCAAGAAACTCATTATAAATTCTTTCTTGATCATCAACACTTCTATAAGCACTAGATATACCTATCTCAATATTTTTACTCATTAAAAACTCTTTAAGTAATAAATAACTATTTAAAGTATTCTCTTCAACTAAAATCTTTTTACCATCAATATCATAAGTTTCTAATAAATGAACTTTCTTTAAATAATAATCCTTAATTTTATTATTCTTATTAACCAACAAAGTATTTGTATTTGCCTTATTCATAACATCACATTCCTTATAAAATCTATTTTATTTTATCATAAAATAAAAAAAGTAGATATAATTATAATCTCTTAAATTAAATATCTACTTTTCATTAAAATATTTCTTTTTACCATTAAATATAATATAACTATTCTTATTATTTAATAAAGTATTATTCTTAGTACTATTAAACTTATTATTAAAATATTTCTTCGCTAGACTTTCTTTTTCTAAATAACTATATATATTTTTAAATATAAAATAATAATTTTTAGAATCACTAATGTAACCATTCTTAATAGAATTATCATTCATAAAATAATGAATCTCTATTCCATTCTTAGTTAAACTACACTTACAATCAACATTTTCATAATTTAAATCAATAAATTCTTTTTTATTATTATCAAAGTCAGAACAAATACTTTTATCATTCATTTGACCATATATATTATAGTACTCCATACTTTTAAATTTACCAAAAATATTATATTTAACAATTAAACCCTCTGTATATTTTGCTTTACTATTATAAATATTATACTGATATTTCTTTCTTATATTAAATATTAAAATTATAAATACTATTACAATAAAAAGTATTATAAGAAATAAATTTATTATTTTTCTTTTATTCATTAATTATCCAAAACAGAAACATCAGACAATTCATCTTCTAATACAACAATAGTATATTTAATAGTTTTATCTCCTAAAGTAAAATATAATTTATAAGTACCTGGGGTTGTATTTTTTGGAATAGTCAAATTAAGACTACTTGTTGAAATATTATTTTCTAAAGAACTAGTATTAACAATAGAATCATTTAATTTATAGTTCCAATTATTAATTACTTCATTATTTTTCTTTATAACTAAATTAAATTTAGGATTATCTACTTCTGCTTTATATTTTAAATTAAACTTAACAGTTTTATCTTTTTCTTTTACATATACTCCTCTATCTTTTAAATTATTAGTACTAACTTTCAAGACATATCGAGGATATTTATCAACTTCAAATGATATAGTCTGTAAATCTTTTGTCTTCTCTTTCATAGGAAGCATAATATTATATAAATTATTTTTTATATAAGATATACTTAATTTTACCTTATATGTCCCTTCTTCTAATCCTGTTATTTCTATTTTGTTACTTCCATTGACAATATTATTAGAAGTAGCAATATTTCCATTTATATAGGAATTAGTTCCATTTATTTTAACAGAAGTACTAGGAGTAAATATTTTTTTAGTAACACCATCATTTTCATATAAAGATACATTTAAAACATTGGTATAATTTGTAAACTCATTCAAATTATTTATTGTTGTACTTATAGTAGCAACATGATTATTATCACTCATAGTAACAGTAGAATTATTAATATTTTCAGTTATTTTATTAGTATTAGTTATAGATATTGGAGTAATTAAAGTTAAATCTTTATTATCTACATTCTTGACTATTCTCAAAGTAGATGAAGACACATCTTCACTATATTTTATATTTAATTGATATAAGATATTTTTTACTACACCAGACTCACCTATTTCAAAACTTTTCTTAGTAGATGTACCTATCTGCATAAACTGATTAGAATAAATTGTATTAGTTTCTTTTTCTACTGCATAGTAATATATCTCATAATTATCATCATTAGTAAAATCTACAAGAGAAAGTACTGTACCAACTGGTAAGTTATTTGAAAATACAAAAGAAATATAATTACCATTCTTTGTATCTGGTACATAATTAAAATTCATTAACATACTTGCTTCACCATTAGTTGATGCTTTTACAATAGTACTTTTTTGTGCTCCCAATGTATTAATTTTATCCCAAGAATTTATTCCAAGAGTATAAACTGTTGGGTCCTCTATAAAGAAAGCAACTGCATCAGATACTATTCCTTTATACTCATTAGTCTCATCAACTACCGCTCTTACATAATATATTCCAGCATCAGTTGGAGGTGTAGTTGTATAACCACCTGTATAAGTACTACTATATTCAAAATAAGGAGTACCATACTTTGATGTTGCTCTCGGATTTAGAGTATCACCTTTACTTATACTTTCTATCATAACTCCACCACTAGTAAAGTAATTATCTGCTTTATTAATTGTTAAAGTATTAACGCCTCCTTTATCTCTATAACCAGGAGATGATGCATTCCAAGAAATATTATGAACTCCTACTGTACTAAGACTAGGTTTATCACTTGTCCAATTAGCAGAAGTATTCTTACTACCATCTTCTAAGAAACAATCACTATCAGTACAATATTCAAGTTTAACACCAATTGTTGGAAAAACTACTCTAACATCAATTGAATGATTACTTCCATCATAATTATAAGTTTTATCAACCGCATCGACTACAATTGCTAACTCCTCTTCTTCAACAAATGCAGTAATCAAATGTTCAGTAATAGCCTCTCCATTAATTGTAAGTACCCCTGTTGTAGTATTTTGTTGCCAAACATAATTCGTATTATTTTCTAATAAAGAATTACCATTTTTAACATGTGTAGTTAAGACTTTGTCCTCATCAATATTACTAATATTAAATACTAAATTATCATTAACAATAGAATGAGTAATAACTTCATCACCATATTTTATATATTCAACACCAATTGCTTTAAATGAAGAATTAGAAGTTGTAGTATACTTATAACTACTATCATAAATCTTATTAGTACCACTATAAGAACTAATAAATCCAACAAACTCTCTATTTGCTAAAGTAATAGTATAAGGAAGTATTGAATTAGATATCTTATTTTCAGCATTATAAGTATAATCATCTGCTCTAATACTAGTAGCACCTTCTCCAGAATTTAATATTAAGAAACCATCTTTTTTATTGATTACAACAGAACCCTCTCCATCAATTGCAGAAGTATTCTCTTTCTTAGTAGTTAACTCTAAAGAACCATCTGTCGTATCATAAATATTTAAACTACTATCTTTCTTTAAATATATTGCAGGATTATCAGTAGATATAATGCTATCATTTGAAGCACTTGAATATAAATTAACTTCTCCATTTTCTATTTCAATTCCACTATTATTACTAGATAAAACCAAACTATTTGTTGTAATTGTAGAACTACCACTCTTAACAATCAAATTATTAGTAACACCAAGACCAGCAGAAGTTAAATAAAAATCTCCATCATAATTATCTAAACTATATCCATTAACTTTTAATTTATTAGTAGAATCTTTACTACCACTCTCAATAACTGCATTACCAAAAGATAAATCTATTGATAATTTCTTTTCTTTATTATCTTTAATACTCTCAATCCAAATATAATTATCTGATGTAATATTTACTGTATATTTATAAACACCTTTTTCATTATCAACACTACTAGGACTAATTTTCTTCATAGTATTACCATCAGACATATATAAATTAATATCATAATAATTATCACTATTATATTTTTCTGCTTGTACATAAAAACTTGTATCAGTATTAGAAGGAACCATTAATGAACCAGAAAACTCAGAAGTAAGTTTCTCATCAGTATATAATTTAACATCTTTATTATAAGATATCTTAGTAGAAAAATATTTCTTAGAACTATTATATTGTAATATACCAACAGTTTTAGTAGCTACACTACCTTCATATAAGTTTTCTCCATCACTTGCACTATTAATAACACCACTACTAGGTAACCATAAATAAAGCGTACCCTTATCATCAGTTTTAACATCATTAAAACTATAATTACTAGGAAGATTTACTCCATTAATAGAATAAATATTTTTATTAGCTTGAGCAACATCCATTCCATATAAAGTAGTTCTAGTCAAATAAACATTCTCACTACCATTAGTAGGTTGAGTAGATACAGATGAATTGATACTTCCACCTGTAATTTTAATATTAGAATCTTTATAACCAGATATAGGAGAATAACCTCCACCAATATTATTAGAAACTATAGTTCCACCTGTTATATTGATTGTAGCACCTCCACCATCACTTTCAGTACTTATACCACCACCAATAGAGTTATTACCTTGAGCAAGAGCTGTAATATTTCCACCACTAATAGTTATATTACCATCGCTTCCATTCATTTTATAAGAAGAACCTCCTCCTATAGCAACTCCATAACCATAATTAGCAGCATAAACATTTCCATTAGAAATAGTTATATTTCCAGGACCACCCATTGCATGATATCCAATACCACCACCTATTGCAGTCCCTGTTCCATTTGATATTGCTTTCACATTTCCACCTATAATAGAAATATCAGAATAACCATTTCCTCCTCCACCTATCGCAGTACAGTTATCACCTCTTGTAGTTAAAACCTGAATATCTCCACCCGCTATTGTTAATCCTGTAACAGATGAATCTCCATCTGAACCACCAATTCCAGAGTTCCAATGGTTATAATCAACATTTGAATTTACAATAGAAGAAATTTCATTTTCAGATGCCTTAATTGGAATATATAATTTACCATTTACACTTCCATCTCCATCATAACTAGTAATCTTAAGTTTTGAATTAAAGTTAATATAATTCATATTATAATATGAACCACTTCCTGTATTATATCTTATAGCTCGTATAATATTTTCGTTTTTTAACTTTAAAGTAATATTTTTTGTACTATAACCATTTATATAAATTAATCCATCGTATGAACCATTATTAGGTCCAGTAGCAGGTGCAGCAGTTCCATATGATGAAGCACCCATATTAACATTATCAAGTATTACAGTATAAAGTTCACTTGAATTTTGATTAAAAACAATATTATTATCAGTCTTTACATCATGGTTTTCTTGAGTGATGTAATACACTTTATTGGAATCATGACTTCCTGTTATTTTATTACCATTTAAATCATATCCAGTATAAGTACTTCCTATTTCTATTTTTCCCTTTGATATATCAAAAACTATTGTATTGTCATCTTCTAAAATATCCTCACTCAATGTGCTTACTTCACTTGTGTTTTTTTGATTACCTGTTTTTGTATTAGAATTATCTTTTATTAATGAAGAAGTATGATAACTAGTTATAAATAATAATAGACCAAATATTATTAGTGCTGGTATAAATTTTTTTATTTTTAATTTTTCAAATACTTCCATAATACTACTTCCTCCACACTAAACATTTAACTTTATACTATTTTTATATGTCTTTAATTTATCCATACTATAATTCTTCTTTGTTGCTTCTGTCTTTTTTAATCTAAGCTCATAATTAGTCTGAGTAGATAAATCATTCTTACTAATAGTTGCTTTTGTACCATCTAACCAATCATTCATTAAAGAATTAGTAGTATCAGGTAAAAAGCCACTATAGTCAATTGAAATATCTTCTAAATTATTTCCTGTCAAAATATTTAAAACTATATAATACCCTTTATCAGTAACTATATATTCATTAACTGTATCAATTCCTTTAAAATTAAAAGTTGCACTTATTGTCTTTTTATAAGGATAAGTTGATGTAGCAGTAACTGTACAACTCTCTAAATTATCACTTTCCAAAGTAATGGAATCACTACTATCAACATTTCCAGTCAAAGTACCATTATTCTTTGATAAAGTACCACATGTAGACTCTACATTATATTTAATATTTTTATCAGTAATATCTACATTCTTATCATCATTATTTTTTAATTTAAAAGTAATTTTATTCTCATAAACATCATAAGTTGGAACTATATCATCATCTGACAAAAAATCACTAGTAAAAACCAAATTACTAGTAGATAAAATAGTACTATCTTTTATACTCAAAACGTATTTAGAAAAAACATTATAAGAAATTAGAGCAAGTAACAAGATAGTGAAAATAAAACTCATAATTATAAATTTGTCTCCAAGTGATATATTACTCTTACTCATTACTTACACTCCTTTCTTAATCTATTTGTTCTGCAACTATATCTATCTTTATTACTTCTAATTCATTTATATAACTTACATCATTATATTCTTCTGGCCAGTTAATACTTAATTCATATGAATGAGTCGTATCTTTTAAATTCATAACTCCAGCATCCACTACTTCATTAACATTAATATTATCTTTTGTAAGACAAGTACCATCTGTCTTATCTAAACATTTAATTGAATACTTTAATGGAATATTATTAGTTGAATTAATCTTTATTGAATATTTGATTCCAACTTCAGACGTAATATCTTTAGAATTTTTTATTCCAAAATAATATTTAGAAGTAGAACCAGGATATAAATCAGTAGTATCTATCTTTAAACTTTGAGATCTATCTGTCCTAATTCTTGCAACTTCTCCTACTCCTTTACCAGAAAAATTCTTCTTATACTGAGAATAATATCCTAAAATACAAGAAACGATAATTACTAATAAAACTGAACTCACACCAATAACTTTTTTCTTATTAAAAACTATATTTTTACCAGTTGGAACAAATATTATTAATACTATTAAAAGTAATACTAATAATAAACCAATTGGTGTTTTAATTAATTTAATTATTTTACCTAAATATTTAATATTACATACATAAATACCAGTTATTTGACTTTTATCTATTTCTTTATCAGAAACATTATTCGCATCTCCCTTAGTAATAACTTTATTTCCATCAATCTTAATAATCCTATGCATTACTACCTTGCCACTTGTATCTTTATAAGACACAATATCATTCACATTAAACTTATCAGTACTTTTTAGTATTACTAAATCATTAACAGAAATATCTGGTTCCATAGACCCAGATAAAACTAAAGATGCTTTATATTTATTATTAAAAAAGAAGATATTTATGAAAATTAATAATATAAAAAGAATAATTATTCCTAATAACAAATAAGAGAGAGTCTTTATTATCTTTTTCATCTATACCTCCTTTAATATTAATAAAAATAAGTTAGATTATTTTTGATTAGCACCTATATTTATAGATAACTTATAATTAGAATTTATATTTTCTCCTATTTCAGTATCATTATCACTATCTATCCATTTCCAATCAAGAGAGTATTCTTTACTACTATTTGCTTTTATTAAAATATTTCTTTGTGATAATTTAGATACATCTACATATTTATCTTTGCTTCCTACTAAATAATTATTATTACTTCGTAATTTATATTTCATATTAATATTAAATGGATTATCTTCTTCCATATAAATATCTACATATAAATCATATTTACTATTATTTTTAATTACAAAGTCATAACTATTAGAAAGATTAGGAGCAATCTTTGAAGTATACTGATATGCTTGATTAGTAAAAATTCTTAATTTTTTACTATTCCATATACTATAGTTATCTCTAACTATTAAGTCACTTTCTTTTAAATTACTTTTATTATCTAACTTATTTTTATCAATATTATTTTGATTTCCTACATTGTTTGGATTTTTACTAGTATCATTAGTATTATTTGTATTATCATTGACATTATCATCTATATCAATAATGTCTATATTACCTGTTGGTAATGTTTTCTTTTTCTCATTAATATAACCAAAATGGTGAATAAGGAGATAAATTAAAATTATTAGTAATACGGAAAAAAATAGATTTACTATTGTTACTTTTCTTTTATTTTTCATTTTATCTCCTTCTTCAATATATATTAATCAATTTGTGTAAATGTTGCTGTTACTTGAGTTGTAACAGTTGGAGCAGTAGTTGCTTCACCTAAAGCTGTATCAGTGCTATCAGTTCCATCAAATGCCCATCTCCAGTAGATAGTAACATCACTTGATGAATTAGCAGATGCTTTTCCAACGTAATCTAGATTTACTTCTTTAGTAATTTCAGAAGCACTCTTCCAATTTGTTTTATCTAATGAATATTCAATTGGAACATTACTTGTATTTGCTGTTTCTTTTAATGTAACAACTGCTTTAACATCAACTTCTGATTTATTAGTTAATGTTGTAGTAAAACTTCCACCTGTTCCTGGAGCAATTTTTCCTTCAAGAACATTTTCTTCACTACTTGTAGTATCAGCTTCTTTTACATTGTCAAATAAACTGATTGTTGCATTTTGTTCTTTGTTTAAGTTACTAGCATCAACACTAAACTTAGCAACTGTAGCAGTATCACTACCACCTAATGCTCTTGTATATTTAGCATATGTTCCACTAACGAAATAGCAACCACAAGCTACTACTAATAGTAATAAAACTATTACTAATTTTTTCTTTTTACCTTCATTTTTCATTTTATACACCTCCTCTCAAGTAAAATCAATCTATATATAAACACTACTATTCAATGCTTATATCACTTTTATTTTTTCTATATTCTTCTAACTCTTTTCTCTCATCTATAGACAATTTACTATTATCAACTATAATAAAAAGTATTCCTCCAACAATCACTACAATTAAAGTAATTATTAAAGTAGACTTCTCTTGCATAGTAAGAATAACATTACCCATTCCACTAAACTTTCTTACATATATTCCTTCTATATCTTTAGAACTAACTAATTCATTATCTTCTATATTGTTATTGTCTCCTTTAGTAACAAATTTTAGTGTTCCATATTCTTTCTTTACTTTTACAATTCTATGAGTAACAACATACCCACTACTATCTTTATAAGCAACTATATCATTTACTTTTAGTTTATTTGCTTCAATATTTTTTATAATTACTAAGTCTCCCCTATATATTTCTTTCTCCATTGAACTAGATAAAACAATAAATGGTTTATATCCAAATAAATTAGGAACCTTATCAGGTGACATTTTTGTTTGAATAAAGATAATCGCTATAAAAACTACTAAAATAATTAGTATTACTAATATAATATTTTCAATAATATTACTAATTTTCTTCATTCTTACTACACCTTACTTCACTATTTATAAAAAATAAAATTCACAAAGTATAAAACTATATGTAAGTAAATAATTACTATACACGTACCTTTATCTTTCTTATTATGTATTAATCATACCACATATTTTAATAAATTTGTCAAAAAAAAGAAAAAAATTATAAAAAATACGAAAAAATAATAAAAATTATCATAATAAAATTAATATTTAATAGTCATTTTAATAGTCAAAATAATATAAGGAGATGATAGTTATGGCTAGAAAAGGAGAAGCAATTTATAAAAGAAAAGATGGAAGATATGAGGCTAGATTTATAAAAGGATATAGTAATGGAAAAGCAAATTATATATATGTTTATGGTAAAAGTTATATGGAAGTTAAAAAGAAAAGACAACTTACTATAGAAACATATAAAGATAAAGTTATTAGAGAAAATAATTATAGTTTAAATAAAATATTTGATGAATTTATAAATAATAAAAGAAATAAAGTTAAAGAGTCATCTCTATCTACTTATATATTTATAATTAATAATCATTTAAGACCAGAATTTGGTAATCTAAAGATAAATAATTTAAATACTAATTTAATTAATAAATTTATAGATTGTGAACTTGATAAATATACTTTTAATGTTGTACATGAAGTTGCGACTTTATTTAAACAAATATTAAAAATAAATAATATAAATATAGATTTTATAATTCCACCTAAAAAAAGAAAAAATATAGACTATTTTAGTGTGTCTGAGACAAATATTTTAAAAGAGAAGTGTTTAACTTATTCTGATAGAATTAAATTTTCTATTGCTTTAACTTTATATACTGGTATTCGTATAGGAGAATTATGTGCTTTAAAGAAAGAAAACTTTAATTTAGAAGATAGACAATTAATAATAAATAAAACACTAATTAGAATTAAAAATACAAGTAATAGTGGTAATAAGACTAAAGTTATATGTCAGAGTGCGAAAACAAAAGATTCTGTTAGAATAATACCTATTGCGGATATATTAATTCCATATATTAAACTATATTTAGAAGATATAGAAGATGATGACTTCTTTTTAACTGGTAAAAAGAGTTATATTGAACCTAGAGTTTATTATAATAAGTATTTAAAAATATTAGATTCTTTAAAATTAAAGAAACATAATTTTCATAGTTTAAGACATACTTTCGCAACTTACGCGATTGAGAAGAAAATGGATGTAAAAGCATTAAGTGAAGTACTAGGACATGCTAATATTTCTATTACACTTAATTTATATGTACATCCATCAATAGATTATAAAAGAAAATGTATAAATAATATATTTAATTAAGTAGTCAAAATTTTAGTCATAAATTTATTTATTTCTATATATACAAGTAAAAAAATAAAAAAATTCACATAGTTTTATACTTTGTGATATTATTTATTTTATTATTTAGTATTTCCAAAAATATTTTATTTATACATACACAAAAAGGATGGCAATCAACCATCCTTTTTATATTAAAAGAAAAAGAACTATATTAAGCTCTTTCTCATAAATGTATCTATATCTTTATCAATATAAACATCTATTACACCTTTATTAACTATTTTAACAAAACCTAATCCATTAATTACTAAATCTTCATCATATTTAACTTCATAAGTAAGTTTATTTTTATCCTTTAATTCATCATTATTAAATAAATTAAGTAATCTTTTTACTTTTAAATCATTTGATACAAATAAAGTAAAACTATTTTTTTCTCCTTCTACATAATCAATTCTAATTAAATCTTCAATTATAATTGATTGATTTTTTCTTAATTGATATGTACGTGGTTTAATCTCCTTTTTAGGAGAAATCTTTTTTACCATTGAAGCATCTACTCTATTTAATATAGAACCATTATCTACTAATCCAGGTGTATCTATTAATGTTAAATGATCATTAATATCTATCTTAACTAAATTAAGTGTAGTTGAAGGTAATGGACTCATAGTAAGTTCTTGTGTATTATCTGAGTAATTAGAAATTAATTTATTAATTAAACTACTCTTACCAGCATTAGTATGTCCTACAACGTAAACATTCTTACTAGTTTGATAATACTTAATTCTTTTAAGTAAGTAATCAATATTAATATTTTTATTAACTGATACTACTATTACTTCTTCAAATTCAATATTTTTCTCTTTTAAGTAATTAATTAATTTTTCTTCTTTTACAGACTTTGGTAAAACATCTTTTTTATTAAGAACAAGTATCATTTTATTTGGAATAATACTTCTTATTTCTTCAATATTTTCTTCTAAGTTTAATAAATCTGTAATATATAAAACTAAGTCTTTTGTTTCTCCAACACTTTTAAGTATTTTTAAATACTCATCATTTGATTTAGTAACTACTTGATATTCTCCATAGTTTTTCATTCTAAAGCATCTTTGACAAACATCATTTTCAAGACTTGTCGTATATCCTTCTTGTAATAAATTTTGATCTTGTAGTAAAACCCCACAACCGCTACAACGTTTCTCTTCATTATTCATAATATTTACCTCTCTCGAATAATCCCCTTTTTTCATATCTTTTAACTATTTTTGCTTCAATTTTTCGGTTCAAACCTGTTATCTTTAAATCTTTCTCTCCTAGTGGATCAACTAATATTGTCATTATTCTAAATCTGTTTCCCGCAAGAACATCAGTAACTATTTGATCTCCTATCATACACATTTCTTTCTTCTTTAAGTGATAATTACTTTTTATTTTTCTAAGACCTCTAGTAGAAGGTTTCATACTCCAAGAAACACCACCTACTCCAAGTTCTTCTAAATATGGAGTAATTCTTCCTCTTGTATTATTTGAACTAATTAATATTAAAAAGTCATCCTGCAATTTTTTTATTAATTCTCTAGTTTCTTCTGGACACTTTTTATGATCAATCAATCCTAATGTATTATCAAGATCAAATACTAAACAAGTAATTCCCTTTTCTTTTAATTTTTTATAATTTATTTCAAATATATTTTTTTTATACATTGTTGGCTTAAACAACCCCATAACATCACCAAGATAATTATATAATAAAATAAAAAATATGTCTAATTATTTACTCTTTGTTGAACCATATCAGTATCCATCGTAACTACCTCAAACCTATAACCATTTTCTTTAGCATACTTAATAATATCTCTTAAAGCATCTCTTGTATATGTTTTTATATCATGCATTAAAACCATATTGGCTCTATCTTTTCTTAAATTATTTATAACATTATTTTTTATATCTTCAGCAGTTGGTCTACCTCCTGCAGCATCTCCTGATGATAAGTTCCAGTCATAATATTTAAATCCTTTATTAATTACATCTTTTGTTAGACTACTCATAATTCCAGGACAATACTTTCTACTTACCGTATTGCTAGAGCCTCCTGGAAATCTAATTATATGTGATTCATATCCTGTAACATTTTTAACTCTTTCTTGAACACTATATAAATCATTAAAGTAAGCATCAACTGATGCATAAACTTTTGAATAATCATGACTACTTGTATGAAGCCCAATACTATGTCCTTCATCATATTCTCTTTTTACTAAATAATCTGGCCCTTTATTAGTAACAAAGAAAGTTGCTTTTACTCCTTCTTCTTTTAATATATCTAAAATTACATTAGTTGTTCCTTCTTGTGGACCATCATCAAAAGTTAAATATATTGTTCCATTTTGATTTCTTTCACTTACAATAACATGTCTTACTGCTTCACTCTTGTTTCCTGCTTTATCAACGGCTTTATAAACTAACTTATACTCTCCTGTCTTACTAGTATCAACACTACCAGAAACATTAACTTTTACTTTATCATCACAATTATCACTAACATCATATAAAGGATCATTAAAATTATCTCCAACATATAAATACATATAATCACTATCTTTTAATACAAGATTTGGAGATACATTATCTTTATAAATAATCTTTTTAGAAATACTCTTCTTATTACCATTACTATCAAAAACATAATAAGTAATTTTATCTTTTTCTATATTAAACTTAACTTTAGAAGAAATATCTCCATCATAGTTATCACTTGCTTTTACTTTTTCAGGAACTACTTCACTTCCAGGACATACATAAACATCTTTTTTATCAATATCAATATTAGGTTTTTCTTTATCTAAAACATCAACAACTCTTACAACCTTCTTTGTTAATACATCTCCTTTTACTTGATAAACTATTTTATATTTACCTAACTTTTTAGAATTAACACTTCCACTAATCTTAACATCACTAGTTACATCTTTTCCTAAGTATTTAGCACTATATCCCATATCACTATAATTATCTTTATAATTAATAACGACATGTCTTCCTCCATTAAGATTTATCTGTGGCATAAGTAAATAATTAAACATAAAATATGCAACAAAAAGTAATACAACAATTACTCCCCATTCAAAAATAGCTCTCTTATCAACTCTTTCTCTAAGTCTTTTAATTTTTCTCTTAGTCCATATTTTTATTTTCAATCATACCACTCTCTCCAACTACAATTATTATAAGTTCTAAAGTGTATTTTGTAAAACTATATTTTCTTATTTTTTATAAATTCTCTAAGTAATTTAGTAAGTGCCCTCTTCTCTATCCTTGAGACATAACTTCTACTAATTCCCATATGTTTAGATATCTTTTTTTGAGTTAATTCTTTTGTATCATTAAGCCCATATCTATTTACTATTATCTCCCTTTCTCTTGGAGTTAATACATCTAAATATTTATATAATGCTTTTATATTATCTGATAAGTCTATACTATCTTCAATACATTCATTATCCATCTTTATAATATCCTGTATCATTATCTCATTTCCATCTTTATCATAACCAACTGTATCATTAATAGAAATATCATTATTATATTTATTATTTTTTCTAAAATACATTAATATTTCATTCTCAATACATCTAGCACAATAAGTAGTTATACGTACTCCTTTATCAGGAGAAAAAGTATCAACTCCTTTAATAAGACCAATAGTACCAATACTTATTAAATCATCATTCAAAGAAGAATTATTATCAAACTTCTTAACAATATGTGCAACTAATCTTAAATTATGTTCAATTAACTTATTACGAGAATCAATATCTCCCATCATTTTCTTCTTTATACATAAATCTTCTTCATCTAATGATAATGGTTCTAAAAAAACATCATTAGAATAACTTCCAGTAAAACATAATAAATTTCTAATTATAGAAAATAAAAACATATAATCACCTAAGTAATTATATGTTAATTATTATCTTTTTATTTTCTTAACTACAGTTAAATAACTTGATTTTAAGAAATCTTTATTAGTAATAAATGCATATATACAAACTATCAATAAACATATTGCATGTAATATAATTGATTTTTGATAATAAATTAATAAAGTAAATGTATAAATTATTATAGCCTCTATTATTAATTTCTTTTCTATTTTTATATTTACATATTTCTTTAAATCAAAATGTCTATATACCATCATTACAAAGTAACTTACCATAGTAGAAATAGCTGCTGCATATAATCCAATTTGTTTTATAAATATAACATTTATAAGTATATTTATAATTGCTCCAACAATTGCTGTAGATGCTACTTGTTTAGATAACTTTTTAGCAAGGTATACTTGACTATATAAGCATATTGCTACATTAAATACTGTTCCAAGTACAAGGAATGGAATATAGTTATATGCATCATTATATTTAGAGTCTATCAATATTGGAAATACAAATGGCATACAAGCAAGCATTCCTACTCCAAGTGCCATAAATAATCTAAGTACTGTATTTGTAATATCAGAGAAAAATTCATCTCTATCACTACTATTAATATGAAGAGCTGCTGACTCACTCCAACTTAAATTAAATACTCCTGTTAAACTAGAAATAATAGTTGGAAATTTATTACTAATAGCATACAACCCATTAGCACTAGCCCCAAGAACAATACTTATAATACTTCTATCACTAACATTAACTATCCACCAACTAATACCATTAGGAATTAATGGTAATGAATATTTATACATTTCTTTTATTTGTTTAAAGTCAACTATTTTAAAATTAATTTTACTATATAGTTTTAATCTAATAAATAAATATAATGAACATATAAAGTTAGCAAGAGCCATACTTATAATCATACCCTCTGCTTGCATATGTACAAAACATATTAAAATAATATTAGAAATAACTGTAGTAATTCCTGTTAAAATACAACTAATTGCATAATCAAGTGTCTTACCAAATCCTCTTGCTACTTGTAAGAAGTTTCCTGATAAAACACATACTATAATATCTACAAGTATTAACCATCTATAAGGAATAGTAACAAATGAAGATACTATTATATATAAAATACTAAATATGCTTAAACTAATACCAAGTATAAAAAAGTTATTACTAATTAACTTATTAGTTTCTTTTTCACTCTTTCTACTATCTATTAAAAATCTAAATATACTCATTTCTAACTCTAAAGTAATAATTGGTACTAAAAGAGTAACATAAGTTTGAATTAAATCTACTGTACCATATTCTTTAGTCGCAAGATAAGATGTATATAATGGTAATAAAAAGAAAGAAATTAATTGAGTACAAACTCTACCAAAAAATATTATTATTGTATTTTTGGCCAATTGTTTTTTCTTATTCATTTTCTCTTCCTCCTAAATAAATAATATAAATAACTTCCTATAAATCCCCCACTACTATCAATTAATACATCTCTTATTTCACTACTTCTCCCTGGAACAAATAATTGATGAAACTCATCACTACAAGCATAGAGAAATACTATGAGTAAAGCATATAAAATTGCTTTAAAATTTACTACTCTATACTCACTAAGTAAACTAATAACTAATATTCCAAGTATTAAATATATTGTAAAGTGAGCACATTTTCTAACAGGAAAAACATATTTTTCTATATATTTATCTCTATCTTTATTATTTACTTTTTTATTTGAAATAATCTCAACTAAGTTAATTATAACTGAGTCACTCTTTTTACTTGATGCAGTACCAGAGTCACTAGAAAACATAAAAATTATTAACATGCAACAAATAACTAAAGTAAATTTAAAAACCTTTCTAAGCATAAAATCACCTTAGTTAACTATAACATATTAATAATTTTTTTTAAATATCTAACTATATCTTTTTACTTTAACTCCATCATTATATTTATGATTAAGTCTTGCTAAATAATTAAATGTATTTAAATATCTTCTAACATCACAATCTCCTAAATCAGTAAGTCCACTAGCAGTATAACTTCCTTCTTTTATTTTTCCCATACAAGCAAGCATTATGATTAAATCTTCGTTTTCTACTGCCTCAATTTTTGAAATAAAATCTTTAAATAGTGCTTCTTCTGATAACTTTCTTATATTAGTACTTATATCTCCACTATCTTTTATGAAGTCTAGGCAACAAGCAAATTTATTTGCTACTTCTTGTAATTCTTGATATACGTAATAATTTGATAAAAACGTTTCTGTTTTGCCATACATTTTTTCTTTTTTCATTAATCTAAAATCAGGTCTTCTTTTATTAGCAAACCCATAACTTATTTCTTCTGAAATATCTTCTGCTATTACTTCTCCAAGAAGTTCAATTCCCATTCTCAAACATTCAACATCATCTAATCCATATTTTTGTAATGTCTTTTTATATTTACCTTCCATTTTAATACAAAAATCATTTCTATCTTCTTTCCAAAAAGAATTCATATGATGTGTAAATTCATGACAAGTTATTCTAAGAAAAGTATCATTATGATTTAAATCCGTCATATCATTATAATTAGGATTTAAATAAATATCATTTCCAAGTGTATAAGCATCGTATACTTCTCTATCTTTCTTATCCATAAAATCTATACTATTAATTGTTTTTATTTGATTTAGACAATCCATGTAATTTGATTTTTTAATATATTTTTTTCTTACTAAAGCACAAAAATATTTTTCTATATTGTCAAGGCTCTGATTAAGCATTTTTTTATATTGTCTTCTTTCTAATGGAGTATGACTAGAAGAATTAAATTTTAGAACAGATCTTTTTTCTAGTTCTAAAAGTGCTCTTTTAAATCCAGGAAACTTTTTTTCATTCCAAAAGCCATAATAAAAATCATGCATAATATAACCCCCTCAAATTAGAGCATATTATAACACTTTTTTATCGATTTATCAATAGAAAAAGAAGTTACTAATTAGTAACCCCTTCTCTTATCTTTCTTGTTGCTACTGCATTATATGCTTCTTCTATATCATTAAAGTATATTGTTTCATCTTTTAATTTTTCATAAGTTTCATTTCCTTTTCCAAGAACTAAAACCATATCATTATCTTCTGCCATATCAACTGCTTTTTGAATTGCTTTTCTTCTATCAATTACTATTTCATAATTATTATGAGTCTCTTTAAATTCTTTAATTATATCTTCACATATTGCCATAGGATCCTCACTTCTAGGATCTTCATAAGTAAATATAGCATAACTTGCATTTTCTACTACAACATTTCCAACTTTTGGTCTTTTTAAATTATCTCTTTCTCCTGCTTGACCTATAACTACAATACTACGATTAATATTCAATGTATGAACAAAGTTTAATAAATTAGCAATTCCATTAGGAGTATGAGCATAATCTACCATTACATAATATGGCGTATTAGTCTTTAAAAGTTCAAGTCTTCCACTTACTTTAATATTTTGAATATTTGGAAGAATCTTATCAAGACTAAATCCAAGAGCAACAGTACATAAAATACCACAAGCTAAATTATAAACATTAAAGTCTCCCATCATTGGACTATCTACGAAAAATTCTCTATCTTTATATTTGAAATTTATTTCTGTATGATTTGGAAACACTTTAAAATCTACTATTTGTAAATCATTATCTTCTCCACGACCATATGTAAGTACTTGTCCATTACAAGCACTTTTTACAGTTTCAAAATATTGATCATCATGATTTAATACACAAAATCCTTCTTTTTTAGTTTGTTTAAATAAACATAATTTACTATTTAAATAATTTTCAAATGTTCCATGAATATTTAAGTGTTCTGAAGTTATATTAGTATATCCTGAAACATCAAATTGCATTGCTTGTAATCTTCCTCTAAAAAACGCCTCACTTGATGCTTCTATTGATGCATAATGACACCCATAATTTACAAATTCATCCAAATAACTATAAAGTAATTGAGCATCAGGTGTTGTATTAGGATTATCTCCAGTAAAACCAGCACAACTTCTTCCATTAGTTCCAATATATCCACATAAGTCACTACCAATTAGTGTTTGAATAATAGTTGTAGTACTTGTCTTACCATCAGTTCCAGTAACACCTATCATCTTTAATTTATTATCTGGATAATCATAAAATTTTTGACATAAATAAGGTAATTCTCTATTTGTATCTGGTACTTTTATAATAGGAACACTTTTTTCTCCGACATCACGACTAACAATAATAGCAGCAGCTCCATGTTTAATCGCATCATCAATAAAATCATGTCTATCAGCAGTAACACCTTTAGTACATACAAATAAATCTCCTTCATTAACTTCTTTAGAATTTATTTTTATTGCTTTAATTTGTGTATCCACACCAATTCCAGGATACAATTCATTTAATGTTTTCATATAATCACCTAGACTTAATTATACAATAACTTTACTAATAATTAAAGCCTTTTCCTTGCTATAAAAATAAATTTATACTAAAATTAATTTGGTGATAAAATGAGAACAATGATATTTGGAGCTGGTACTGACCTAGGTGTTAATATCGATGGAGCAAGTCTTGGACCAGTTCAATTAATGAATGATTTAAAAGCTTTCTATAAAGGTGAAAGCATGATGTTTGAACAAGATAAAGATATTATTAAAAGTAGAAACTTGTCAGATAGAAGAAAAAATGAATATGAAATTGAAAAATTTAATACTAATCTATATAAAAATATGGTAGATAAAATTAAAGAAGAGTATTTTCCAATTATGATTGGAGGAGATCACTCTGCTGCTATTGCAAGTGCTCTTGCTAGTGCTAAAGTAAATATTGATGTTGGTATTATTTGGATTGATGCTCATACAGACTATAATACTTTTGAAACAACAGTTACAGGAAATATTCATGGTCTTCCACTTGCCGCAATAAACGGTTATAAAAATAGTGAATTAAGATACTATCATGATGGAAAAGTAATTCAACCTTCTCGTACCGTAATTATTGGAGCAAGAAGTATTGATGATGCCGAAAAAGATAATGTTAGATACTCTGGTGTTACAGTATTTACAACACAAGACATTAAAGAAAAAGGAATAGATGCGATTATGGATGAAGCATTCAAAATTGCCGGATATAAAACAAAAGGAATACATATAAGTTATGACTTAGATATAATTGACCCTGATGTTGCACCGGGAGTATCTGTTCCAGAATTTGATGGAATAAATGAAGAAGAAGCAATGCAAATAAATGAATATATTATAAATCATATGCAAAATGTTCTATCATACGATCTTGTTGAATTTAATCCATTAAGAGATGTAGATAGAAAAACTGAACAAATTGCACTTAACTTATTAGCTCAAGTAATAAGAGCTGCAGAAAATAAAAAGAAATGGGAACATAAAATTACTTATTAATCCATTTCTTTTTTTTGCAAAAGAAAAAGTAGAAATCAATCTACTTTGAAGTGATAAAGTAAAAGTAGACACATAAAAAAGATGTGATCTACTTTTATTTTGTTATAATTAAAATAAGGAGATGGTTATATTATATGGGAAGACCAAAAGGCATTTCTACTCCAAAAAGAAATTGGAGTAAGGAAGAAAAATTAAAAGCAGTTAATCGAGTATTAATTAATCATGAAACTGCAGAAGATGTTCGAAAAGATTTAAATATTAATCCAGGATTACTTCATACATGGATTAAGAAATACTTGGAAAATGGAGAAAAAGGATTAGAAAATAAAATAAAACCTGGAAACCCATTATCAAAATATATGCATAAAAAAGAACTAACAAATATAGAAAAATTAGAATATGAAAATATGAAGTTAAAAATCGAAAATGAGCGATTAAAAAAAGGTTACATGGTGGAAGGAGATGGTCAAATTGTAATATTCAATGGTTCAAAGAACAGGAATTTGAAGTAGTATTGGTATTAAGTAAAGAATTTAATGTTAAAACTTTATGCATCGAAATGAATGTGTCAAGAAGTGGTTATTATAAATGGATAAAAACAAAAGATATTTTAAATAATTATGAAATAAATAGAAATGATATGTGCGAATTAGTTAAAGAATATCACAAAAAACATCCTTCATGGGGATATAGACATATTAATAGACAAATAAGAGTTGATATTGGTTGGTATGTATCTGATAATTACGTTCATGAATGTTGTAAGTTTTTAGGGATAAAATCAGTTGTTAGAAATTATAAATATAGAAAACCCGGTAATGAATCAGTCAAATATCCCAATTTGGTTAAGGGACATTGGAATGTTTCTAAACCATTAGAATTAATAGTTACTGATATGACATGTATAAGATATCGAGAAGATTTATATGATACAGTTTTATATATGGATGCATTTAATATAGAAATACTTGCTTATTCTTATACAAAAAAACATAATTCAATAGTTCCTTATTATGAGGGACTAAATGTAATTTTAGACAAAATAAAAGGAATTAATTACTCCACAACTTTGCATAGTGATCAAGGAGTAGTTTATTCCTCATTGGCATTTACAAATGCACATAAAAATCATAACATAATTCGGTCTATGAGTCGAGCAGGAACTCCAACTGATAATCCAAAAATGGAATCAATTAATGGATGGATTAAAGAAGAAATTATGAATGATTGGAATATTGATAGTTATGATTCATTTGATGAATTTATTAATGAATATATTTATTATTATAATAATGAACGTTTAGCCTGTTCATTAGATTATAAAACCCCAATTCAGTATAAAACCGAATTAGGGTTCTAATAAATCTTTTTTTAGTGTCTACTTTTTGTTGACTAATTCAAAATCAATCTACTTTTATTTTTTTAAAAATTTCTATCTCTTAAGAAAGAAGGCATTTCGATATCTACACTTCCAGAATCTGAATCATCATCTGAACTTAATAATTCTGGTGTATTATATGAATATTCTTCTCTAGACATACTTCTTCTTGGAGGTACGTTATTACTATATAATGGAGCTACTTCTGGTTGAGCAGGTCTTTTTTTATCAAAACCTGTAGCAATAACTGTAACAATAACTTCATCATTTAAATTCTCATTAATAACTGAACCAAAGATTGTATTAATATCAGTATTACTTGCTCCTCTAACAACTTCTGCTGCTTGTTCAGCCTCGAACAATGTTAAATTAACTCCACCTGTAATATTGATAATAGCATCTGTTGCTCCCTCAATTGAAGTTTCAAGAAGTGGAGATGAAACAGCTTGTTTAGCAGCCTCAAGTGCTCTATCTTCTCCCATACCAATACCAATACCGATAATTGCACGTCCACTCTTCTCCATTACAGCTTTAACATCTGCAAAGTCAAGGTTAACAAGACCAACAACAGCAATTAAATCTGAAATAGATTGAACTCCTCGACGAAGTACATTATCAACTTCTTTAAATGCTTCAAGCATTGGTGTTGATTTATCAATAATTTCTCTTAATTTATCATTTGGAATAATAATTAATGTATCAACATGTTTCTTTAACTCTTCAATTCCTTTAAGGGCATTTTCCATTCTTCTCTTACCTTCAAAAGAGAATGGCTTAGTAACTATCGCAACTGTTAATGCTCCAAGTCCTTGTGCAATCTCTGCAACAACTCCTGCAGCACCAGTACCAGTACCACCACCCATTCCAGCGGTAATAAATACCATATCTGCTCCAGATAAAGCATCTTCTATTTCTTTTTTAGACTCAACTGCAGATTCTTTACCAATTTCTGGTTTTCCACCTGCTCCAAGTCCATCTGTTAATGTTGCTCCAATCTGAATTTTAACATCTGCCTTTGATGTATTTAATACTTGTAAATCTGTATTAGCAGCAATAAATTCTACCCCTTTAACTCCAGATTCAACCATTCTATTTATAGCGTTTCCACCACCGCCACCTAATCCGATGACTTTGATTTTTGCTAATTGATCCATTTCAAGTCCGCCTATCATACCTTTTCCTCCTTAATCTACGAAAAAGTGCCCAAACACTTTACTTATCACATTTTCACTTGTTGTTACAAGAGAATCAGTAGAAGATAGCTTTTCTACATCCTCATTACTTATCATATTATAATGCTTACCTCTCAAGTCAAGCTTATCATTAAAATACTTAATAGTTCCATAACAACTACTATACATATTATGCCTAATACCCATTGTCTTGATATTACATACCTTCGCAACAAAACCAAATTCTTGCTCTACTAAATATGAAAACCCAGCCAATTCGCTTAAGCCACCTGTTATAATTATATAACGTATTTCCCTATTTGTTAAGTTTTTTATTTCATTTTTGGCAAGTTTTAACAACTCCCTAACTCGTGCTTCAACTACTTTAGACACTCCAACTTGATTTACTTCTTTAGAAGTATCTTTATCAATTTTAAAGTTCCAAGTATCATTACTATCTGCTAAAGATGAAAGAGCAACAGCAAACTTTTCTTTCAGTTTACGAGACTCTTCAAGATTTGACTTAAAAACATAAGTCAAATCCTTATCAACATTCTTACTTCCAACAGGAATCAAACTATTTTTTATCTGAATTCCTTTATTAAAAACAGAAACATTAGTTGACTCTTCACCAATATTAATAATAGCACCAACTACATCATCATAGTTTTTATTCTTAACTGTATAATAATCTCCAAATGATGTAAAACTAATATCAACAGTCTCAACACCACTCAGTTTCAACACTTCAAGTATTCTATATAAAGGTTCTTTAGGAACTGTACTAATAACAACTCGTGTCTCTAAAGTACTTCCTTTTAAACCTTTAGGGTCTCTAATACTTGTAGTACCATCTACTGTAAAATTAATAGGCATAGCCGTTACTAATTCTCTCTCACTAAAATCTTGTCCCTTTAGTGCATCATTAAGTACATTACCAATATCAATACCAGTAATTTCATTATAATCAATAACATCAACCCTACCAACCACAATATCCATACTACAATTAGCAGGAGGAACACATGCAATTACTTTAGTAATTTTAATACCAAGCATTTCATTAACTTGTCTAATCGCATTACTAACAGAATTAATTGCCATACGATTATCAGTAATAAAACCATCCTTAATACCAGAAGATGGATAAGAAGATGAAGCTAAAACATGATATTTATCATTAAGTTTTTCACATACAACAACTTTTACACTATCAGTACCTAAATCAATTCCAGTATAAATATCACTCATCTAATGCATCTCCTATCTTTAATTTCAATTATACTATAAAAGCATTTTTTTGCAAATAGAATCGACTTATTTAGCCTTAAAAATAACAACTTTCTTATCAGAATAAATAATATTATAATCATTAGATTCAGATAAATAAGTAGTAATTCCTCTCTTTTTAGGCATCAATATATAATCAAAATTATACTTTTTTAAATACTTAGTAAACTTATAAGAAGTATTACTTATATCAAGATAATCTTCGAAATTATACTCTGAGTATAAATCAGCACGCCCATCAATAAATACAGGAATATCTTTATATACTAAATAACCACCATAATCATAATAATTAAGAAGTCTCTTAGGCTTTTCCTTCTTTAAAACATCTATTGCCTTATCACTAATAATCTTAGTAGGAGAAAGTTTTAAATGAGATTTATTTAAACAAAAAATACCTAAGAAAAGACATATTAAAATTATAAACACTTTATCTGTACCTTTATCAACCTTTCTAGGAGAAATATAATAAAATATAGAATGAGACATAAAAATATATATAAAAGGCCAAAATCTAATACTTTTTAATCCTAAATATAAACCAAATAAAAATATTAAAGCATCTATTAATCTAATTTTCTTCTTACTAAAAAACATAATCATAAATATTAAAAATGCTAAAACAAAGAAAGGATAATGACTAATTGAATTTAAATCACTACAATGCCATTCACTTATATTCTCAAGCATCACACTATTATTCATATTTTGATAAGGATAAAGTACCATTTTATATCCATGAGGATTTATAAAAAGTGGAATAAAAGCAAATAATATAGATAACATATATTTAATAAGTTTTTTTCTTGAATAATCAGTATTTTCTATTTTTGATGATTTAAATGAAAAAATACCACATAAGAAGAATATAATAGGAAAAATATAAACTAAACTACTACTTCCTCCATGAACATTAACCCAAATAAGTGAAATAATTGGAATAAAATAAAATTTATTTGAATCTTCATTTTTATATAAATCAAATAATATATAGAGTAATAAAGAAATTAAAACATAAGTTATTAAATGAGGTCTTGCTTGTAAAAAGAAAAACAAAATTGCACTAAAACTAAACCAAAGCATACAAAATGGAACATTTTTTAAATACTCTTTTCTATTAGGAATAAAAATACTAAGAAGTAAAGTAAAAAACAATACAAAGCAATAAACATAAATATGTAAATTACCAAATATATTTAACAAATTATATAAGACCTTCTCAAATAACCATTCATGAGAAAACCAATATTTTCCAGTAACAAACCAAGAAAACACATCATGTGTTAAAATAGTATTATTTTTAACCATATACTCTCCTGCTTTTATATGCCAAAAATAATCACATTCATACCCAACAAATACCATTGAAAATATACTTAACGATAATAATACAAGTACAAATAATATAATATATTTATTCTTCTTTATTTTATTTTTCATAATATTCACCTCTAATTTTCTAAAATATAAACATCATGTAAACCAACTTTATCTATTTTTTTACCATGTTTAATTACATATTTAATTGCACCTCTATCTATTTGCCTTTGTCCTACTAACTCAACTCCATCTATAAAAAATCTTGTATTCTTTGGCAATTTCTTTATAGAATTAATTAACTTATCAGAACCATTATAACCCCAATTACCCATATTAATTAAATCCAAATAACTAGCACTCTCATCATTAATTATTCTAAAATAATAGCCATTAGAATCTAAAAACATATATTTATAATCCTTATTTTTTTTGATATAGTTAGAAACTTCATTTGTAAAATCAACTTGTTTACTACCTAAATATCTATATTCAAAATGATTAATATTATTAGGATATATTACTTTATATGATTTAAAATCATATAAAAGATAAGGTATACTAACACCTATATATATAATAATAAAAATTAAAAATGAATTAACTGGTAATTTACTTTTACTTTTCAAAAGAATTAATAATAGAAAAACAAATAATTGAAATCCAATATGATAAGCATCAAATAAAGGTATACTTATACTATAAAACATAAGAGCATAATAGTTATATATGTTTTTATAATCTTTAACTATAAATATTATAGTAACTAAACATATTAATATAAAAATTAAAAAGTAAAATTTAGAAGTAACAGAATTATTACCTGCAAAATCAAATAATCCAAATAAACATAAATCTAAAAAATTCATAAATGATTTTGTAATTAATAAATATATTAAAAATATACTACATGGAATAACACAGCCAATAAGTCTTGAGATAAACTTTTTTTTATTTTTTAAATAGTATAGTAAACACGGTAATAAGAGAAAAGCTCCAACACTTTGTTTAGTAAGTATCAAACATCCAACTATAAAACCTATTAAATAATCACTTTTTTCATTTTTTTCTAAATAAATAAGGCATAAGAATAAAAATAATAAAAACAAATTATAACTAGGATATAAAATTGGAAATGGTATAAAAAATATCAAAGCACAAAGCCACATATTATTATCTATAAGTTTATATAAAAGAAAAAAACATCCTAAAATAATAAATACATTAAATATATTAAATACTAAAATATTATTTCCAAATATCATTAATGGTAAAGTCATAATAAAAGAAAAAAGAGGAGTTAAAATCATATTAAAGTCTAAGTAAGGAACTTTTCCATTTAAAATATTATAAGAAAATCCATAATTCCATATCTCATCAAGTGTTATTGGATATATAAATAAATTAAATACAAGTAACAATATAAACAATAATATTCCTAGTAAAATCTTTTTTCTCATATAAACCTCTCATCCTATTACTTAATATATATCATAATAATTTATAATTTACAAAATATTAATACTACTTATAGATTATAAAATCATAATCTTTTCCTACATACTTTTTATTCTTTATTATATAATTAATAACTTCTTTATTATATTGATTATATTTAGCACCATTAAGACAGGATGTTCCAATAACAAAATAATTATTTTTTAAACTATCTATTTTCTTAATCATCATATTAGTCCCATCATATCCTAAGTTTCCATAAAAAGTAACATCAAAATAACTTAAATCAGCATCCCTAGAAGTATTATAAACAATACCATAACCATCAATTATAGTACATTTTGAATTAACACAATATTTATCTAAAACTTTCTTTTTTTCTCTTAACGTATTACATAAAGGCTTATTTGTATAAAATAAACTAAATCTTTTACTATCACATTTTATAACATTTTTTTCTAATGAAAGTATACTAATAAAGAATAAAATATTAAATATAAAAAGAACCATAAATACATAAGTTATTTTATTTTTTTTAATATCTTTTCTATTATAATTATCTAATAAGAAAAACAAGAATATAAATAATAAGTATGAAAAATGATGTTGATCAAATATAGGATAAGCGAAGAAAAAACTACATGGAAGATAATACAAATATTTTTTATCTTTGTGTCTAATAATATAATAAATAAGTATTATTACAATTAAAATAGATAGATAAAATAAAACTCCTGATGGTCTACTATTATTACTACTAAAATCAAAAAGTCCCAAAAAACATAAATTAATAAAACTATATAATGACTTATTAATAACTAAATAAATAAGAAATATAAAACATGGAATAAAAACACCAACTAATCTTTTAAATAATTTACCTCTATTTCTAAAACAAATAATAAACATAGGGATAAGCAACATACATCCAATTACATGTTTACTAAGTATAGAAAGCCCTATAATAAAACCAATTAAATAATCTTTAGAAGAATAATTCTTCTCTAAATAATATATAATTATTAAGAAAAATAAAGTAAAAAAATTATAAGTCATATAAAATATACCAATATAAAATATAAATAATAAAAATAAAATTAATGTTTTTTTGAAACCTAAATTCTTATTAACAAAATAGATAAACAAAGTAACTAGAAATGCTTGCTCTAAAGTAAACATTAAATAATTATCATAAATATGTAATCCTAAAGACATAAAAATAACATATAAAGGTGTCGTTATAATATTAAAATCATTATACATTACTTGTCCATTCTTCAAAGCATGAGAAAAAGCATAAAAACTAAGAGAATCTCCAAATCTCAAGAAATATAAAATATAAATATAACAAATACAAACAAATAGATAAATACCAAGATATTTTAGAATACTCTTATAATTTTTCTTTATAAAATTCATAATACTACTCCTTAATATATATCTTATAATTAGATATATTTTTTATTAATTTAGAACTCTTAAGAACTGATAAACTATCACATATAAACTGATTATTATTACTACTCTTACTGCATAAACTAGAATCAGTAACTATAATACTATTCTTTGGAATATTTTTTATCTTAGAAACTATTTTTTCTTCTCCCCTATAACCCAAATTACCATAATTTAATAAGTCATAATAAGTTATATTCCTATCATTACTAATTTTAAAGAAAAAACTCTCAGTACCACGAAGTAAATAATAAACATTATCATATTTCTTAGTAAACTTATTAATAGATTTAATACTCTCATTATATTTAGGAGTTTTTAAATAGAAAGTAAAATGCTTATAATTATAAAAGTTAAAACTATTTAGAAATTTATATTCAATAACACCACTACTAATAAATAAAAATACTATCATAACTACTAAATATTTATAAATATTATCTTTAATACTAATATCACGACAAATTAAATAAAGTATCCCAATTAAAAATAAAGATACATGATAAAAGTCAACTATTGGAAGACTAATAACACTATATAATAATAAGTAATATAATTCATAATCATCTCTATTTTTAATAATTCTATATACTAAGTAAACAACTCCTACAAAAAGTAATATAAAATAAAACATAGAAATACTTTTATTATTAGAACCAAAATTAAATAAACCTAAAAAACATAAATCAATGAATTTCATAAAACTACCAGTAATAGCTAAGTAAATAAAAGTAATTACAACCGGTATAAAATAACCAATTAATCTTTTTAAAAATCTCTCTTTCTTAGAAAACAAATAATATAAACTAGGAATAAATAAGACCAATCCAATAGTTTGCTTAGTACAAAAAATAAGTCCAATTACAAATCCAACTAATATATCATTCTTCTTATTTTTTAATAAGTAAAATAAAATTATTAATAATAAAAATACAATAAAATTATACCCCGGAAAAATAGTTGTACATAAACTTATTGGATAAAACATACATATACCAAGAATAAATAAAATATACTTTTTACCAACTAGTTTTTCTAAAAAATAAACCAGTACACAAAGTAAGATACTCTGCTCTATATAAAACATTAATATATCATTAAATAAATGAAGTCCTAAACTATATAAAAAAGGACTAAATAAAGGTATTACCATATTAAAGTCTAAATATGGAACTTCTCCTCGTAAAAGAGCATAACTAAATCCATAATTTGCAACACTATCACCTTGATAAATATTATAATTAACTACTAAAAATAATAAAAAAAAGAAAAATAACATAACAAATTTTATAATACTTTTATAATTATTTCTTATAAAACTTATCATATTATCTCTCCTATTCCATAATTTTAAAATGATTTCCACTATCTAAATATAATATACCTTTATGATTTTCAAGTTGAGTTAAAACCTCATTATAATGATTAATCATTTTAAACTTAGTAAGTGTTAAATAAACCATATTACCATCATCCATATAAAGTAAAAATCTATCTTTATCATAATCATTTGGTTTATATTCAATATCACTTATTTTAGATAAAGTATCTAAATTTATCTTTTCCATGTCACTGACAAATTTCTTGTATTTTTTATCTGGAACATAATTTAATAATCTAGGTACTCTAAAATTACTACTGATAGAATCATCTTCTACTGAAATATTATTACTTAAAATATACTTATTATCATTAACACTATAAAATAAAGGTCTATTCTCTAAAACATCAATCTCAAGTACAAATCCCCACTTTTTATTAACTTTAACAGAAGAAATATACTTTGATTTACTAACATTTTTATTTATACTCTTAGAACTAGTAAGAACAAAACTAGGATAATCTTTTATCTTAGCAAGTTCTATAATATAATCATCATTTAAATAAGTAGTATTTTTAATAACAATATTTTTAATAGGCATCTCAATTATTTGATACACTGCAAAAAATAGTCCTAATAAAACTAAAAGAACTAATAAGAAATTAAATAACCTAATTTTTCTTCTTTTGACTATTTTTTTTGCCATAACTACTCCCAATTTACAAATTCTTGTTCTATTTTCATATCAACATTATATTTTTCAAGTACAGTATCATGTGCAAGATCAATTAAATATTTTATATCACTACTAGTTGCATCTTTATAATTAATAACAAAGTTAGCATGTTTATCGCTAATCATTGCACCACCATTAGTCATACCTTTTAATCCACTCTCTTCGATTAATTGACCAGCAAATCCACCTTCAGGATTTCTAAAAACGCTTCCTGCGCTAGGATACTCAAGCGGTTGAGAAACAACTCTTCTTTCTCTTCTTTCTCTTATTACATCTTCTATTGCTTCGCGCTTACCAGCATTTAACTTTAAAATAACTTCTAAACAAACATAATCTCTATGAGTTTGCAAAAAAGAAGAACGATAATGAAAATTCATCTCTTTATTTTCTAAATTAATAATCTCTAAATTTGGAGTAAGTACTTTAACAGTTTCTACAACATAACCCATATCAGACTTATAAGCACCTGCATTCATAAATACGGCACCACCTACAGTTCCAGGAATTCCAGATGCAAACTCAAGTCCTGTAAGACCTTTCTTCGCAGCCATTAAACTAAGTTTAATCAAAGAATATCCTGCTCCAACTTTTACCTTGTTATTACCAAAAAAAGTTAAATTATCAAAACTATTTAATTTAATTAAAACACCATCATACTCTTTATCACTAAAAAGTAAATTAGAGCCATTTCCAAGTATCTTATATTTAACATTTCTACTTTTTAATAACTTCAAAAGTTTAATTAACTCAGATGAATCAGCTGGATATGCCATAACACGACAATTTCCTCCTACTCTATAAGTTGTATATTTACTTATAGAAACATTCTCATAAATTTTACATATATCATCTTTTTTTATTAATTCAATGACATCATTCATATTATCACCTAATAATTCTTTTAATTTCATCATATATTCTAGTTGCAGAGTCATCTATTCCAAGTTTTCTACTATCTTCACTCATCTTATCATATAACTCTTTATTATCAAATAACTTATCAATTTCACGAATAATAGTTTTTGAAGAAAAATCATCTTCTGTAATTATTGTACAAGCACCATTTTCTTCTAACTCACGAGCATTTTTATATTGATGATTATTTGTAACATAAGGGCTTGGTACTAATATTGCTGGAAGTCCAATTGCAGTTATCTCAGCAATAGTAGAAGCACCTGCTCTAGATACAATTAAATCACTATCTTTAAGTAAATTAATTAAATCATTCATAAAAGGAACAATTTTAACATTATCTGAAACATCAAGTTCCTTATAATCATCATAGTATGCCTTACCAGTAATTACCAATACTTGATAATTCTTATTATTAAATTTTGGGATTAATTCTTTTATCTTTTTAGTCATTGTTGTACTACCAAGAGACCCCATAACAATAACTACAAGTTTCATATCTTCATTAAAACCAATCTCACTCTTTTTCTTAACAGACGCTTTCATTATTTCTTCACTTCTAGGATTTCCAGTATAGACTGTCTTTTTCTTTGGAAATAAAGAAAGACTACCAGGAAGAGAAACACATATAGTATCAGCAAAATTACCAATAAATTTATTAGATACTCCAGGAATTGAATTTTGTTCATGAATAAGTGTTGGAATACCTAACTTATGTGCTGCATATAAAACTGGTGCAGTAATATAACCACCTGCTCCAACTACAACATCAGGCTTGAATTCTTTTAAAAGACTTGTTGCTCTTTTAATAGCTAATCTAAATTTATTAAGCACACTAAAATTCTTAAATAAATTTTTTCTATTTAAGCCCTCCATTGGAATACCTTCAAACCTTATACCAAGCTTTGGTATAATATCTTTTTCCATTCTATCACTTGTTCCAATATATAAAAATTCAGATTTTTTTTCTTTTTCTTTTATCTTATTTATAATAGCAATCGCTGGATAGATATGTCCACCTGTTCCTCCAGCCGCAATAACAACTTTCATGAAAGCCCCTCCACTCAACAAAATTATAACATATTTTTTTATTATATTTCCATATTTAATAAACTTTATATAATATTATATGTCAATTGTAAAAAGAAAAGTATTATGATAAAATACAAGAAAAAGAAAAGAGGGATACCATGAAAGCTATTGGTATTATTGCAGAATATAACCCATTTCATAATGGACACCTATATCATTTAAATACTATTAAAGAACAATATAAAGATTATAAAATAGTATTAATATTAAATGGAAACTTCACAGAACGTGGAGATGTATCAATAATTGATAAATGGAAAAGAACAGAAATTGCTTTAAAAGAAGGAATAGATTTAGTAATAGAATTACCATTCCCATTCGCAACTCAGTCAGCTGACTACTTTAGTTATGGAGCAATCACTCTACTAGAATACTTAAATGTCGAAAAAGTAGTATTCGGAAGTGAATCAGACAATATTGAAGATTTAAAATTAATCGCAAAAACACAACTTGATAATGAAGAATTTGATAAACTAGTAAAAATATATTCAAAATTTGGTTATAATTATCCAACTGCCCTATCTCTTGCTCTAGAAGACTTAACAGGTAAAAAAATAACAACCCCAAATGATTTACTAGGAATAAGTTATATAAAAACAATATTAAAATATAACTATAAAATAGAACCAGTAACTATAAAAAGAATAAATAATTATCATGAAAAAAAACTAAATAACACCTTCTCAAGTGCTACTTCAATTAGAGAATCTTTAAAAGAAAATAAAAGCGTCAAAGGATATGTCCCAGACTTAGTTCTTCCATATCTAGAAGATTTACATATGATAGATGATTATTTTAATATTTTAAAATATAAAATAATTACAAGTAAAAATTTAGAAGAATATCAAACAGTAGATGAAGGATTTGATAAATTATTAAAAAAGAATATTATTGATGTAAATAATATAGATGAACTAATAAAGAAAATAAAGTCAAAAAGATATACATATAATAAAATTAGTAGAATGTTAATTCATATACTATGTAATTTTACTAAAAAACAAGCAAAAAGTTTTGATAAAATATCATATATTAGAATACTTGGATTTAATGATTCAGGAAGAGAATAC
Organism: uncultured Bacilli bacterium; assembly: GCA_934131175.1. GTDB lineage: Bacteria > Bacillota_I > Bacilli_A > RF39 > UBA660 > UBA3789. The sequence continues at coordinate 155,638 of CAKOZD010000002.1, read as the reverse complement.
TTAAGTACAATAAAAAAAGATACTAAAGTTCCAATAATTTCTAAAATAGCAAAAAATATGGATAAGATGTTAGAATTTGAAATTGAAACTACAAAAATTTATGATATTATAAATAATAAAAATTTAGCAAAAAAAGAATTAAAAAAAATAATTTATTATGGAGGAGAAAATAATGGATAAAAAAATGTTAAAGCAAAAAAATACAGGTCAAATTATAGTAATAAGTGCCCCATCAGGAGCAGGTAAAGGAACAGTCATTGGAAAGCTATTAGAAAGAGATAATAAATCACGTTGGTTATCAGTTTCCGCAACATCAAGAAAACCTCGTGAGGGAGAAAAAGAAGGAGTAAATTACTACTACTTAACAGAAGATGATTTCAAAGAAAAGATTAATGATAACTTCTTTCTTGAATATACAAACTATGCGGGTAACTACTATGGTACTCCAAAAAAATATATAAAAGAAAAAATTGAACAAGGAATAGATGTAATATTAGAAATTGAAATTGAAGGAGCAACTAATATTAAAAAACTAATTCCAGAAGCCATATTTATATTTATTATGCCACCTTCTCTAAAAACATTAGTTAAAAGACTAAAAAAGCGTGGTACTGAATCAAATGATAAAATAATAAAGAGATTCCATGAAGCTTATAAAGAAATAAATGAAGTTACAAAATACAACTATGTTGTAGTAAATGATGAAATAGATGATACAGTCGATAAAATAGAAGCCATATTAAAAGCAGAAAAATGTAGAGTCGACCGTATAGAAGAAGTATACCTAGATACTAAAGAAGAAGAAATTCACGAACTTCTAATGGAAGATGAAGAAGTATTTGACAATTCTGGTCTAGGAGATAAATTATAATGAAAATAAAATTAGAAGATTATATTAAAAAATTAGAAGAAGAAAAGAAAAAAGATAAAATTGATAAAAATTTACCAGAAGAAATATTACATGTAATTGAATTCTTCCAACATGAAAGATTTGTTCATTTAGTCGTAACTTTCTTTGCAGGTATATCAACAATTTTATTTTTAATTTCATTTCTAGCTCTAGAAAATATATTTTTATTCTTATTATTTCTAGTAACATTTTGTTTATTTGTACCATATATATTTCACTATTATTATTTAGAAAATGGTACTCAAAAACTATATGATTTATATCTAGATATTTCAAGAAAAGAAAAGCATGCTTCAAAATAGCATGTTTTTTCATAATAAAAAGAAAAAAGTTGAAATTAATCAACTTTTTCATATTAAATTTCTACAATTCTAATATAGTTTGTTGTTCTAGATTTTCCTAATGGGAAACCTCCAGTTAATAAGATTAAATCACCTTTTTGTAAATTAAATTGTTCTTGTGCAATTTTTTTAGCTGCTTCAATCATTTCATCTGTTGACTCATATACTTCTGTTACAACTGGTTTAACACCAAAGTTTAATGCAACTTTCTCAGCTATATGATTTGATGGACAACAAGCAAGAATAGTACAGTTAGGTCTTAAGTTACTAACCTTTCTTGCAGTATAACCAGACATTGTTGTTGTAACGATTAACTTAATATCATCATACTCAACGGCATCAACAGCAAGTTTTGCGATTGTATCAGAAATAGCAATCTTTCTCTTATATTGAATATGTTTTGAATAATCAATTGTAGATTCAACATGTTCACAAATTCTTGCCATATATTTAACAGCATCAATTGGATATTTTCCAACAGTAGTTTCTCCAGATAACATTACACAGTCAGTTCCATCAATTACAGCATTAGCAATATCAGTAACCTCAGCTCTTGTTGGTCTTGGACTTGTATACATAGATGCTAACATTTCAGTTGCAACGATAGCAAACTTACCATGTTCACGACATTTTTGAATAATTTGTTTTTGTAAAATAGGTAATTCTTCCATTGGAACTTCAACTCCAAGATCTCCTCTTGCAATCATGATTCCATCAGATACTGAAATAATTTCATCAATATTATCAATTCCCATTTGACTTTCAATCTTAGAAATAATTCTAGCGTCTCCACCAGCATCTTCTACAATCTTACGAGCAGCAATAACATCTTCTGGAGTATTAACAAATGATAATGCTAAATAATCACATGAATGTGTTGCAGCAAATTCAATATCTTTTCTATCAACTTCACTAATAAATGGTAAATTTAAATCAATTCCAGGAACATTTAATGTCTTATGACTCTTAATTTCTCCATTATTAATTGCTTTTAAAGTAACGTATCCTTCACCCTTTTCAATAACTTCTAAATCAAGTAATGCATTATCAACTAATACATGTGAACCAACTTCGATACGTTCAATTGCCTCAGGATGATTTACGCAGAAATGTTCTCTATTACAAACAACTTCTTCTTCAACCATCTTGATAGTGTCACCAACACTTACTTTAACACCATCTTCAGTCTCAAAATTTCCTGTTCTAAATTCAGGTCCTTTTGTATCATATAGAATTGCAACTGGCATACCAGTTTTTCTTCTAACTTCACGAACAACCTCGATTGTTTCTAGTGCACTTTCCTCAGTTGCATGAGAAAGATTAATACGTGCACAATTCATTCCACTTAATACTAATTGTTCCATTACTTCAACGTTTCCGCTAGCTGGACCAATACTACAAATAATTTTAGTCTTCTTCATATCACATACCTCCGAACTCATATAATACTACACTAAAATTGAAAGAAAAACAAGAAAAAATCGAAAAAAAAAGAATAAAATTTATTCTTATTTTTGACAATTAGTACAATAGTGGGTTCCTCTACCACCAATCTTTGTTTTCTCAAGTATCTTACCACATTTTGGACAAGGACTTCCACCTTTCCCATGAACTAATAATTCATTTTGAAATAACCCATGAACTCCCTCACTTGATGTAAAACTTTTTATCGTCGTCCCACCAAGCTCAACAGCATGACTTAACACTTCTTTTGTATTATCAATTATTTTTTGACACTCCAAAATACTAACATCACATCCACGTCTCATAGGAGAAATACCACTCATAAAAAGTATCTCATCATCATAAATATTTCCAATACCACAAATAATACTCTGATCAAGTAAAATAGTTTTTATTGGCAATTTCAATTTATGAATCTTATCATATAAATATTCTTTTTTAATATCATCATAAAACTCAAGTCCAAGTTCAGAAAGAGGCTTCACAAGATAAGTATCTTCCTTATTAATAAGATACATCTTACCAAACTTTCTAACATCATGATATCTAAAACTAATATCATCATCTAAAATAAACTCAACATGTTCATGTTTTGCAATACTATCTCCCTTTTTTCTGAAAAAGAATTTTCCTTCCATACGAAGATGAATTAATAAAGAATAATGATCTAGTCCTACCACAATAAACTTACCACGAGTTACTACATCATTTATCTTCTCACCAATTATTTTTTTCTTAAACTCATCAGTTGTTGGACTAGCAATTATATTATCCCAATAAACATTACATCCAGTAATTCTTTTTCCAACTATTCTTGGAATTAAATTTTTAACAACTGTCATTACCTCTGGTTTTTCAGGCATACTATCACTCTTTTCTTAATTATTTTGCTTCATACCAGTTGTTTCCAACTTCAATATCTACCTTTAAAGGAACTTGTAAAGTAAAAGTATTCTCCATTATATTTTTAACAATATCACTAACTTCATCAAGTTCACTTTTTAAAACATTAAATACAAGTTCATCGTGCACTTGAATTAACATTTTACTCTTTAAACCACGCTTATTAAACTCATCATATATCTCAACCATAGCCTTCTTTAAAATATCAGCAGCAGTACCTTGAATAGGCGTATTTAAAGCCATTCTTTCTCCACTACTTCTAATCATATAATTCTTACTCTTTAACTCCTCAACTACTCTTTTTCTATTCATTAAAGTCTTAACATATCCATTTTTATAAGCTTCATTCTTCAAATTATCCATAAACTCTTGAATACCAGGAAAAGTCTCTAAATAATTATCAATAAACTTCTTAGCATCTTTTATATCTATTCCCAAATCTTCTGATAAACCAAAACTACTAATTCCATATAAAATACCAAAATTAACTGCTTTAGCATTTCTTCTCATATCTTTAGTAACTTCATCAATTGGAACATGAAATATCTCAGAAGCAGTCTTAGCATGAATATCTTTACCCTCTCTAAATGCCTCTATTAAATTAGCCTCATTAGAAATAGATGCAAAAACACGAAGTTCTACTTGTGAATAATCACTAGAAAGTGATACTGAATCATCATCTGGAACAAAAGCCTTCCTTATTAACTTAGAAAAATCACTCCTTGCAGGAATATTTTGCAGATTAGGACTAATACTAGAAAGTCTTCCTGTACGAGTTAATGTCTGAGTAAAAATAGTATGAATCCTACCATCATCTCTTACTTCACTAGCAAGACCTACTGCATAATTAGTATATAATTTTGATAAAGTTCTATATTCAAGCACTTTACTAACTATAGGATGACAATCAATTATCTTATCAAGAATATCTTTACTAGTAGAATACTTATTATCTTTTGTTCTCTTAGGATACTTTATACCTAAGTCTTCAAATAAAACTTTCGCAAGTTGAGATGGACTCATAATATTAAATTTACACATAGCATCATTATAAATTTCTTCTTCTAAATCATCCATTTTCTTTTTTAATTCAACTTCTACTTCTTTTAAATACTCTTTATCAACTCTTATACCAGTAAGCTCCATATCTGCTAAAACATGAGTAAGAGGCATCTCAATATTAGAAAATAAATCAGTCATTTCATTTTCATTTAATAAATCAATAACTCTACTCTTAGTATCATAAATAAACTTAGCTTTTAAAGTACATACTTTAGAAAGTTCATCATTTGATATTTCTTTAGGTCTTTTCTCTGTACCATATAAATCTTCATAAGGAGGAATATCATAAGAAAAACTCTTCGCAACAAAACTAATATCATCCTTCACAGTATAATCAAGTAAATACATACCAATCATAGAATCATAATTACAATTATTTATATTAATACCTAAGTTATTTAAAACAACAATATTTTTCTTTAAATCATATGTCATCTTATTAACATTAGAATTAAATAAATCTTTATAATTAGATAAATTATCACTATCTATAAAATAGCCCTTTTCTCCATCATAAATACCTACTCCAAGTATTGTACTTTTACTATATACTTCTCCTCTAGTTTCTACATAAAAAGAAAATTCTTTATCGTTATAATTAAATTTACTAATATCATCTATAAAAATATCATTATCAACATTTTCTTCTTCAGTTTCCACTTCACTAAAATCCATTTTCTTAATTAATGAATGAAACTCAAATTCTTCTAACATTTCTTTTAATTTTCCTAAATCACATCCATTATATACACAATCTTCCAAGTCAAATCCTAATGGAACTTCTCTATAAATTGTTGCTAAATCATAACTCATATAAGCATTATCTTTATCAAGAGTAAGTTTTTCTCGCATCTTAGGAGAAATATTTTCTAAGTTTTCATATACTCCATCTAAACTACCATACTTTTCAAGTAAATTAATAGCTGTCTTTTCCCCAATTCCTTTAACACCTGGGATATGATCACTTGCATCTCCCATTAATGCTTTTAAATCTATCATTTTAATTGGATCAACTTTATAAGTATTTCTAAATTCATTCTTATCCATCAAAATATGTCCACTTTGTTTTAATAATTTTACAACTACTTCATCACTTATTAATTGCAATAAATCTTTATCACTACTAATTATAGTACCAACAAAATCACTTTCTTCATCTACTTTTTTAGAAAGTGTACCAATTATATCATCTGCTTCATAGTTTTCTATTTCAAAATGTTTTATTCCCATCGCATCAAGTATTTCTTTTGCTTTTGGAAACTGAAGTCCTAAGTCTTCTGGCATTGCAGCACGTCCTGCTTTATATTCATCATATTTTTCATGTCTAAATGTTTTTCCTTTATCAAAAGCAACCATTATATAACTAGGCTTTTCTTCCTTTATTATTTTATTCATCATATTTATAAAGCCATACAAAGCATTTGTTGGAAAACCTTTAGAGTTTCTCATTATAACACCTTGGTAAGCTGTCGCATAAAAACTTCTAAATAGTAAGTTATTACCATCTACTAATATTATTTTTTTCATTTTCTTCACCTGCAAATAGTATACCACAAAAGTACCTATATTAACTATTTTTCTACATATAACAACAAATTCTATATCTAAAACATTTGTTTGACATTACTAAACTATAATGATAAACTAAATTTACAAAGGAGGAAAAAATGGAAAAGTTAACAGATAGACAAAAATATATTCTTGATGTTATTAAAAAATTGGTTGCGAAAAATGGATACCCACCAACAGTACGAGAAATTGGTGAAGCAGCTAATTTATCTTCTCCAGCAACAATTCATTTTCACTTAACTAAATTGGAAGAAAAAGGATATATAAAAAAAGGAGATAATAAAAATCGTACATTAGAAATATTAGTTCCAAATGAATACATTGATAATACAAAAGAAGTAGTAGATGTTCCATTTCTTGGAAAAGTAACTGCTGGTATTCCAATAGAAGCAATAGAAATGCCTAATGAATATTTTTCACTACCAGCGGCTCTTATCCCAAAATCAAGTGAAGTTTTTACTTTAAAAGTAAGTGGAGATTCAATGATTAATGTAGGAATATATGATGGAGATATCATAATTGTTGAGAAAAGAAATACTGCAAGAAATGGTGAAACTGTAGTTGCTATGAATCAAGATAATGAGGCAACAGTAAAAACTTTTTATAAAGAAGATGGATACTTTAGACTTCAACCAGAAAATGATTCAATGGACCCAATAATTCTAAAAGAAGTTACAATTTTAGGAAAAGTAATAGGACTATATAGAAAATTATAAAAAAATAAAAAGATTGCTAAAAATATCATTAAAGCAATCTTTTTTTATAAAAAACAGTCTCATTAAGAAACTGCATAAATTAAAATTATTATTTATTTTTTCAGTTGTAAAATTAATCTTTTCTGTTTTTCTTCTTCTGGTTCAAAATGTTGCCAATCACAAGACCATGCATCATTCTGTAATGGCCAAATACCACCACATTCAAAAGAGACATCACTAAATACCCTACATATTTCATCATCAAGCGTAATAATATGTTTATTTTCTTTTTTCTTATCATCACGATTAACTAATTTATCAAGTTCATATTCAGTTAATAAACTAGTATCAAAACTACCATCTTTATTTCTTGGCGTATAAGGGTTCTCTATTGGATTAATATCAATTGCAAGACCTAAAGCATGATTTGATAAAGTATCCTGATTTTTAACTCGTCTATAATAAAACGAACTACTGTTATTATGTAAAATACTATTTCTATCAGTTGCTGAATCATCACCAGGAATCCAGTAATCATCTATTAATCTCATAGAATTAATTTCATATTTTAAATTAAATAACTTTTCAAATACATATTTTATATCTTCTTGAATTAATTTATTAACAATAACCTCACCTACTACAACATCACCATCATAATTGTAATGAAGTAATTTTATATACACTAAATCATCAAGTGAAATATCATTATTAGCAACATATGTTTTTCCAATTATTCTATTATATACTTCATCATTTTCTTTAATATCACTACAAATAAATGAAAAAGTAGACGTATCTACCTTATCTCCAATACTATATTTATCCATCACAATCCCCCTATTTTAATCTACCAAGAAACTCTCTAATTATATAACTAGAAATTAAAAGTCCAGCACTACTAGGTACAAAAGCTGTAGACCCTGGAGTTCTATCTCCTGTTTTTACTGGTAATTCACGAGATGATAATACTATAACTTTTTTATTTATTTTATTATCTTTAACAAATTTTCTAATCATCCTAGCAAGAGGGTCATTAACAGTTTTTCTAACATCACATATTTCAAGCTTAGAAGGATCAAACTTATTACCTGTACCCATACTTGAAATAAAAGGAATATTTCTTTTTAAACACTCACTAATAAGTACTTTCTTAGTAGTTGTAGTATCACAAGCATCAACTAAATAATCTATTTTATAATTAAATATTTCAGAAATATTATCTTTATCTAAAAACTTATCTATTTTTATAACATTACAATATTCATTAATATCTTTAATCCTACTTTCAAAAGCATCAACTTTTTTCATACCAATAGTAGACTTTAAAGCAATAATTTGTCTATTTATATTTGTCTCATCTATAGTATCAAAATCCACTAAAATAAGTGTTCCAATACCACTTCTAGCAAGTGACTCAATAACATAACCACCTACTCCGCCACATCCAACTACTAGAACACTTTTTTCAGTAAGAGAATTCATCTCATCATTATTAATAAGTTTTCTAAGTCTTGCAAACCTATGCAATCTTTCTTCCATCATACACCTCGTCCATTGTCTTAACTAATTGTTTTGGTTTTTCTCTTTGTTGTAATAAAGTTAAAGGCTTATCATAAATTATCTTATTAACATAACTAATCTTAGTATATATATCTGTATTACTTTTTGCAGTATTATAATATTTTTTTAAATTTCTATAATCACGACTATTAATAACTTTCATAGCATTAAGTGTATCTTGTAAACTAGCCTCTGGTATAGTACTATCTGATAATACAATACATTCAAAATTATTTATAAAATCTATCATATTACTTAAATCAGATAATCCTGCTTCTTCAAATAACTTAGGCCACATTGAAGTGTCTCTAACTTCTTTTACTATTTTTTGTAAACTAGCAATTTTTTCATCTGTTAAGTGTTCATTTAATCCTAACTCTTCAAAAGAAACATATCTTCCTCTAGTTTGTACTCCAGGAATTTCTTTTCTCATATCATTAATTGCTTTACTATACAATGTATCTAAGTTTCTACTAACACTTTTTGGAGGTTGTGGAACTTCATATACATCATATAAATTAGAATCATTCTCTTCCTTTGTTGTTACTAAAAAATTTCTTGGATATAAAATTGACTTACTTCTGATGAAATCAATAGGTGCATTTTCATCTTTTGAAGTACTATAACTAGATTCACTAAATTTTTCTCTATTAACAATTATTTCACTCTCAACTGCATCATCATATGCAACACCTTTACGTATTTTTTCAGCATTTTTAAGTCTTATCTGAACATTCATAACACGTCTTTTGTTGACTATAGGTAATACTAACATAATACATCACCCCTGTATATCGCATATTATAACACAATAGCAACACTTTATCAATAAAAAATAGCATAAAAAAAAGTCAGAATAGAATGCTGGCAACGATAAAACCTGCATGTTTTTACAGGTGGGTGTCCATACGTTATCATTAGGATCCTTAATAAAATATTAAGTATTCAACACCGATAACTGATCCGAACTCCCGTATCGTCATTTTAGTCGGTTTTAAAAAGGCCTACACATATCTATCTGACAATTTAATTATAGCATACCGCCATACCATTAACAAGCAAATTACACTACTTTACACATAAAAAAATATTATACATAAAATAATCTAGGTGATTATCATGTATTTTAATTTAAATAAAAAAGATAAAATTTACTTTGAAAAAATAGGAAATAGTAGTAAAACTATTCTAATACTACCAGGTTGGGGAAATACAAGAGAAACATTCAAATATATAACATCATATTTCAGTAAAGATTACACAATATATATCATAGATTATCCTGGATTTGGTAACAGTAAAACTATTAATAAAGAACTAACAATCTATGATTACGCTCAAATAGTAAATAAATTTATTGAAAAAGAAAAAATAATAAACCCAATAATAATAGCCCACTCATTTGGAGGAAGACTAAGTGCCATACTTCTTGGAAAATATAACTTAGAAGTTAAAAAATTAATTTTAATTGACGTTGCTGGTATAAAAAGAAGAAAAACATTAAAACAATTCTTAAAAGAAAAAACATATAAATTAATAAATAAGTTAACAAAAAATAAATATAGAGAAAAACTAAATAAGTATTTTGCATCCACTGACTATAATAATTTAGAAGTATCAATGAGAAAAACATTTATAAATATTGTAAATGAAGACTTACGAGATTATTATAAAAAAATAAATGTAGAAACACTAATAATATGGGGAGAAAAAGATAATGATACTCCACTAAAAGATGCTAAATACTTAAACAAGATTATTAAAAATTCTGCTCTAATAATCTATAAAAACAGAACCCACTTTTCATACTTAGAAGAACCGTATTTAACTAATAAAATTATTTATGAACTAATAAAAGAAGAGGACTAATTTTCTTTTATGTCCTCTACTCTTTCTACTTTAAAATATCCATGGAAATGATAATCTTTATCTTTTAAAACATTCTCATCTATCCATAAATTAATATTTACTTTTTTATTTTCTCCACTCTTTAGGCTACCTGTTGTTATTATTATTTCTTTATTATTATTTTCTACTAAAGTAGAAATATTTTTTCCATCTAAACTATATTTAATATTACTAAGTAAAAGAGAAGCTGTATCACACTTACATTTAGAAGTAATAATATCATCTCTTACTAATCTAATCTTATAGTTCATAACATCAGGAGTATCATTATTTATATTAACAATATACTTATCTGTCTTTAATCCTTCACTATCACTTAGTATATAGTCATTTGTAAGTGTTACAACTCTACTAGAAGACTCAAGCATCTCATTTCTTGCAGAATCAACACTACTATATAATTTATTACCATTAACTCTAAACGCAAAAAAGCCAACAATAACAAATAAAACAATAAATACAAATACTAAAATAACAGTATATTTTCTTTCATTAGACTTAATTTTATTAATTGTATGTGAAACATTTTTAGATGAATTTCTATTAACATTTTCTATTTTTAATTTATTTTTTTTCTTCTTATTAATTCCAATTATCTTTCCCATTATCCACACCTACTATTATTATTTATACTAATAGTATAACAAATAAATTATTTGAATTAAAGTATAATTATTAAATTAATAAATTACTTTCATAAGTTTCTTATCTCTTATACAATATTCTATTATATAAATTTTAAAATCAATCTTTATCATATTAAAAAATACACTCCGAAAAGTGTATTTTAAATTATGGGTTTAATCTATTTGGTCCACGGAATAAGAATTGTGATTCTTTAACACTAGAAATTCCAAGTAATAACATAGTAAGTCTATCAACTCCTATTGCAAATCCACCATGTGGAGGACATCCATGTTTAAAGAAATCTAAATAGAATTTAACATCTTCTCCTAAACCTTTTTCTTTTGCATTCTTAACTATTTCTTCATATCTATGTTCTCTTTGAGCACCTGTTGTAATTTCAACACCTCTCCAAATTAAATCATATCCTTGAAGAATTCCATTTTTATCTCTCATATGATAGAAAGCTCTCTTCTCAGCTGGGAAATCTGTAACAAATAAAAATTCTGAATTAAACTTTTCTTTAGCAAGTTTATAAGTTAATCTCTCAGCTTCTGTTGTTAAATCAGTCTTTTCACTATCTTCAACTTTATAATCATATCTTTCTTCTAACTCTTTATAAATATCAGCGAGTCTCATCTTAGGAAATGGTACAGTAGGAACAACTATTTCACTATCAAATAATTCTTTTACTTCTTCTCCATATATTTCATTAGTTTTTTCTAATGCATATTTTAACATTTCAGCTTCTAAATTCATAACATCATTAAAGTCATCAATATATGCAAACTCTACATCAAAAGATGTAAATTCAGTAGCATGACGTGATGTATTAGAGTTTTCTGCTCTAAAGCAAGGAGCAACTTCAAATACTTTTCCAAATCCTGATGCAAGTGCCATTTGTTTATAAAATTGTGGACTTTGAGCAAGATATGCTTTTCTATCAAAATATTTAATCTCAAATACTTCAGCCCCAGATTCACTAGCAGCACCAATCATTTTAGGAGTATGAATTTCAGTAAATCCATTATTATACAAATACTCTCTCATATATCTAACTAATGTACTTTGAACCTTAAACATTAAAATATTCTTATCACTTCTAAGATCAATATATCTATAATCAAGTCTTGTATCTAAGTTAACTGTACTTAAATCTTTATAATTAAATGGAAGTTCTCCTTCATTTTTACTAGTAACTTCAATAGTACTTGGAATTAATTCCATTCCATTTAATTTAACTTTAGGACTTTCCATAATAGTACCAGTAACTTTAATAGTAGACTCTACTGCTAAATTATCAACTATTTCTACTAATTCTTTATTCTTTTCTTCACTTTTTTCTATAGTTATTTGTACTTTTCCAGTAGCATCTCTTAAAACTACAAATTGTACCCATTTTAAATTTCTAACTTCATCTACAAATCCACTTACTGTAACTTCTTCATCAAAATGATTTTTTAATTCACTAAGTGCTATACTTTTCATAATTATTCTTCCTCCTCGTGATGACAATGACCACAACACTCATGACCTTCAGAATGTCCTCCACAACAACATCCATCATCTGCCATATCGTATTCTTCTCCATCATCTTCCATTGCATTTATTTTTTCATCTAAGTAATAAATTAAAACGTCTAAACTAATAATTTCTTCTTCTTTAGTTCTATTATTTTTAATTTTTACTTCATTATTATTTAAATCTTCACTATTTAAAACACAAGTAAATTTAGCATTTAATCTATCGGCTTGTTTAAATTGACCTTTTAGTCCACGACCAGTATATTCTGTATCAACAATGAATCCTGCAAGTCTTAATTCTTGTGAAAGATATGCAGCATACTTCTTCTCATCATCATTTACATACATTAAGAATAAATCAATATCTTCAACTATTGGTAATTTAACCTTTTCAAGTTCAAGAGCCATTACAAGTCTACCTATACCACTTGCAAAACCAACACATGGAGTTTCTGGTCCACCTAATTGATTAACAAGACCATTATATCTTCCTCCACCGCCTAAAACATTATTAGAACCAAATCCATCAACTTTTGCTTCAATTTCAAAAACAGTATGATTATAATAATCAAGTCCACGAACAATTCTTGGATTAATTTCATATTTTATTTGCATAATATCTAAATATTCTTGAACCTTTTCAAATCTATCACGACTATCTTCATTTAAAAAATCAAGTGTAGTTGGAGCATTCTTTAATATTTCATTTTCTGCATCTACTTTACAATCTAATATTCTCAATGGATTCTTTAATAATCTTTCTTGGCAATCTTCACAAAAATCATTAATATGTGGTTTAAAATACTCAATTAATGCTTCACGATAATTTGCTCTACTTTCATTGTCACCTAAACTATTTAAGTTTACTTTAATTTCTTTTAATCCTAACATTTTATATAAGTTTACTGCTGCACTAATAATTTCAGCATCACTAAGTGGATCATCACTACCAAGAATTTCCATACCAAATTGAGTTAATTCTCTATCTCTTCCAGATTGTGGTCTTTCATATCTATACATTGTTCCATTATAGTAAACTTTTACTGGTTGATTAGGATCACCATACATCTTATTTTCAATATAGCTTCTAACAACTCCTGCAGTTCCTTCTGGTCTTAAAGTAATATTTCTTCCACCCTTATCTTGAAAATCATAACTTTCCTTAGTAACGATATCAGTAGTATCACCTATTCCTCTATGAAATAATTCAGTTGCCTCAATAATAGGTGTACGAATGTAATTATAATTATACTTTTCCATTAAAGCATCAATTACAGTACCAACGTACTTCCAAACTTTCGCATCACGTCCTGTAATATCATTACAGCCTTTTTGTCTTTGTATCATCTTATCCCTCCTAAAAATAAAAAGATGACACCCCTAAGGACGAATTATCTTCGTGGTGCCACCTTATTTTTTTCTCATAATACTTTTATCGCAGTAAGCGCTTCCAATTAACTGGATGTCTTCATTTTATCTAAATTAGTATTTCCACCAACCATACTATCTCTATAAATATCAATAAAACTACTCTTTCCAAAGAAGTTATCTATATTATAAAACAAAATTATTTCTAAAACAATTATTTTTTTACTAATTCAAGCCTTTTTTTATATAATTCTTCATATTTTTTAGGAGTCAAACCATTATTATCAATAAATTTATCATTAAAAGGATTAAATCTTTCACTCATAAATTTATTAAATTCTAAAGAATTACTTAATTTACAAGAACTAACATATTCTTTTAAAAATAAAGAAATAATATCTCCATAAGTATAAACTATATCATCTATTAAATCTAAATTATAGTTACTAATATTATTTAACTCTCCACTTTTAGAATTAATATATTTACTAACTAAAGAAGAAAAATAATCATTAGACATATATTTATATCTATCATTTTCTATATATTCATCATCTAATAAAGATATAATATATGTAGAAAACATATTATCATGCCCAATAATTAAATCATCAATCAATTTATCTATCGCAACTTTTTTTCTTATATTATTTTTTATTAAATAATCTAATAATAAATTTTCAAATAATTTAGAAATAACTTCTATATTTAATGAATTATACATGTATTTATTATATTTAGAAACAGAGCTTGATGAATCAAAACACTCAGTATCATAAACATGTCCCATTTCATGGGCTAATGTAAACATACTATCTACATTATATGAGAAATTATTTACTAAGACATGAGAATTACCATTTAATGGATTATGTAACATTAAACCATAATACTTACTATCAGAATTATTCATATCAAAAGAAATTATCTTTTTATCAATTAAACTATCAAATAAATAAACAATTCCCAACTCTTCACAAAAGTCATGAAATACAGTAATAAATTCGTCTTTACTAAAAGCATTACTCTGTTCCGAATATTGACATCCTTCAATTTTTTCGTAAAATGATGGTTCTATTCTTACTAAAATTCCATTTAAAAAGTCACTATGAACATCTTTATAATAGCAAAAATTACTAACAAATTTTTTTTCATATAAATTGAATTTATTTTTAAATTTCTGATACTCTCTTTCACTTTTAAAAATATCTTTTCTTTTAATTTTAAAACCACTACCAAGAGTTTTCAAAACTCCATCAAGATTTTCAATATAGCTATATAAAGCAAATTTTATTTCTCTATTCTTTTCAGTTTCTAATCTTTTAAGACAAAATTTTAATTCGTTTATAATTTCTTTTTCACTACCAAGCATAATTCACCTCTTCTTATACAAAAAGAAACTATTAAATAGTTTCCTTTACAATAACCATACCCTTTTTTAAATCTCTTCTAAAAAATCTATATGTTGTTCTAATTAGTAAATAAACTGGTAATGCAACAATAATTCCAGTCATTCCAGCAAGAGTACCTCCTACAGAAACTGCCATTATTGTTATAAGTGGATTTACATCATTAGTTTTACCATAAACTTTAGGTGAAATTAAATATCCATCTAATTGTGGAAAAATAAGACAAATAACTGTTGTTGCTATCATTAAAGGAACTGATACTACACTTGCTAAAATAATCGCAATAATATTAGTAATTAATCCTCCAAAATATGGAATAACTGTTGTAACACAAGCAAGAATTCCAAGTATTAACCAGTTTGGATGTCCAACTATAAAGAATAAAATACTATATTCAAACAATTGAATTACCATAAATATTTCAAGTCCTTTTAAATAGTTAGTAATCTCTGTATCCATAAGCTTAAAATACTCAAAAATTCTTTTATTAATAGAAGTTAAGAACTCTTTTACATAACTTCTAATCTTATCCATATCAGCTAAGAAATAAATAAATCCAACAAAACCAACAATAAACTTACCAATAAAACTAAATGAACCATTTACAAAATTCATTGTTGAAGATGAAGCAACAGGTCCAACATTTTTAACTAATGTATTTAAATAATCTGTAACTTTTATTTCAAAACTACCTAAGTTAATATCAAACTTACTATCAAAATTATTCATTACTTCCATAATCATCTTTACAAGTAATGATAATTGCTCATAAATAAGAGGAAGTGTTATTGCAAGTATACCAGCAACTAAAAGTATTATTCCAAGTAAAACAATAACAACAGAAAATCCTTTACTTAGTCCTTTTTTATTTAACCATCTAACTAATGGAGTAAATGCATAAGCAAATGCAAAAGCTACAATAAATGGAGCAAGAACACTTATACATTTAACAAATAATCCCCACCAAAGTCCTATATTAGAAAATGTAATATATAAAAGTAACATCAAAGCTGTTATATTAATAATTTTATAATTTAATTTATTACTATGCATAAAATCATCTCTCTAACATTATAGTTGTTGGACCAATATTTGTAATATCAACTTCCATATCAGCCCCGAATATACCAGTTTCAACATGAATACTTTCACTTAAAACTTTATTAAATTCATCATATAACTTAGATGAATATTCACCACTTAAAGCATTTATATAACTAGGTCTATTTCCTTTTTTAGTATCAGCATACAAAGTAAATTGAGATATTGATAAAATACTTCCACCATAATCTAAAATACTTTTATTCATAACTCCATTTTCATCTGGAAATATTCTAAGATTAAGAACTTTTTTTACAAGATAATTGATATTTGATATATCATCACCTTCAGTAAATCCTACAAAAAGGACAAGTCCTGAATCAATTTTACCAACTACTTTCGAAGAAACACTAACACTTGATTTTCCACTTCTTTGAACAAGTACTCTCATCGCATTTCCCTCTCAACTTTTTCTATATAAGAATTTTTATTAATATTAGCAATTAACTTATTTAACTGTTCAATTCCAGTTACATAACAATTTACTTCGTAAACAGAATTTCCACCCTTATTCATTGTTTTAATTCCATCAACACTAACATTCATCATAGAAATAATTTGTACTAAATCAAGCATATGATTATCACTATCATTTGAATATACTAATAAACTAGTTAAATATCTCTTATTAACATTAGTATTCCATTTTACATCTACTGTACGATTTTCAAGCATAGATAAATTATGACAATGCATTAAATGAACTGAAATACCATTTCCTTTAGTAATATAACCAACTATTTCATCCCCATATACTGGATTACAACAATTAGCTAAATTAACTTTAACTTTATCTATACCACTAACAATAATATCTGCATCCTTACTCTTCTCAGTTACTTTAATAACTTTAGGAGCAGGAACATTTTCAATAGGTTTATCAATTATATTAATAACCCCATTAGCAGTAGATTTACCATTTCCAATTGCTAAATAAATTTCTTCTAAATTATCAACTTTAATTTCTTCACAAATCTTTTTAACATTTTCATCACTAGTAAATTCTGAAATAGATAATTTTCTCTTACGTAATTCTTTTTCTAAAGTATATTTTCCACGTTCAATATAGATTTCTCTATCATTTTTAGTAAAGAATGAACGTATCTTATTTCTAACTTGTGTAGATTTAACAAAATTTATCCATTCTTTTGATGGAGTTGAACTCTTATTAGTATTAATTTTTACTATATCATTATCTTTTAATTCATAGTTTAGAGGAACTATATTATTATTAACTATTGCTCCAACTGTAGTTTCTCCAACTTTTGTATGAATATGATATGCAAAGTCAATTGGAGTTGCCCCTCTTGGAAGTTCAATTACATCTCCTTTTGGAGTATAGCAATAAATATTATTATTTAAAACTTCATCTCTAACACTATTAACAAACTCTTCACTATTCATATTTTCATGACTTAAATCAATAATAGATTTAAAGAATTGAAGTTTTTGTTCTGTAGTATTTTGTAAGTTAGCTGCTGTATTACTTCCATTATTTTCTTTATATGACCAGTGAGCAGCAATACCATTTTCTGCAACTTCATCCATCTCATGTGTACGAATTTGTATCTCAAATAAATCTCCACCTATACCAAATACAGTTGTATGTAAAGACTGATACATATTAGGTTTAGGCATTGCTATATAATCTTTAAATCTCTTAGGTAATGGTCTAAACTTAGAATGAATTAAACCAAGAGCTAAATAACATTCTTGTTCAGTATTAACAATAATTCTAAGAGCAAGTAAGTCATATATGTCACTAAACTTTTTACCTTTATTTAATTTATTATAAATACTATAAATACACTTAGAACGTCCCTTAATTTCATGAGGAATATGATGTTCATTTAGTAAATCAGTAACTTCATGTTCCATATCTAAAACATACTTATCACGTTCAATTTTAGTTTTATTAAGTCTTTCAGCAATATCATAAAATACATCTGGTTTTAAATATCTAAGTGATAAATCTTCAAGTTCACTTTTAATTTTATGAATACCTAAGTGATCTGCAATAGGTGCAAGTATTTCTAATGCTTCTTTTGCTTTAATCTTTTGTCTATCCTCTGGTATTGCCCAAAGAGTACGCATATTATGAAGTCTATCTGCAAGTTTAATGATTATTACACGAACATCTTCACTCATACCAACAATTATCTTTTTATAATAATCTATTAAATATTCATTCTCAGTAGAAAAATGAATTTTACCAAGCTTTGTAACCCCTTGAACAAGTTTTGTAATCTCTCGTCCAAATTCTTCTTCCATCTCTTCTGGAGTACAATCACAATCCTCCAAAACATCATGCATAAATCCCGCTGCTATTGTTTGATAGTCAGCATAAACTGTAGTAAGAATTAAGGCTACATTCATCGGATGATAAATGTAAGCCTCTCCACTTTTTCTATATTGTCCATTATGCTTTTTCAAAGCAAAAGAATATGCACGTTCTATAACTTTAACTTGTTCTTCATCTTCAATATACTCATGTACTTTACTAAGTATATCTTCTATTTTAACATCATCTAAATTCTTAGTTTTTGACAAAGAACTCATCTCCCCTCAATTAACAATTTACTCCTTTTACCTCTAATTCTTCATAATCATCTTTATATACTTTTTTAGGTTTTACTTTCTTACCAATATTTTTCTTTTCAATATTTAAGAAAATAATTGTTGCTATAAAAATAGATGAATATGTACCAGCAATTAGTCCAAATAACATAGCCATATTAAATGTAAATATACCACTTGAACCAAGAATCAATAGTACAATTACTGGAATTAATGTAGTTAAACTTGTATAAATTGTTCTAGTAAATGTCTCTTGTACACTTAAATTAGCAAGTTCTTCTAACTTCTCAGGAGTCATCTTTTTACTATTACCATATTCATTAATATTTTCACGTATTCTATCAAATAAAACAATTGTATCATTTATAGAATAACCAATAATAGCAAGAACTGCTGCAATAAACATAGAAGACACTTCAAATCTTGTTAATGCAAATAAAGCAAATATAATACATACATCGTGAATTAAAGCAACAACTCCACCTACTGCATAACTAAATTTAAATCTAATAGATACGTATAAAATAATTCCAATTAAAGCAATTAATACTGATAATACTGCATTCTTAATAAGTTCTTTTTGAACTAAGTTAGAAACAACACCAATATTTACTTTAGCATCATATTTTTCTTCAAAATAGTTATTTGTCTCTTTTACTTTATCTCCATCTAATGCATCATCAATTCTAATACTTATCTCATCTGTACCAATATCAATACTACTATCTTTTAATTTTAATTTAGAAAGATCAGTCTTAAGTGCTTTCTTACTAACATTTTTATCAGTAACAATAGTAATATCAGTACCAGCACGATAATCAATACCAAGATTTAATCCTTTAACACCAATCATAATTGAACCAACAATTATAATAATTAATGATATTGCAATAGCAGTCTTTTTATGTTTAAAGAAATTAACTTTACTAAACATATTAGGTTTTGCTTCTTCATTCTTAGAAACATCTGGTATATCTTCTTTCTTAATATTTATAAATAACTTAGTCTTATCATTAAAGAAATCACTATTTACAAATATTTTTAATAAAGATCTAGTTAAGAATACCATAGTTACCATAGTAACAAGTACAGTAATAATTAACATAGTAGCAAATCCTTTAATACTAGATTCACCAAACATAAACATTATAATTGCAACTATTAAAGTTGTAATATTTGAGTCAACTATAGCACTAAAACTTGATTTAGAACCCTCTTTAAATGCTGTAGGTAGGCTCTTACCCTTTAATAATTCATCTTTAATTCTTGCAAAAGTAATAACGTTAGAGTCAACTGCCATACCAATACCTAGAACTAACGCCGCAATTCCTGGTAACGTTAAAACTCCACCTACTAACCAGAATATTCCAAATACTAGGAATGTATAAATCATCATAGAAATTGATGAAATAAATCCAGCAAAATGATAAATTAAAATTAAAATTAATACTATAGCAATAATAGCAATTATTCCTGCTACTAAAGTAGTATGAAGTGTTTCATCACCAAATGATGCTCCAACAGTTTGTGAAGATACTTCACTTAATTTAGCTGGAAGTGAACCACTATTAATTAAATCAACTAAGTTACTAACTTCATCATCAGTAAAACTTCCTTGAATAATAACATCACTAGCAAATCCTTGTGATACAGTAGCAGCACTTAAACAATTAGACTCACTTGTACCACACATACTACCTTCTTTTTCATAACTATCAGTTAATTCATTAAAATCTAACCAAATAACTATAGAGTTATTTTTTTGTTCACTAATCTTTTTAGTTACTTCATAAAATTTATCTTTATCTTTTATTGTTAGAAGTACTGCAGGATTACCACTTGAATCTTGACTGATTTTCGCACCACCTGCTTTTAATACATCACTACTCATAAGTAAATTATCTTCTGTATCTCTAAAAGATAATGTTGCAACTGTAGATAATTGATTACGTGCTTCATCTGGGTCTTTTACACCAGCAAGTTTTACACGAATCTTATCACTACCTTCAATTGTAATTTCAGGCTCACTTACACCTAAACTATCAATTCTTTTACTTAAAGTTTTATAAGTCGCTGTTAACTTTTCATTAGTCATCTTAGAACCATCAATTGATTCAGCTTTATAAAGTATTTCAAACCCACCTTGTAAATCTAAACCGAACTTTAAGTTACTAAAAAGAGGAATAAATGAAAAGCAAATAAGAACAGTAAGTAAAACTAAAACGATAGAAGTTATAATAACCTTTTTCTTTCCGTTTTTCTTCTTCATAATTCCACCTCTACAAAATTTCTTCGTCATTAATCATTTTCATATAATATGAATTTATCTCATCAAATGGTGTATTTAAAATATCATCAACAATATCAGAAAGCATAAGACCATTTCCACTTCTCCACTTATTAATAATCAAACATTTCCATAAATCATACTTAGAAATAGAAAGATTACCATATTTTTGAAGTTCATCTACTTTAGACTTTAAAGCCGGTCTTACTCTCTTATATAATTCTTCTAAAGAACTAAATTCATAATCCATAGAAAATCACAACCTTACAACGAACTAATATTATTATATCTAAATAATCTTAAAAATTAAAGTATTTATAAAGAAAAAAAGAATTAATCATCCTTTTTTGCCCTAGGAAAACTCCTAAAATAAACTTCTTTTAATCTATCTGTTGTTACATGAGTATAAATCTGTGTTGCCTTAATACTCTCATGTCCAAGTAATTTTTGTACTGATAATAAATCTGCTCCCTCATTAAGTAAATGTGTAGCAAAAGAATGTCTTATCATATGAGGAGAAATATTTTTATTTAAACTAGTTCTTTTAATAATTCTATCAAGTATATAACGAACTCCTCTATCAGTTAATCTTTCACCATTATTATTTAAAAATAAAAATGAAGAAGAATACTTATTTAATTTATTATATCCATCACTTAAATATAAATCTAATGTATCACTACAATACTCTCCATAAGTAACATATCTTTCTTTATTACCTTTTCCAAGTATTAAAATACTTTTACTAGACTCATCAATATCACTTAATTTAATACTTACAAGTTCACCAACTCTAACACCTGTTGCATAAAGCATCTCTAATATAAGTCTATCTCTTTGCCCAAGTGGAGTACTTAAATCACATGCATTAAATAATTCTTCTAACTCATTATATTCAAAGAATCTAGGTAATTTTTTTCCTTTCTTAGGACCATTAATAAGAGAAAAAACATTAGTTTTAACAACACCATTATTCGCAAGATACTTATAAAATCCACGAAGTGCACTAAGTTTTCTATCAATTGATGAATTATTATCTTTTTTTGTATCTTTTAAATACATTAAGTAAAATCTTATATCACTATACTCAACACTTTTATATTCAAGTCCTTCACTCTCAATATAATCAAAGTATTCAACTATATCATCTCGGTAACTAGTAATAGTATATTTAGAATAATGCTTTTCATATTTTAAATAGTCTAAATACTCATTAATTATCTTTCTTTTCATATACTTTACCTTTCGAATCCATAAAGTCAAATAAATTAAGTTGTCCATCAAAATGACTCTCATCTGTCTCAACTAATAATTTATTTATGATACTAGAAGTCTCAGTACTTTTTCTATCAAAATTATAACTACTAATTGCATACTTTCCTTTGTTATAAGAGTCCATTGCCTCTTCTACATTTCTTATTAGATTATATGAGGTAAATGACCATCTACATTTTTTTAGTGCTTCAAAATACTCTTCGATACTACCAACATTTTCTCTAAAGTAGTCACAAAACTTCTCATAAATATTAGTACAACCATTCATTACATACTCTTCAAATTCATCTTCATAAAATAAAGTAGATAAAAATTTATCAAATATTTCATTAATTTCTCTATAAGCATTATTAATACATCCTCTAGAACTATCATAAGTAACTTTAGATAATCTTCTACTACAAGAACTATAAACTGGATTAAAGAATGTAAGTTCATCCCCTTTTCTACGAGCAATAAAATAGCTATTATCTTCATTATCAACTCTACCCTTGCTCATTAAATACTCATTTAATTCTGAACTATTATTAAATTTCATAGTGAAATAATCAAGTCTTTCTAAACTTAATTTTTCTTTCTCATCACTATATCTAAATGATTCATTATTTTCTAAATTAATAATTTTATAATCACTACTATTCTTTCTCTTAGCAATTAAATAATATTTACTCTTTCCCATAACATCACCCCTAATCACCTATATAATATTAAAAAAAAAGAAGAAAATCAAATAATATTTTCAATATTCTCCTCACTTTCTTTTATATCTTCCATAAATTCTATTTCTAATAGTAAATTTTGAGTAACATTTCCTACCTCATGTCTAGTATCACTTAAATCATATATAAGTGAGTCAAATCCTTCCCATAAAGAAAATGAAAACAAAAAGGCAAATATCTCCTGAAACATATCAAAACCATCTTGAAAGAATAAAAATATATACATAATAAATGAAATAACTCCAATAAATATTAAAGAAATTGCTTTATTTCTATACCTTGTATAAACTTTTTGTATCTTATAAAGTTCAATAGCATAATGCTCTTTAATTATATGTCTTACAAGCTCTTGTTCTCTTTTAGAAACATCAGGACATCTTACATGGAAATTAATTTTAACATCATTTTCTAACATAGAAGTTTTATCTTCAATATATTCATAAACACAAGAATTTAATGATAATTGATCTCCCATAGTCCTATAATCAAACAATTCACTTTTATCATTTAAATACATATATACATGAGCTTCTCCCTCACTCATTTCAAATTCATTTTCAAAAAACTTTTCTAAATATTTCTCATTAGAATACAATTTAATTTTCTCATTCATTTTCTTTTTAAAATCATTCACTAGTATCACCTTAAAAAAATTATAGCAGAAAAAAAGAAGTATTTCTACTTCTCATAACTACATTCACTACATTTAGTTTTATCATTTTTTATAACTAGCATTTTACCACACTCTGGACATACTTCACCAGTAGGCATATCCCAGTATGCAGTCTTACATTTTGGATAATTATTGCAACCATAGAATATTTTTCCACGTCTACTCTTCTTTTCAATTATTTTGCCACCACAATTAGGGCAATCACAAATTTCTTTTTCTTCTACTTCTTCTTTCTTTATATATTTACATTCAGGATAATTAGAACAAGCAACAAATTCTCCATATCTTCCCTTACGTACAACTAAAGGATTACCACACTCTGGACATACTTCTCCTGTTTCTTGAGGAGCTTTCTTTTCCATATCTGAGAATGCATCTTTAACACGAGGTTCAAATAAATCATAAAACTTCTTTAAAACTTCATTCCAAATAAGTTTACCATCAGCAACCTCATCTAAATCATTTTCCATATCTCTTGTATAATCAGTATTAATTAAATCACTAAAGAATTCTTGTAATTTATCAGTTGTTTCAATTCCAATTTCAGTTGGTTTGAATTTTTTTTCTTCTAAATCAACATACCCACGACTCTTAATTGTATCAATTATAGTTGCATAAGTAGAAGGTCTACCAATACCTAATTCTTCTAAAGTCTTAATTAGTTTTGCTTCAGTATATCTTGCTGGTGGCTTTGTAAAGTGTTGACTGCAATCAACATTATTAGTAGTTGCAACTTCACTTTCTCCAACTTCTGGAAGAATCTTATCTTCACTTGATTCATAATCTTTATATATCTTTAAATAACCATCGAATATTAAAATAGAACCAACTGTCTTAAATTTATAATCATTATTATCAAAAATAATAGTAGTTTGATTAACACTCGCATCAGCCATTAAAGAAGCAAGTGTTCTTTTATAAATTAAACTATACAATTTAAATTCATCACTTGATAAATACTCTTTTACTTTTAAAGGTTCTCTTAAAACACTAGTAGGTCTAATACCTTCATGAGCATCTTGGACATTATCTTTCTTTTTAGAACTCTTTACATGTCCAACATACTTTTTACCATAATTTTCTTCTATATACTTCATTGCTGGCTTTACAAAATCATCACTTAAACGAATTGAATCTGTTCTCATATAGGTAATAAGTCCGACTGTCTCACTTCCAAGATCAATTCCTTCATATAACTTTTGAGCAATACTCATAGTCTTACGAGCTGGAAAACCTAACTTAGTTGATGCTTCTTGTTGTAGTGTCGATGTAATAAATGGAGCCTTACTCTTACGAGCCTTTGCTTTCTTTTCAATTGACTCAACAACATATTTATCAGACAATTTATCTAAAACAGCATTAGCCTCACTCTCACTATGAAGCTCTATATCATCTTTTTTATATTTAAAAAGTTCTGCCTCATAATCTTTAAAAATTGCTGTAATTGTCCAATACTCTTCCGGTTTAAATGCCTCTATTTCACGTTCTCTATCAACAATTAATTTTAACGCAACACTTTGTACACGACCAGCACTTTTAGCCCCAATCTTACTTTGTAATAATTTTGAAAGTCTAAATCCTATAATTCTATCTAGTATTCTACGAGTTTCTTGACTCTTAACTAAATTCTCATCAATTACAGTAGGATGATTTATCGCATCAAGTACTTTATCATGAGTAATCTCATTAAATAAAACTCTCTTATAATTATCATCTTTTATTCCTAAAGCATCTTTCAAATGCCAAGCAATAGCTTCTCCCTCACGATCAGGGTCGCTTGCTAAATAAACCATATCTGATGATTTTACATCTTTTTTTAACTCTTTAATTACATTACCTTTTCCTTTAATAGCAACATAACTAGGCTTAAATCCATTTTCAATATCAACACCAAGACCATATTGTCCTGAAGTTGCTAAATCACGAATATGTCCTTTAGAAGATACAACTTTATAGTCACTACCTAAATATTTTTCAATTGTCTTACTTTTACTAGGACTTTCCACTATAACTAAATTCTTTGCCATATTATCCCTCCAGTTACTTATTAACTTATACAATATAAATTATTTTTTTGTCAACTCTTACACTTATATTATATTAAAATATTTCATTTATTTACAAAAATATTAAAAATTAATCAATTGTTTTATCACCATGACGTAAAATATAATCTTTTACTGGTCCAAATGACTTTCTATGTTCTTTAAGTATTCCATACTCCTCTATTGCTTCCATATGCTTCTTTGTAGGATACCCAACATTTTCTCTAAAACCATACATTGGATACTTTTTATCTAATTCATATAACATCTCATCTCTTGTAACTTTAGCAATAACACTAGCAGCACTTATTGTAATACTTTTTAAATCACCTTTTATTATTGAAGTTGTAGGAATATCCAAATCAAGCTTCATCGCATCTATCAAAATATGTTCTATCTTACACTTCTTAGAACAATCTTCAATTGCTCTTTTCATTGCTATCTTAGTAGCCTCATATATATTATATTTATCAATCTCTTCAGCAGAACACATCCCAATTCCAATACCAAGAGCTTGTTTTTTTATCTCTTCATAAAAGTAATCTCTTTTCTTTTCATTAAGTTTTTTACTATCAGTAAGTCCATCTAAACTAAATTCATGAGGAAGAACAACACAGGCAGTAACAACAGGTCCAATCAAAGGACCACGACCAACTTCATCAACTCCTGCAATAAAGTTAACCCCTTTTTCTATAAGTTCTCTTTCATATTTATAATTATCAGATGAATCTATTATTAATTGAATTTTCTTAATAAGTTTCTTATCTTCTTCTCTATTTTCTTTAATTCTTAATAAAAGAGTAGCCTCTAAATTAGCAACCTTATATCCATCAACTAAAACAACCTTATCTAAATCAAAAAAATCACATCCAACAATAATATCATTATCTATTTTTATATCAGTATTAAAAATACTCTTTTCTAATAAAAAATTATCTTTAATAGAATTAAAAGTATCAACACTACAACATATATCAATATTAGAACAATCTCTTTTTACTCCATTTAAAACAAGAGAAGCACCTCCAACAATAATATATTTATCTTTATCTAAAGAAAAATTCTCTAATCTTTCTAAAATATCTTTTTTTTTCATATCCTTCACCACCTAAGAGTATAACACAAAAAAAGAATAAAATAATTTATTTTACTCTCTTAATTAATAATTTTTTTAATAAGTTTTTTTCTATCAGTTTGAAACTCATCTAAATAATTTAAAATATCTCTAGGTAAATTTAAATCTCTTAATTCGTATGCATATTTAGCATTTCTTACTAAATTAATATCCAAGTAACTTTCTAACTCATCTTTAAAATTTGGATACATAGAAATAAACTTTTTTAAGTCACTAACAGACTTAAATGAAATTAAATCATTCTTATAAACATATTTAGGGTCTAAATAAGAATTTTTCAAAGATACCTCAAAATCATACAAAGGTGCTAAATGAACACTTCCATCTTTTCTTATTTCAAACATTATATTATTATAAAACCTATCTTGTTGCCCCATAAAAATATCTAAAGAAAACATATTGATTATTTCATTTATTAATTCTTCTCTATTTGAATCATCAACAGCAAGATTAAGTACTTCATCTAATTTACTATTTTCAGAAGTTATATTACATCCATTTAAAATAAAATATTTTTTATCATCTTCTTTAAAGTTATATGATGCCAACTTAATTTGATAATTCTTATCAGATATATTACCATACTTTTCAGAATAATTAAGATTAAATAAACCAAGTCCTACTAAAAAGTAATGAGCACATTTAATATTTTTTATTAAACATAATTGTTCCCCAATAAACTCAGCATGATTAAATTCTTTTATATATAATTCATTATCTTTTCTTTTAAAAAAACTTCTACGATAATTGTAATCTTTTGTAAGATAAATTTTTGTATCATCCGTAAGACACTCATAAACACTAATCATTTTAATCTATCAAAAGTTATAGGTCCAAAATAGCCATTTTTTAAATCTCTAATTATAATATTAGAAACTTTTTCATAGTCAGCTACCCCACCTCTTGATAGTGCACCTCTTTTTGCCGCAATCATATCATAGGCTTCAATAAAATCTTCATCAAGTTCAGTTATTCCATATCTTTCATTCAACTTTTCTGGATATAGTTCATATAATTTTTTCAATATAAAGCATGCAATGTCATCATTATTTAGGATGTCTTCTTTTATTGAAGATAAAGCTGCTAATATATGAGCCCCTTCTTGATCTGCCATTTTAGGCCATAAAATACCTGGAGAATCAAGTAACTCTATATCTTTATTAACTCTAATCCAACTAAGACTTTTAGTAAATCCTGGAGTATTACCAACACCAGCTGACTTTTTACCAACTAATCTATTTATTAAAGTACTTTTGCCAACATTAGGAACACCTACAATTAATGCTCGTGCAGCTCTTGGCTTCATTCCTTTACTAATTCTAGCATCATTAATTGGTTTCATTAAACTGTTAGTAAGACTAATTAAAGAGTTAACATTTCCATTCATTAAATCAACAGGTAAAACATTATAACCATTATTTTTATAAGAATCTAATATTTTATCTGTTTCTTCTTTATCACATAAATCATACTTAGTAACAACTAAAACACGAGGCTTATCTTTAATTAATTCTTCAATATCAACTATCTTAGAAGATAAAGGCATTCTAGCATCAATAACTTCATATACTATATCTATTAAATTTAATTTTTCACTTATCTCTCTCTTAGTTTTTGCCATATGACCTGGATACCAGTTAATCTTTTTATTATCATTATAACCTTTTACATTATCAGTTTTAGCCATATTATCACTCCTCTAAATTTATAAGAAAATAATCGCATTTATTATATCATAAATTAAATAACTTTAGATAGTCCAAAACTTACAATACATATACAATAAAGTTTAATGAAATATTTTCTAATTTTTAATTAATCTTTTTTCTTGTTCTTTTGAAGTTTTACTAGTATCTTCCTCAAGAATTACACTTTGCTTTGATGCGAAAACAACATTAATACCATCAACTAAAGAATCCGCATCATATACAACTATCTTACCATCAAGTATTTTATCATACACTTCATCTTCACTAATACTTATCTTATATTTCTCATTAGTATCCTCATCTGAATATACTTCATAATAGTGTTCTTCAATTATTCCTTCACTAAGCGCATCTTCCAATGAAATTGTATATATTTCATATTTATCGGGATCAGTTCTTCTATCAGTATCAAAATATAGACGATTCTTATCTTGTCCTAGATAAATACTACATATCAATTGATCTGCAAACATCTCACTATTATTCTTATTGTAATACATTTGTCTTAAATATTTATATATCTCACTATTAGCAGCCTCTTCCTCACCATCCTTAAATTCAGATGGAGTCTTCTTAAATAAATCTAATAATTTATTAGCATCTTCCTCTGTTAATAATTCTTTAATGTTTTTTTCTAATTTAGAATCATTACCAATAATAGTTGCTTCCCAAATTGGTTCTGAACCTATTATTTCCATAAGAATTTTTAAAACTATGCATTCATTATTATAACCACTAATATCAATATTGTAATACTCACTACTCATTATCTCTGCAGCACTTTCTTTTATATAAACATATTTTGAAGGGCTTTGTAATAAATGAGCATATTCATGAGAAATAACTTTTAAAAACTCATACGGATTAGACTTATCTTCTTCATAGTCTCTAACATGTAAAGTACCAGGACTTCCAAGTGTATAATAACCTGTACTATTTTCTAAGTATTCATTTTCTAAATCACTATCTGAAAAAGTTTTTATATCCAAATTCTTAAAACGTTTTGGAATTTCTATTTCCATATAAGTATCATAATAAGATAAACATACGTCATGTAATAGTTCATCATTTAATAAAATATCTTTCTCATCATCATTTAATTTAGAAGAATGTTTTATCTGATTTTTTAATTTATTAGTCATATAAGTAGCATAACTATCTTTACTTATAATTTTTTTCTCAATAAAAGGAAGATATGATTCACTTGTTACAATAAGTGCTAAAGCGGTACATATAAATTTCTTTTGAAGTTCAACTTGTCTCTTGCGTTTCCAATTTCTATCTAATGGCATAGCATATTCCCCCTTTTTCTTGCTTTAATATATTATCATATTTTATCAAAAATAAAAAGATAGAGTTAAAAATATTTAATCTATCTACATAACACTAAAAAATTCTATCTATTATTAAACTTTTTAGCAATGCAATTATAAGTTTAGATATTTTCAAAATAATATACATTTTCAGGTAACTGCAATTTTTCAAAAAGACGAGTCTTAACATATATTCCACCCATATGTTTATAAAAACTATTACTCAAATTACCATCAAGACATCCTATTAACATTTTGCTATATCCCATATTTTTTAATTCATCTACACCTGCTAAAAATAGTTTCTTCCCATAACCTTGGCCATGATATTTACTAAGTACATATAAAGCATATAGCTCACCACATTTATCATAATTTTCATCAGAAGACTCTCCAACATTTACAAATCCAACTATTCTACCATTAATAACTAGAACTAACATATGACTATCATTAAATTCTTCATATAAATTATTACTTCTTTCATCTTCATTTTCGTATAATTTATTTAAAAAATTATCACTAACTATACCTCTATAAGTTTCATTCCAAATAATAGTAATTAAATGAGCAATATCTTTACAATCTTCTCTACTACTTTTCCTTATTAAATATTTCATTTTCGTCTCCTTAGAATATAAATACTATTAAAAATTTAACTATCTTTTTAAACATAATGTCATAATATCACAATCAAAATACTTATCATCAACTTTTAAATATTTCTCATAATATCCAATCTTTTTAAAACCAAATTTTTTATACATATTAATTGCCTTTTCGTTATCAACTCTTACCTTTAATTCAATTATTTCAGCATTAATATCATTTTTTACATAATAAATTAATTGTTTCATAAGATTTGAACCAATTTTTTTATTTTGATATTCTTTTATAACTGCTATTCCAATTTCTCCAAGATGTGATAATCTTTTTCTAAACATTCCCATAAACTCGGCATAACCAACAACTTCATTATCTATGATTGCAATGAGAAAAACTGAAGTATTAGAATTATAAACATTATCTAAATATTTAGCAATTCTATCTATATTACTACCAATTCCCTCAGACCCATATGATAAATTATCTGTTTCTGATCCAACTTTCTTACAAAAATCAATGACTTTGCTAGCATCATTTGCTGTAGCTTTTCTTATTTCAATATTCATTTTTACAAAACCTCCATTGCAACAAAAATTTAAAATTAAAATAATACATATTTTTATAATAAATTATAACAAAAAATAGGTTTTAAATAAACCTACTCAATCAATATGAATTAATAATTAAAATATTAAAGAAAACTTAAATATTCTTATAAGTTAACTTTTTTTAAAGCATTCAATAACTTTTTTGCCTCATAATATGACCCTTACCTAAAGGTAAACATAAACTACTAAATCTTATAATTTCATTATTTTTCAATTCAATATATATTTCCCAACCAACATTATGCTCTATATTTACTTCTTGCACATCTTCTATTTTTAAATTATATTTTTTTACATGAAAAAATTCAAAAACAACTACTTCTATATGATTGTCATATATTATTAATTTATTATTTTTTATAAATAATAAAACATATAATAACAAATACAAAGCAATAAAACAGATAACAGCTATTGCCAATATTAAATATAAAGAAAAAACACTATAAAATCCTAACATCAATAAAAATATACAAATAATTAAACAAATAAGCATAAAAATAGAAATACTAAATTTATTTACTTCAAACTTTTGTGTATAAATCCTTTTTTCCATATCTTTCACCATAGAAATATTATAAAATAAACTTCAACAAACTAGAAAACAATTACTTTTTCTGATATTGCATTGAATTTTTACTTTTCTTTCCATCAATAAATGCACCAAATGAATTTCTATAAGGTTTTCTAACCCAGTAACGAACATTATTCATACCAGTATAAGGTGTTTTACTTATTGAGATAATCCCCATATTTGCTTGTAATAAAAGTAATTTAAATAAATCTTCCGGCTCTATTGCAAACTCAATAAAAAACATTTGATCATCACCATGAGCAGTATAAGCAATATATAACATTTCTGAAACATCATGATAATCTTCTAAAGTTGTCTCAACAATTGTAGGAAATTCATAATCATCATCAAGCATAACATATTTATATGTTTCTTCTCCTTCTTTCTTATCAATAATAGGATATTCTAATTCACCTAATTTCATATCTTTTATACATTTCTCAATAGCAGCACAAACATCTTTATCATGCTCATTTGCATAATATAAATATCTTAACTCATCAATTTTTCTAAGCATTTCCTCATACTTATTTTCTTGTTCTTCTTGTACTTCGTCTTGTACTTTTTCTTTCATTTTATATCTCCCCTAATCAAATTAAATATTAATCCATATTCTAAAACAACAAAAATATTAAAGCAATAACTTTTTAATAAAAATTTAAAATATAAAGCACTAATCATTTGATATAATTAAATAAAGGATTGATATTATGAAAAAAACACTATATATACTATTAATTATATTAACTATTTGTACAGGATGTGTAAAAGAAAATAAAAACGAACAAGAACCAAAAACACAAAAAGAAATAATTAAAGAAGAAAATGTAAAAGCAGAAAAAGACTCTTATAAAGATTTAAATACCACACCAATTGGTATTTATAAACTATCTGGAAATAAATTAATAAAACTACATACAATTAATACAAAATTAGAAGTAGAAGGACTTATTGATACTTTTCAAATATTTCCAAGTAACAAAGAAGAAATTACTCTAAATAATACTTTTGCAACTTCTTTTTATAATGAATGGACTAATTTTAAAAATATCAATAATAATTTAAAAATAGGATTTAATATTAAATTTAAATTAAAAAATGGAGAAAATATTTCATATAATATTTATGGTCCAGATAACACTTTTGATAAGTGGGAATATCTAATGAATTACTTATATGACGACTATGCCAATCAAGGAAAAAGTTTTTATTCTCATATAGAAAGCAATCAAATGAATGATAACACTTTATTTACTGCTTTTAAAATGCAAATGAGTTATTCTTGTTTTGACATAGATTCTAAAATACAATTTAGCGTATTTACATATGATGACAATGATGATTTTAAAAATAATGAATATAGAGGTAACAGTATTTATACAATAAATATTTGTATTGATGGAATTTCTTGTAATTAAAAAAGATAGTTTATGCAACTATCCATTGTCCATCTGGTTCATTAATCATATTATACTGAGATATTTTCGAATTAACACCTGCAAGTTCTGTTTCATAACCATTCTTTTTAACTTGCAAATTAGAAATAACTGAACTATTTACTTGTTCTTTAGAATACTCAGCACTTATACTTCGTTCACAATTTGAAATACTACTTTCAAGTGAACTTTTTTTATTACGTAAATCATTAAAAGTTTTCAAATTTTCTTCTAACTTTTGCACATATAATTTTACTTCATCTAATCTATTACTAACATCTGATGCTAGTGTTTTACATCTATCAACTTGTTCTTGTATATGACTTGTAATATTATCATAATCATCTTGAAACTGCTCTGGAACTACTATACCAATATCTTTTTCATTTATTGAGATAAACTTTTGCCCCCACTCGTCTCCTAAAGAAGTTATCTTATCTTTCAAATCATTACAGTAATCATTAGAACTACTAATAACTTCACTACAAGCACTCTCTATTGCATCAAATGCTCCACTTATATCAAAAGGATGATAATTACTAATACTTTCACAAACAACATATTCTGATGCACTACCTGCTTTAGGTAAATTATTTTCAGAATACTCTTTCATATTAACAAATCCCATATTATCACCTATTCTTTACTTAAAAAATCAAATAATTCCTTGCAATCATCACTTTCATACCCTTTGAAAATAACAGTTTCAATATTTTCTTTATCAAACAAAATAAAGTTGTCACTACTAATTAACCCTTCTGGATATAGTACTGCACAATAATCATAAACTTTATTAGATGTAGTTTCATGACCTTTCATTAAATATTTATTATCTAAAGAAGACATCTTATAACCAATAATCGATATTGGTTTCTTACCATTTTTTAATAAAACTACACTTCCTACTGGTAAAAAATTATTCATAATATTAACCTCCTCTTATAACACTGCATCAACTACAGCCTTTTCTATAGATTTTTCAATTACTTGCTCACCTGTTGTTTTAGCAGTATCTATTCCTAGATTTGCAGCATCTTGAGCAACCGCGTCATTTGTAGTTTTTTCATTTCCATCACCAGATACTAAATTATCTGTTTTTGATTTTGTCTCTTTAATAGAGTAATCAACCGCAGTTTGAGCAACACTTTTTACATTATCAACATTACTTCCAAAAACACTAGATGCTACTGTATCAGCACCTCTAATAACATTTCCAACCTTTGTACCAGCAACTGTTTCTCCTACTTTAGATGCAAGGGCAGGTGACAGATACTTATTAACTGCATGTGTCGTAGCAAGACTTGCTCCAGCAAACATTAAAGAACTCTTTAATCCCATTCCTCTACTCAAATTTTCTCTTGTATCACTTCCAAATGTACTAATATTAGATGCAACAGCAGTAGATTTTGCTTTTGTAAAACTACTAACAGTCTTAGATGCAACACTACCAACAGTTACTGCAGCAGCAGCCTTTCCACCTAATTTAAATACATCAGCATAAACACTATTTTTATCAAAATAACTATATTTATTGATTTTTTCAAATGTAGAATTATTTTCAAATAAATCCTTAGATAAATTTTTAGATGCAAAATCTCTCATTTCTTGAGCTTTCTTTTTATCAAATAATCCAACCACTCCACTACCTAAAACAATGGCACAATCTCCAACATCTTCAAAAAAACTAAGAAAACCTTCTCCAAACATTGCTCCACCCATTAAACCAGTATAAACAGTTCTAACAAAAGCATTAGGTTGAGAAGTACTTATACTTGCTCCAAGAACAGATAACAATATTTGCCTGTCTTCTTCTGTACCGTCACTTTTAGAATAAGTATCAATTGCAGATTTAGCTAAAAGTGCACTTTTAGAAACATCATCTAAATAAGTACTTAGTGAAGAAAAATCACTTTGTAAATCATCAAGTTTTATAGTAT
Organism: uncultured Bacilli bacterium; assembly: GCA_934131175.1. GTDB lineage: Bacteria > Bacillota_I > Bacilli_A > RF39 > UBA660 > UBA3789. Next base: position 120,304 of record CAKOZD010000002.1, on the reverse strand, counting down.
TTGACAAATTAATTTTATAATCATTCGCAACACTAATAACTTTATCAAAATCACTTTTTATTGATGAATTACTAGTATCTATTGAACTTTTAATAGAAGACATAACACCTTCACCTATTTCATATTGGTTAGAGTCATAATTTAAATCCATATAAAAATCCTCCTCTATCATAATAAAATTATATCACTTTTATTATAAGTTTTTTAACATTTTTTTATTAAAGAAAACAAAATAGATAGAAAAGTCTATCTACTTAGCAACCACTTAAATCAACAGTAGTAAATTCTCCTTCTTTATCAACAAATACAGCTTTTGTTTTATCACTAAACGGATCAGATGAATTATTTACGTTTATTAAATAACTTTTAAGTTTAGAACAATTTTTATTTGAATTATTAAATTTTTTATATTCAAAAATTTCTTCATTAAAATCATCATCTAAGAATTCAACATCAGACTTTTTTAAATTAGTAAGTTCTTTTCCTAACCTAATCCCCCAACCTTCATCATCATATGCTACATAAAAGTAGTGAAATTTATCACCATCGTATGTTACAACTAAATAATTAACTACATACTCTCCAAAAGGACTTTCATAATTAGTACTATCCATATCTAAATATTTAGGGTCAATAAAGAAAACGCTATCTTCTTCATCAATGCTTAAATCATCTTGATAACTATTTTCTCTTAATGCATTAGCATAAGCCTTAGCATTAATAATAAATGCATTTTTATTAGAATTTCTAATTATTGCTCCTGTACTAACCATAATTGATGAAAACAAAATAATTAGAATAACCATTGCTGCCAAAAGTTCAATCAATGAAAAACCTTTATTATTTAATCTAAACATATTATCACATCCTAAATATACTATTATTCATCTGTTAAAGTATTATCTACTTTAGAATAAACATAATTAAAAGTACTATTATCAACACTAACTTCTATATAATAGTTATTTTCGTCTTCATTAACAATATTAACATTTTCTGTATTTCTTATAGCTTTAATATAGTTAATTGCCTCATCTACACTATTATAATAATTAATATTATAATCTCCTATTACTTCACCATTATCTATTTCATTATTTTCATTCTTAGTATTATAGTCTCCTTTTAAACTAAGAAATATTCCTGTTCCTATTAATATAAGTGAAATTATAAAAACTACAATAACAATAATTTTTTTATTTTTCATATTCTATCCCCTAACTACTTCAATATCTCCATACCAATTTTCTACAGTACCAGTTACAAAATTTGCAGTACTTGGACCTCCAGTTATACTTTTCCAATCAAATGAACGATTAGTTTTGTTTACTATCTTCGTCATATAATAATTAAATGATGTCCATGTCTTTGCTTTATAAAATGCATTACTTCCAATAGATGTTACTGTACTTGGAATTGTAACAGTACCACGTAAATCTGCAAGTTCAAAAGCATTATTTCCAATAGTAGTAAGTCCCTCTGGTAAACTTATGCTTTGAATTCTAGAATAATAAAATGCATATGGTCCTATAGTTTTAACACCGCTTGGTATAACAGGATGAGCATTATTATTATTTGCAAAAGAGTATACATATGAGGTATCTACTTTTCCACTTCCTGTACGTTTATATATAATACCATCAGTAGATACAACTTTATTTCCTTTTGTATCATATCCTTGATCAATACTTGATAAATAATTAAGATTAAATGCAAGTGAACCATATGATGAAACAGTACTTGGTATTACCAAACTTCCTCTTAAGTCCAAATATCTAAAAGCATTATCTCCAATAGTTGTAAGAGTTGTCTTTTTAGGACCCGCAGTTGTTGGAATAACTAAATTAGTTCTATTTGCTCCTGAATATCCAATAATTGTTGAATAATCTATTCCACTAGCCGTTCTTCTATATATCCATAAATCTTTACTTGATGCACTAACACTATTTCTATTAAAAGCAAGTCCACCAATTGATGTTACAGTATCAGGAATATCAAGTGATGTTAAACTACATGAATAAAATGCTGAACCCTCTATCGTTTTTAAACCTTTTGGTAAGTTTACTGCACTAATTCCTGAAAAACTAAACGCCGAACCCCCAATTTTTGTAACAGTACTTGGAATAACAACTGTATAACCACCTAAAGGTAATCCATAAAATGCTGAACCACTAATTTCAGTTACTGGTTTTCCATCTGGAGTTTCTGTAGGAATTATAAACCTCTTATCAGCAAATTCAGAAAAATCTCCAATATAACCCTTTACTGCTTGACCACTAAATGTAAATCCAGCACCATATACATTATTTTTACAGAACGCACATGAACCAATAGTTGCATCTTTATTTGGAACAATCTTATATATATAACCACTTATTTTATTATTATAGAAAGCTCTTTGTCCAATTGTTGAAACAGTACTAGGTATTTTAACACTACTTATTTTATTACTATAAAATGCCTCAGACCCAATATTTTTACAACCACTCGGTATATTAACAGAAGTAAGATTATTACTAATAAATGCACGAGACCCAATACTAGTTAAAGTACTAGGTAAATTAACACTAGTAATACCCATACTATCAAATGTAGATGTATAAATTTCAGTTACTTTTTTACCACCAACTTGTGTTGGTATAGTAACATCTTTACCGCATGCAAGATTATAATAATTAAGTCTTATAGTACCATTACTTAAATTAGTAAAACTAAAACATTTCTTAGTTTCAGAAATTGTCCAAGCAATAGTTTCTTTAGACTCACCTCTAGTACCATCTCCATTAATAGTAATTATCTTTTCAGTACCATCACCTTTAAATTTCTTATCTAATGAATCTTTATCAGTAACATGCTTAACACTATTTTTAGTAATTTTAGACTCTTCTACTCCATCAATCATCCAACCAACTTCATCGATACTAGCAAAATAATATCTGTCTTGTCCGTTTTTTCCAGGAACAAAAATAACATAAGCTTCATTCCACTTACCAAACGGAGATGGTTCTAATGGATCATTATCTGAAAGTTTCTCAATAGAAATATAATATGAATACGTTGGATTAGAAATCTTTTTGATTTCCTTACTAGAAATTTGAACTCTAGCCTCATTTATATAATCTTTTGCCATTTTTGCATACATTGTTCTCTTAGAATCTTCCACATACTTTGAATATGCAGAAATACCAACAGTTGCTAAAACAGCAAGAATTGCAACAACAGCCAGTAATTCAACTAATGAAAAACCTTTATTATTTATTTTCATATTATCACCTACTATAAATTATACAAAAAATATCAAAAAAAAGATATATTAAAAAAGATAATTAGTCTGATTTAGAAAGAAAATAAAATAACTAAAAGTAGTATTTTTATTGACACAAAAAAATATTTTATTATAATAATCAAAAAAAGGAGTGCTTATGAATATAAATATTAAAAGAATTGCTATTGAAGTAACACGTAATTGCAATTTAATATGTAAAGATTTCTGTATGCGTGGTCCAAGTCAAAAAGTAAATATTTCAAAAGAAGATGTTGACCTTATATTAAATATGATTAATAAGGAAAATGTCACAGTAAATGCTATTGTATTTAGTGGAGGAGAACCTACTTTAAATGAAGATATGATTGTTTATATAATTGATAAAATCATTAATGATAAAATTCCTGTTAACTCAATTGAAATGGTAACTAATGGTCATATTTTATCACCTAAAATTATAGATGCTTTTACAAAGTTTAATTTATACAAAAAAGAAGAGTTAAAAGATGAAATTGAACAAATGATACAATTTGCTAAAGAATATTCTATGGAATCAGAAATTCCTTATATGACTAACTTTTCATTAATTGCCATATCAAGAAATAAATATCATAAACCTCTAACAGAGGAACAAATATCAGCATACCAAAATGCATGTAAAGATATATTTCTAGATTGGAAAGACTCTAACGATGAAGACATTTTAAAGACAGGACTTGCCAAAACTGGTAAGCCATACACATATGAAGTAGATCCAATAAAATTTCTTATAAGTAATAACACTATAAATGTATATAACGCTTTCTATTTAACAGCAACAGGTTTTCTAACAACAAACGGAGATGGCGAATATATAGATATGGATATAAATAACCTAGGTCATATAAAACAAACTGATTTAATAGACCTAATAAATACAGAAGTAGAAAATAAAATTAATGAAAGTCGTGAAAATACAGATAAACCCAAAACTAAAAAAATGTTTATAAAAAGGTTATTAAGAAGATAAAACTCATATCAATTTGATATGAGTTTTTATATTTGTAATTTAGATTTCTATTTTTGTACTTGGTCATACTCTAGGCAAAAAGGCTTTCTTACAATCTTAGAATAGACGTTAACTTTTTTAATTTTTTTATTAATTTTAAATGTTTTATAAATATCATCAGGAGAACAAAAACCACAACCTCCATCTATATCTAAATAAATATTAGCAGTATTTCCTTTTGTTTTTAATTTTGTTTTTAGTATTTTTTCGCCACATAACTTTGTATTATATTTCAAAACATATATATTATTTTTAGAAAAAGTATTCTTAAAATAATATTTTCTTTTTGAATTATTATCTTTAAAATCAGAATAATATTGCATATAGTCATCATACTTTTTAAAAACTTCTAAATTACTTTTATTAATTTTTACATATTTATTATCCTTCACTGCATCCCAGTCATAATTAACATAATTTATAAATATGTTTTTACCAATAAAACTTAATAAAGTAAGTAATACAACAATTATTATTATAATATATTTTTCTTTCATAATACCACCATTACTAAAATATTAATTTATATATTCTAAATAATCTTCTACACCATTACTCGCAAGTACTGAAGTTGGATTATTATATTGTAGTGCATCTCCATTAATTGTACTTATCTTACCACCTGCTTCTTCTAATATTAATGAAGCAGCTGCATAATCCCAAGGCATTAATTTAAGTTCAAAATAAACTTCTGCCTTACCACTTGCGATACTGCATATTTCTAATACTGCACTACCAAATCTTCTATAATCACTCGCAACTGAACAAAACTTAGAATGAATCTCAATTGATTTTCTTCTTAAATCATCATAATATGGAGAACATCCAGATAACAAAATACCATTCTTTAAACATTCATTAGATACATATATTTTTTTATCATTTAAATATGCTCCAGCACCCTTAATCGCACTATACATCTCATCAGTATAAGGATTATAACAAACTCCAATAACAGGTTGATTATTTTTAACTAATGCAACAGAAATTGAACTTGTCTTAAATCCTCTAGAAAAATTAGTTGTACCATCAATTGGATCTACAATAAAGACATTTTCTAAAGTAGAAACATCATCTACATACTCATTATTTTCTTCTCCAAAAAATACTGAACCAGGAATTAATGCAGTTAACTTTTCCTTCAAAGTATTTTGAACTAACTTATCATAATTAGTTACAACATTATTATTACCCTCTTTTAATTCTATATCTAAAGAATCACTATCTGCACTAACAATAATCTTCCCACATTCATAAACTATTTTCTTAATACTTTCTAACAATTTTCTATTATCCATAAATACACCTCAAATCAATAATTATTTATACGTTACTTTTTTCTCACAATAAAATTAAAAAAATGCCATTTTTTATTATCAGTCTCTCTAACAAAATCAAACTCCTTAAAATATAAAAATTCATATCTATTTAAATATTTAAGCGCTTCATCTTTAGAAAAAACATTAATATCACCAACTAATCTTAAATCATCTCTCTCGCCAAATAATTGACCAACAAAATATCCATTATCATTTATAGAATTATATATATTATTCCATAAAGTATCAAAATATTCTATCTTACAAAAAGGAATACTAAAAAAAGACATTAAAACATCACACTTAGGAATATTAAGTCCTACAAAATCGTGTTCTATAAAAGAAACTTTATTAACTAAAGAATTATCAATTCTATCTAAAATATAATTTCTATTTAATTGTCTATCTATCGCGGTAACGAAAAAACCCTTCTTCAACATATAGACAACTTCATTACCTGCACCACAGCCTAAATCAACAATTGTTTTATAACCAGTATAATGATTCACAAAATATTTTAATAAACGACAAACTTCACCATTTAGACTTTTTTCTTGATAAGAAGTCCAATCCCTCATAATAAACACCATCCAATAAACATATAAATATTATATCATACATAAATAATCAATAATTTATAAATTTATTAAACAATTACCTACTCTATTTCTAATTGTAAAATACCACTAAATTTATCTCCTTTAACTATAATAAAATTACTTCCATCTAATACATTTAAATCAACTTCATATATACCATTCTTATCTCCTAAAACTTTATCTTCTCCTTTTAATCTAGCAATAACTTTAATACTTCCACTATCTCCTTTAATAGTTAGTTTAACGTGAATAACACCACCTTTTTTTCTCTCAATAGTAGTTCCTCCAAATAATATTTCTTCACTACTAAAATCTTTATAATTCGCCTTATAAGTTCCAACATAGTGGTCTACTCCAAAAACTCTATCTCCAACTAATCTTTCATCCTTAGTTAATATATTATCACTAATCATTTTAATAGTATTATCAAACTCATTAATTACTTCCTTTTTAGAACAACCACAAACAATTAATGAAATAAAAACTATACTAATAATAATTACTATTCTTTTCATAAAATCACTTCCTCATAAATTATAAAATTAAAGGACTAGTCTTAAACTAATCCTTAAACATAAAGTCTTACTTCTCTTTAATAATATTTTTACTACAAAAATAAGTTACTAAGAAATATCCTCCATAAATAATAACTATTAAAATTGCAGTTAAAATAACAGCCATTAAATTAAAACTAATACCCATACTCTTTAAAAGAATATTACAAAACATAATACCAAATATAGAATGTATAATAGCAAGCATCAATGGAAACATAAAAAATATACCAATTTGAGTAAATAAAGTTTTATTAATCATCTTCTCATCAACACCAAGCCTTCTTAACATATTAAACTTTAAAGCATTATCACTGGATTCAGATAACTCTTTTAAAGCGAGTATTGCAGCACATGATATTAAAAAGATAATTCCAAGATATAATCCTAAAAATGTAACTAAAGCACCTAAGCCAACACTTGCTTCACGTAAATCATCTTTAGTATTATATGCTACAAAATAATCTGAATAAAATTTATCACTTTTCATTATAGAGTCAAGACATTCTTCTACCTTACTAGCCTCACCATTATAATCAGCAATCACTCTATTAAAACTTGCAACATTATCCTTTAAAGCATCATCTGGTAAAACCATAAATCCTACTTCACTTTCTTGAACACCCATCTCATAAAAACCATATATTGCTTTTTTATATTTAGGAAAATAATCTTTATTATTAATAGTAACCTTAACATTTTTCTTCAAAGCTTCATTCTTTATATTAATCATTTCTTTATAGTTGCCCACTACAACATATTGATTATCTAATAAATTAACTTTCTCTAAATTTAGGCTCTCCGCAACCTTATTATAATCACTATTTTTCATTAAAATAATAGGCGTATCATACTTTAAATAAGGATATGACTTTTTTACTTTATCATAATATGAACCTAAAGATGTTTTTAGAGTAATACCCTCATCATAATAAAGTGAAAAATAAGTTATATTTTTTAATTCTTTTCTTAAATCAAATCCTTTTTTATTAAGTATTTCATCTAAACTTAACTTAGCATTCTCTCTTTGAATATCACTTAACTCTAAATCATTAGAATCATGAACAATTTGAGTAAACTCAACGTCTCTTGGGGAAAAAGTAGTTAGATTCTTATTCAAAGAATTTTTCATTGATAATGCACTTGATAAAACACAAATAGTTATAAAAAGCATCAAACAAATAATTGTTGTTGAAAAAACAGTTGTATTTATTTTACTAGAAAATTGTCTTAACGTAAAACTATTCAATTTCTTATAATATACTTTTTTCATACTCATAAAAATCTTTAAAAGTAGTCCAGATAATGACCAGAATATAAAGAATGTAGATACTCCTCCAAAGGCAATAGAAGTATATAACTTCTTATCACTTAAAGTTGAAGTATCTCCAACAACTAAATAATATGCATAACCTAACATAATACAAGATAAAATAAAAATAATTGTACAAATAACTGGATTCTTAAGTTTTATTTTTTCTGACTTTTTACTTGAATGTATCAAATCAATTAATTTGCATTTACTAATATTTATTGTATTAAAAATCATTACAACAAAATACATAATACCAAAATATAAAAGAGTTTTTACACAAGCTCCACTAGAAAATATAAAAGTAAATTTAGTTAATTTTGCTTCAAACATATTCGCAACTATTACACTCATGAATTGTGATAATAAAGTTCCAACTCCAATACCAACAACAAGTGAAAAAATACCAATAATTAATGTTTCAAAAAATAATATTAAAGATATTTTTCTCTTACTCATTCCAAGTGTTAAGTATATTCCAAATTCTTTATTTCTTCTTTTTATTAAAAATCTACTCGCATAAATAATTAAAAAAGCTAATATAAATGATACAAATACACTAACTCCAGAAAGTATATTTGTTAAAAGTTTTATTATGTCAGCTGTTGACTTTGAAACATTCAACATGACAGTTTGATCATCAATCGCATTAAATACATAAAATATCGCAACACCAAGAATTAAAGTAAAAAAGTAAATTGCATAATCTTTTATACTTTTTCTTATGTTCTTTAATGATAACTTAAAGAGCATCACTTAAATCACCACCAAGCATTGTCACAACATCAATTATCTTATCAAAGAATTCTCGTCTTGAATCATTGCCTCTTCTAATCTCATTAAAAATCTTTCCATCTTTTATAAAGATAACTCTAGATGAATAACTTGCTGTAAAAGCATCATGTGTAACCATAAGAATAGTTGCTTTATTCTCTTTATTTAAATAATTAAATTTTTCAAGTAACATTTTAGAAGACTTAGAGTCAAGTGCTCCAGTTGGCTCATCTGCAAGTATTAATTTTGGATTAGTAATAATTGCTCTAGCACTCGCAACTCTTTGCTTTTGACCTCCGCTCATTTGATATGGATATTTTTCTAAAACACTATTAATATCTAACTCCTTCGCAACTCTTTTAATCCTATCAGATATCTCTTCTTCTTTAACATTTTGAATAGACAAAGCAAGAGCAATATTTTCATAAGCTGTCAAAGTATCAAGTAAATTAAAATCTTGAAATATAAAACCTAACTCTTCCCTTCTAAACTTATTTAGACTATTTCCTCTTAATTTTGTAATGTCATTACCCGCAACATAAATATGCCCAGACGTAACTTTATCAATTGTTGAAATACAATTTAAAAGAGTAGTCTTTCCAGAGCCACTTGCTCCCATTATCGCAACAAACTCTCCCTCTTCCACATTAAATGATAAATTATCAATTGCTTTTGTAAGACTAGACTTATTACCATAATATTTCTCAATCTTATCAATTTTTAAAATTTCACTCATAATATAATATCTCCTTTCTTTATACATTGTAGTATAAGAAAAAATATTAATCCCACTTCTAATATTACAAATCATTACAATTTCGTAACTTTAAAATAATTGATAATTGAAAACTAATCATTAATCTTATAAAAACCACCTAAAGAAAATACAATGGTAATTTTAGTATAAGAAGAAACACATGACTCAATCATTATTTTATGGCCCAACTTTTTACATAAATTATCAACAATATAAAGTCCCATACCAGTAGATTTTGCTCTAACTCTTCCATTAATACCAGTAAAAGACTTCTCAAATACTCTAGAAATATCGCTATCAGGAATACCAATACCATTATCAGTAATACTTAAAAATACCTTGTCATCTTTTTTTTCTGCTTCAATCTTTATAAATGAATCAACACCATCTCTTTTATATTTAATACTATTATTAATAATCTGATTCAAAATAAACTCTAACCATTTCGCATCCGTTAAAACTAACTCATCATGAATAGAAACATCAAGTCTTACATCATTTTCTAATAAATCATCTTTATTCTTTAATGCTACATTTTTAACAATCTCACTTAGACTCTTCTCTTTTATAATATAATCTTTCTCAGCATTCTCACTACGTACATAATATAATATTTGATCAACATAATTATCAAGTCTTCTAATTTGTTCTACATACTTTTTATCAATCTCATTAGAATGATTATGATTAAGAAGTATTAAACTAGAAATAGGAATTTTTACTTCATGTATCCACATCTCTACAAACTCTTTAAAGTCATCAATACTTAAACTATACTCTTTAACATTCTCACACATAGACTTATTAATATCATAAAGTATTTGATAAAATAATTCTCCTTCATAAAAATTAGGTTTATTAATCATCTCAAGTACCAAATACTTCTTATCTAAATTACTAAGTATATTTAATATCTTTTTATAAAAACTATTTCTCTTATAATAATCAAAAATTGTATTTAAAACTATCACTATAAAAAATATAACAATAATCGCAATCTTTAAATCTATTTCTACTTTAAAAGCATTTAATAATAATATAATAATTATAAATCCAGAAAAAGTAATTAATATTTGTAAACTTTTATCTAATAAATATTTTTTAAAACTCATAATAATTTATACCCTAATCCTTTTTTCGTTTCGATTCTACTTGAAAGTCCAAAGTCTTGTAATTTATTTCTTAATCTACTTATATTTACTGTTAAAGCATTATCATTTATATATTCATTATTATTCCATAAATCAGTCATTAAATCATCACGAGTAACAATTCTTCCTCTATTACTTAAAAGATAAGTAAATATAATCATCTCATTCTTTGTAAGTTCTAATACTTTACCATCTCTTTCTAAATAACCTTTCTTTGCATTCACAACAATATCATCATAAAATAAATCATCTCTATTATTTTCCATTCTCTTAAATACATTTTGTATTCTAAGTAATAATATAGTTGGATTATATGGCTTAATAATATAATCATCTGCTCCATATGACATAGATAAAACCTCATCTACTTCAAGTGCTCTACTAGTAACCATAATAATAGGAATATTAGACTCTTTTCTAACTTCTTTTAATATTACTTCTCCATTTATATTAGGTAGATTAATATCAAGTAAAATTAAATCACACTTAATATTCATAATATCATTCTTAGTATCATTAAACTTATCAAGTACAAAAACTTGATACCCTGAGTTTTCTAGTAATGTTTTAAGTTCATTTCTAATTACTTCTTCATCTTCTACAATTAATATTTTCTTCATCTTACTCACCATAATATTTCTAATTACTTTTAATTGCTTATATTATAACACTATTTAAATAAATTTATGTTCCTAAGTATATTACAATTTTGTAAGAAAAAGAGTATAATCTATCCTCTCTTATAAATTATCCCTTTCTAAAAATACACTAAATACTAAAGTATAACTTTTTAAACAATTAAAAACATGTTTTTCTATTAAAACATGTCAAAGTATATTATTTTTTCTTTGTATAAATTATTGGATATGGAACCATATATTTGTCATCAAGCATATCTACTACTAATTCTTTATTGCTACTAACAAGTCTATCTGCTAAATCTATTACATAACTTTGGTATAATCTACTATTACTTTCACTATAAGGAATATTAGCATTTCTAAAATGTACACAACCACACATCGCAACATAGAAATCTTTATCATATTTACATGCTTCTTCAATAATAGGTTCTGTAGCCTCACATGGAAATAATCCTGCAATCAAATCACTATCTTTAATATTACAAGTGGAATTAAAATTCTTTCTATTGATTACCATCTTAGGACAAGACTCTTCTTTTTCAAATAATAAATCTGGTTCATATATAGTAATTGTTCCTTTACCTAGCCTCATTTGTTCTTTATAAATCTTTTTTGCAAAACTAGGTATTACACCTGATGCTACTTCTACAATATTCTTATCAAGTCCATAAATATCTTTTAATCTATCTAAATGAGCATTATAAAAAGTTCCATCCTGTGATTCTATTCCACATAATTCATATACCTGCATTAAAACATCAGGTGCTGCTGGAGAATAAACAAACGTAAAAAAATTATCTTCAATATAATCTGCTAAATTTCTATCAAACTCTCTGTAAGCATCTAAGTATCTTTTCTTAAACTCTATAAACCTTCTCATTATCTCATCATCATTAACACCTTTAATAGCTATCATAATATTCACCCTTTTTAGTTAAAATATTATATTTTATTTTTAAACAATTGTCAAAAAAAGAAGTACAAAAGTACTTCATAAATTAAATATTTAATTCTCTTAATTTTTTATTTAATTTTCTATAAATTGGTTTCATTTTTTCTTCTTTTGTTAAGTTTTCTACTTCATTAATATCAACCCAACAAACACCACTATTTTCATCTTCCTTTATTTTTAATTCTTCATTTTCATCTGCTTCTAATAAGAAACAACAATCTAAATGTACATGAGATGATACAAATTTTCCTCTTTTAATATGACTATCTACAGTAACTATCTGCATTCCAAATATTCCATCATTTAGTACTTTCAAATTTTTTAAACTTGTCTCTTCATTTGCTTCTTTAAGTGCAACATGAAGTAAATCACTATCTCCATCAGCATGTCCACCAGTCCAAGCCCATGAATCATATATATTATGATATATCATTAATACTTTTGTTCTTTCTTTATTTACTATCCAATTAGATGCTGTAAAATGGCACATTTTATTATCTCTTGTAAGGACATCATCAAATGTATCCATATATTCTAATATTAATTCTTTATCACACTTTTCTTGCTCATTATATGGCTTATAATTTTCAATTAATTCTCTTAATTCCATAAACAACCTCCTAAACAAGTCATATTATACACTAAAATATCTAAAAAATAAATAAAAAGTGAAAATCAGCTTTTCACTTTTTAATACTATCTACTTTAATAAAATTATATTCATTGTCTTTATTTAATTTAAAAGTAAATTTATATCCTTCAAATTCTTTATAATTAGATTTAGTAATAACTTGACTACTAATTGCATCAACTTCTTTACAAGAACTATCATTATTTAAACTATAACACAAATCAAATTTATTATTATCTTTATTTAAAGTTATACCATAATAAACATCAACATATAACTTATCTCCATCAGTAACATAATTTGTTTTATATGATGCAATTTCTCCACCTGTCGTACCACCGCATGCATTATCTAAGTAATATACTTGATTCTTTTTATCAAAAGTAATAGATGGACAAGCACTTGATTTAACACTAGTAAAATCAATATCATCATATCCAAATAGACTACGATATTCTTTCTCAACATCACTTAGTGTTATTTGATTTTGTTCATAATACTGACTATTTTTTGCCCAATCTTTCCAATTATCATCAGGTAATTCCATCTCATCTACTCCAATAGTAAGACCAGTATGTCTTTCATATCGATTAGAAATTATAAACAAAAGTTTTTTATCATTTGACATAGTAGAACTATTTAATAAATCATAATTGAAATTATATGCATTTTGTGAATAATAATCATCTCCATTAGTTGACACTTTATAAGTTAAGTAATCTATTTTTTTACTTATACTTTTCTTTAAATCAGCACTAATTAATTCTTCTTGCTTATTATTATTAACTTTATCATTATCCACTTCTTTAGAAAGAATAGCCTTATCATATATAATAAATCCAACTAAACCTACAATAATTAATAGTAAAATAATATTAGTTACTAACCCAATCTTATTCTTTTTTTCCATAAATACACTCCTCTACTATTAATAATATATCATAAATATTAAAATTAAAAAATAAATCTTATTCACTTTTACTAATAAGTGTATTTAACTTTGTTAAATTTTTAGATAAAGAAATAACATCTTCTGATACTTCAACTAATTCATTATTAGAAACAACATAATTTTTAATTGAAACATTAGATAAATCCATTAACTTTCTCAACTCATCTTGAATATAATGAAGTTGTATACAATGAGGAGACTTATCAACACTTGCAAAAATTAATTCAGAAACCTTACCTGTTCTTAACATTCCACCTACTTTGGTAATTGCCATATTAACATGAGTCTCTTCTAAACATAATTCATATATATTATTAGAAATTTTCTTTAACTTCTCAAATCCTTCAGGTTGCATATTCTTTAAACAACTTCCTACAATTATTATTGTAGATAAAGTATCATAAATATTACTATCCATTAATCTTTTCATATATTTAACTCCTACTCCTTAATTTTTCCTCTATAAATTCATGACATTTAATAGTTTTTATTTCATCATCATTAAGTGGTTCTACTCTAAAAATTTGATTATATAATTCTTTTTTATCATCTGAAAGTTCACTTACTAAATCATCATATTCTCTAGCAAACAATGTATCTTCTTGAAATATATTACTATAAATTACTAAGTTTTTTGAAAGTAATAAATCTTTATCACCAGTATAAATTATTTTACTAGAATCAATATCTTTCCCATCAACACCAATTTTTTCTATTCTATAAATATTTTTCTCAAGTAAATCTTTTCCCTTAAAATGTTTACATAACATTCCTACTTTAAATAACATCTAAACTCCTCTAATCATATTACTTTTTTATTATATGTTTTTTCTCTAAATCATAAATATCATTAGGTTCTAAAAATAAATAGTCATAATCTTCTATCTCATTTTTATTTTCCCAATTAGCAAATCCAAAAGAAACGTTCGCACTCCTTGCAGATTCTAAATCGCTTTTACTATCTCCAATATAAATAGTCTCATCTCTATTAAGATTATATTTATCAATAATCATATTAATTGATTCTGGATTAGGTTTAGGATACTTAACCATATCTGACGTTACAACATAATCAAATAAATCTAAACACTCAATAACATCACTTAACTCATGTAATTCCTCCATATCTCTAGATGTCGCAATACCTAGAAAATATCCTTCATTTTTTAAATAATATAATAATTCTTTAACACCATCAAAAAATTCTATTTTTCTCTTATCTAATAAAACTCCCCAATTATGATTTATTTCACTCATAAGTGAGGAATTAACATCAATTCCTAAACTCTTAAAAAATTCATCTGTTGTTAATATTGTAAGTTTTTTCATAACTTCATCACTATAATTCTTACCTGTTGAAATAAGTAATGCTTCCTTTAAAGTTTCAAGTTCAGGTAAATAACTATTAACAAGCGTCCTATCTACATCAAATATATAATTCTTAATCATAATAAAACTCCTAAATAAATTAATAACTATATTATACATTTATAAATTATCAAAGTAAATAATCACTAACTTATATAAAAAATAAAATTTAACTAGTTTGACACAAACATAAAAAACAATTAGAATAGTAAGAAAAACTTTGGAGGTATTACTATGAGAAATAATATTAAAGAAAATTATCTAGGTCTATCATTTTTTAATCAATTAAAAATATATGATAAATTTTTAGAAACACTACAAATTAAAAAAAATAAAAAAGTATTAAGAAATTTAAATGATACATTTGAAAACTACTTTAACTTTAAAATAAACTTACACGAAGCAATTAATAATGTTACTTATTTAAATAAGAATGAATTGGATGAATTAAAAAATGATTTATTAGAACAAATCCGTGAATATGAAAGTTACGATTATGAGAAAAAAGATTCTTTTAGAGAAAAAATTAGATGCTTTAATTATCATTTAGGTTCATATTTTCCATTTGGTACTCGTACAAATTTAAATAAAATGTTATTTTTTCCAGAAAAACTAACTGATTCTGATACTGATTTATTTATAGAAGAATATGATCAATTACCAATAGAAGAAAAAATGAATACTATTGAAGATTTTACATATTCTTATGATTTATTAAATGAATTTTTTCTACCAAGAGAAGTATATTTTTTTGGAAGTGAAGAAGATATAGAAAATACTATGAAAGAAGTATTAAAAGATAGTTATGAACGTTATGAAAATTTAAGTACTGATAATAAATTTAGTATATTAGAAGATCTTATAATATATGTAAATAATTATTTAGATGATCAAGAAATAAGATTTAGTACAAATACACAAGAGTCTCTAGTAGAAAAAACTACAACAAATAAAAAACACGTTAAACAAAAATATATTAATAAAAAATTTAATAGAAGATCTTAAAAGAACAATTTATTATTGTTCTTTTTTAATTCTCATATACCCTATCAAATACATATTTTCCATTTACTTTATCTTTTTTAAACTTATATGTAATGTTTACAGGTAAATTATTTTTTTCAATTTGAGTATTAATTGTTATCGCATCATCTGTCTTACTATAACCATTAATAATCTCTCCTCCTCCACAAGTTCCTCCACCTTGACATCTAAATTGAGCATATAACTTGTTTGAAGAGTCATATTTCATATAAGAACATTCAGGATTTGCAGTATAGCCTGTTCCAAATGACTCATGAATAACATTAAAGTCACTTCCAAATAATTCATGCATTCTCTTAGTAATAATGTTTTCTGAAACAGACTTAGTAGTATTTTCTTTTTCATATTTCTTAAACGATTCCATATCTACACTATATGTACTACTCATATCACTATTCATATTACCACAATAAGAAATATCATTAGAATCAAGACTATTTAAAGAAAGCTTACTACAACTAATATCATTAAAAGAATCATCATCTAAACTATTAAAAGCAATTCTTAATTTCACAACATTACTGTTATTTAAAGAATCAACACTAGTAAAACAATTTGAAACAGAAAATAATTTATAAAGTCTTAAAACTTCTTCATCATCTAATTTACTCATTTCATAATTTATATTAAACGAATCTTTACTAGTAGATTCTTTATTAGATTCATTAGTTTTAGAATTACTATCTATTTTTTCTAAATCATCTTTTTTATTAGAAACATTATCTTTACTAGTCTTTTTATTATTCTTATTTTTACTCAAAATATCATTACTAGAAACACTACTTTTATTACTTAACAAATTATTATAAAATAAAAATCCTAATACACAAATAATTAATACTAAACAAACACAAATTCCAACTCTCTTTTTATTCATAAACTAATCACCTATAACTATCTTACTCACTTATATTTTCCCATTCTTCATATAAATTGTCAATTTCTTTAGTAAGATTTTCTATCATATCGTTGATTTCATTTACCTTTGTAATATTAGTATAAATTTCTTTATCAAAAAGTTTTTTTTCTAACTCTTTTCTCTTACTTTCGCGTTTTTCAATATCTCTTTCTATCTTTTTCATGATTGCAAAATTGCTTTTAGGCTTTGACTCTTTTTTACTTGTCTTTTTATCTTTTACTTTTTCATTATTAATAACAACATTCTTCTTTTGATTTACATACTCATCATATTTTCCATCAAAATAGATAACTTCATCATTTTCAAAAATAAGTAATGAATCTGCAACCTTATTTATAAAATATCTATCATGAGAAACAAACAAAACAGTACCATTATATTCAGTTAATAATGACTCTAACTTTTCTTTACTAAAAATATCTAAATGATTTGTTGGCTCATCTAATATTAATAAGTTTGGACTTTTTCTAAGTATCTTACAAAGTTGTAATCGGACCTTTTCTCCTCCAGATAAAACTTTTATCTTTTTAAAAACATCTTCTCCACTAAACATAAATGTACCTAGTATATTTCTAACCTGTTGTGGATCTTCTGTTGGGAAAGCTTGTAAATATTCATCAAACACAGTATTCTCATCATTTAAAAATTCCATTTGTTGATCAAAATATTCTTTATTAACATTATATCCATAAGTAAATTTACCACTTATTTTAGGAATAAGTCCCATTAATGTTTTTATAAGTGTAGATTTTCCTTTACCATTTTCTCCTATAATTGCAAGTTTCTGTCCTTTATATAAATTAAATGATACTTTTGATAATGGTATATTTTGGTAACCAATTACTAAATCTTTTACACTCAAAACATTATTACTACTATAGTCATCAACTTTTAATAAAAATTTCCAATTTCTAGTATCTGCATGTTCTGGTTTATCAATAATTGTCATTTGTTCAATTTTCTTTAACTTTGACATTGCCATAGATGCTTTACTAGGTTTATATCTAAATCTATCAGCTATATCTTGTAATCTTTTTATTTCTTTTTGTTGAAACTCATAATCTGCAAGTTGCTTCTCATAATTCAATTTTTTCTGTAATTCATATGATGAATAATTACCTTTATATAAAGTAAGAGTTGCATATTCAATCTCATAGACTTTATTTACAATTTTATCTAAAAACATTCTATCATGTGAAATTACTACTAAAGCCTTTGGATAATTACTCAAATACTCCTCAAGCCATTCAACAGTTACAATATCTAAATGATTTGTTGGCTCATCAAGTAATAATATATCTGGTTTACTAAGAAGTAATTTTAAAAAAGATATTTTTGTTCTTTGTCCACCAGAAAATTCAGATAACTTTTTCATCTTATCTTCACTACTAAATCCAAATTTATTTAAAGCAACTTCATATTCTTTTTTATAGGAATAACCACCTATTAATTTATATCTTTCTATACAATCAGTATATTCCAAAATAATTTCACTTGTTGCATTACTAATCATCTTTTCTTCTAATTTTTTTATTTTACTTTCAAGATTAGTAATATCTTTATACACTTTTAATATCTCATCAAGTAAAGTGACATCTAAGTTAGAAAAAGCATGCTGTTCCTGGTAACCAATAGAAGGTTTTCCAATTTTTACAATTTTTAAGTCATCAAGTCCAAGACCAGATTCAAGCATATCATTATCTACAAGTGACTTTAAAAGAGAAGTTTTTCCACTACCATTACGTCCAACAATTGCGATTCTATCATTCTTATTAATTGTGAAATTAATTTCTTCAAGTATTGTATTATTTCCAAATGTAATCGCACCATTTATTATTTGATATTTCATAAAAACTCCTCCTTACACATAAAAATTCGTTAAAAAACGAATAATTTTATTTATCAATTTTCTCTATCTTAATCGCAAGTACACCATACTTTTCTTGTTCTTCAAGAGAATAATATAGTTCCATATCACTCGGATTAGCATCTTCATCTTCTCTATATCCCATAGAAATCTTTGAAAAATTCTTATATAAGTCTGAAAAGCTATTAAATTTAATCAAGTCAACTACTCTAACTACCATCTTTTCATCAGTAACTCTATTTGTAAATTCTATTAAGTCTCCTACTTTAATCTTTTGTCTTTTTAAATCATTTAGTCTCAATTCAATAGTCTTTGTACCACTCTTAATTAAATTAAATGGATCATTATGTAACTTCATATAATGCATATTATCACCCCTTTATGAATTAAATTATCTTACTTTACCCTTAGTAAATTACTAATCACTAGATTATTTTTCTTTGAAATAATCATCTTTTTTTATTAAATAACTATAAATTTTTCCATCAAGTCCATCGACATCAAATATCTTTTCTAAACTAAATCCACATTTTTCTAAAACATGTTTACTAATATTATTCTTATCCATTACAAAGCCTCTAAAATTACCTGTCTTTATATTTTCAAAACTAAATTTAATCATATATGGTAGTACTTCACTATATATTCCCATACCCCAATATTTTTCGTCTATATACACAGTAAATTCAAAACAATCTTCATCAAATAAGTCTAATTTAATTAAAAATACACCTAAAAAATCATTAGTCTTTTTATCTAGTATTTCAAAGGGATATTTTTCTAATTTACTAAATCCCTCATAATATTCATCTATTAACTTTATACTATCATCAACACTTGTATGTATATTCATATTCAAGTTTTCTATTACTTTAGGATTATTAAGAATATTAAATACTTTAAACGCATTTTCTTTCTCAAGTAATTTTAAAGTAAATCTTTCTGTTTCAATTATCATTAGTGTCTCTTTCCTTTCTTCTGCTTAGGTAATTCAGAAATTGATTTATAGATATCATCTTCATCATCCGTCATCTCTAACTTACTGCAAACATATCTTTGTAATTTTATAAACTTATTTCTATTAACTTTATAAACATTAGTATCTCTTAAATACAAAAAATCATACAAGTGAAGTTGACCTAAACCTATTTTTCCAGATATAAAATCATTTAATCTTTGTTCTCCCTCTTCTTTTCTTTTTGCATCTAAAAATGCCTTCATCTGTTCTTCTATTATTTTTTCTTCTTCCTTTTTCTTCAAGAGTTCTTCTTTTCTTAATAATTCTGTAGTTTTTTTATCAATAACAACATTTAATACGCTTAATAATCTTTCTAATAATCTATCTCTATTTTTTATATCACTAAGTAAAGTATTATATTTTTCAGCAATTTTTATCATTTTAGAATTGCAATTTGAATCTTTAGTCTCATCATACTCCATCTGAACTTTTCTAATTTCTCTCTCATATTTTTGATAAAGTTTTTCTTCTTCTGTTAATTCTCTCTTTGACATATCTAAAACGTATTTAGCAAGAGATTCAATGTCATACTCATCAAGACTATCTATTTTTTTACTTTCTATAATAAAATCACTATAATTAAATCCTTCACTTAAAACTTCATCAATCATAGGAGTATCTACTACTTCTCCATTTCTACATCTATACATAAAATCACCAACTTATCGAGTTATTATAACACATTATTCTACTAATTAATAATTAACATTTCTACATAAATGATATGGTTTTGCAATATCCTTAACTATTTTTTTATAAATAAAGAAAAAATCATTTATATCTATTCTATCCGCATTAATCTTTTTAGAGATGTAGTCAATAACAACAAGCATACTCGCTCTTATTTCTACTTCATAACTAGAAGATTGTTCAATTTCTAATTTAGAATCTATTATTTTATCTAAATTCTTACTATACTCTAAAATACCTATCGCTCTCATAGTTTGTGGTATTTTATAGTCAGCACATCCAACAAGATTAGAAACATCTATCCAAACATTTTCAAGTAACATCCTCATATGTAAAATATCAGATGTTAATAACTGAGCTAGTTTATAAAAATATATCTTTTTTCCGTTATATTCTCTCTCATCAGTAAAAGAAGAAAAATTATCTATAATCAGATTAAATAAATCTATATCACGAGTATACTCTTTAATATACTCATAAAAATTACCATTCATTTTATCATTAACAATATTAGAAATATTAACTAAAGTTTTGTATCTTTCTTCTAAAAGAGGTATCTCTATACTGCCACTCAAAATATCTCTAAATTCTTTAAACGTTACTTTACTAAAATCATAATTATTAGTATTTCGTACATATTCTAATAATTTATAAAGTAGAGCCTCACTTCCATCAATTACCATATCTTGAGTCTTAACACTCCATTTTGGACTTCCCCAAAAAGAATAATCAATTGACTCAAAAAGCAATAAAAAATTAACTATTTTTTCTATTCCCAAATCTAAAATATTAAACGGGTTATAACTTAACCAATTTTTTAAATTATTACAATCAATATTTAAAATAAAATTATCTAAAACATCATAATTAATAAATACATCTTTTGAATTATTTGTAACATAGTAACAACTTTCAATAATCTTTTCTAACATAATTCACCACTACAATTCAGTATCAATTATCCATTTAATATCTTCTATCGCTTTATCAATATTAAATATTCCATTTCCAATAGGATAATACACTGGATAAAACTTATACATTTTATTATTAATCATTTTAGAAAAACTAGTCTTTCTGCAATTTGATACACTGATTTTTTCATTTAAAACAATAGAAGAAACCTGATTTCCAAAAAGAATAACAACCTTAGGATTTACTATTTCCAACTCTTTATAAAATAAATCTAAATACTCTTTATAAATACTATCTGGTAAAGCTCTTGCATCTTTTTGCGTACATTTACCAAGATTTGTTATAAAATATTTATGTTTAATAACATTATCGTATACATAAGAGGCAAACTCTTCTGTCCATGATGGACCAGTTCTTTGTCTTATTTCATTATAAATATCTTCATCTAAAAGTCCGATTTTATAAAATAAATTCCATATGTTTTTAGTACCAATCCAAGGTGATTTTAAACCATGCCATTCTTTTGAAGATGCAATATTTCTACCAGTCGGATTCATAAACACAAAACAAATATCCGGATTATTAGTATATCCTCCATTATATATTGAATCTAAATTTTTATCTCCATACTTTAATTGTAACTTATCATACAAAGGCTTTAACTCATCAAGCATAAACTACTACTCCTTATTACCAAATCTACTAAATGGAAAAACAGTTAATTTTGTCTTACCTAAAATCTTACTCTTAGAAAAACTTCCAAATACTCTACTATCCATTGAATTACCACGATTATCTCCTAAAACAAAGTACTCGCCCTTAGGAACTTTATAACTAAAATCATCCGTTTTATTACTTCCATACTTATCATTCATTTTTTTACCATTAATATATAATTTATTATCACGATATTCTACTGTTTCACCAGGTAGTCCAATAACTCTTTTTATTATTAATTCACTACCCTCATCTACAATTACAATATCAAATCTTTTAATATCTTGAAACTTGTATCCAATAATATTCATAATCATTATATCTCCATTATTTAATGTATCATTCATACTTGCTCCATTTACTCTAATTGGAGATATAACAAATTTCTTTATTAGTAAAATGACAATAATAATTAATATATACATAATAACTTCTTTTATATCTAATTTATTATTAACTTCCTTTTTATCCATTTAAATCACCACAAATATATTATATTATAACAACCAAAAATATACCACAAAAAAAATAAGGCCTAAGCCCTATTAATTTATTTTTGTCCTCTTTCTTTAATACGATAAGAACCAACCATTCCTTTAAGGAAGTTAAGTTTAGCACGTCTAACTTTACCTTTACGAATAACTGTAATAGCTGCAACTTTTGGTGAATGGATTGGGAATGTTCTTTCAACACCAACTCCACTTGACATCTTACGAACTGTAAAAGTTTCAGATACACTTCCACCACGACGAGCAACTACAACACCTTCGAAAGCTTGGATACGTTCTCTCTTACCTTCGATAATCTTAACGTCAACTCTTACTGTATCTCCTACACGGAATTCAGGAACATCATTTCTAATTTGTTTTTCATTAATTTTGTCAATAACGTTCATACTAAGTCTCCTCTCTATAAATATTTCCAAATGATCATAATCAATAGATAAGCGGATCATTCCACTAACGACTTATATTGTAGCAAACATAGTGAAATTTGTAAACAAAAAACATAAAAAAAGTAAAAGAAATAAATCTTTTACTTTATAACATCAGTGAGTACAAACAGTAATCACTAGCAATAACAAAAGAATAATCATAATATAAATATTATTTGAATTACTACTTTTCATTTTCTATTATCTTAATATTAAGAATAGTCAGCTTCTTTCATAATAAATTTATATAACGTACATTCATCTTCTACAATAAATTCACTCTTAACAGAATTAACTTTAGAATAGATTATTGGTTTTCCTAAATTTTCTTTCGCATCAAGAAGTTCTTTAAAACTCTCAACTTTTACAATATTTTTAACAAGATTACTCTCATATCCATTTCTAGCAATTACTATTTCTCTATCATAATCTCTTAAAATATTTAAAAGTTCAGTTTGATACTTATTCTTCTTAGTAATAGACTTACTTACAAATCTAGTCAATTTAACAATAAATATTAAACAAATTAAACTTAAAAACGCTCCTAAGAATGCATATATACTATTAATATTATTCCATGTATCATCGTTAATTATAACTTCATTATTCTTTACATTAACATTATCTGAATTAATACTAAATGTTTTCTCACCAATTGGAATATTCATAGAAGAAACGACTCTACTTTCACTAGAATCATCTACATATAATGAAACATTAAGAGAAGCATTAGCCTCTACAGAATAATTTTCTTTATAACTATTTACATAATTTTCATATGAAGAATAATCAATAGAAGTATTTTCATTTATTGATATTTTACTACTATTTCCATTTAAACTTTTACTAGGTACTAGTAATTCCTCATCTTCATATAAAACTTTACTATTATCATTAATATCAAATATTTTTATTTTCGCAACTATATAATACTTAATATTATATTTTATATCTTCTGAAAAATTAACATTATAAGAAAAATTAGTAGGAATATTCTTTACAATAGAAGAAAGATATTGACGTCCTTCTGGTAAACAAGTTTTTGAATAATAATCATTGTCATTCAAGCATACATCATACTTTATATTACCAACTTCACTATATGTAATTTTATCTTTTTTATCTAAATTAAATGCTTTTACCATCAAAAAACAAGTTGAACCAAATAAAATAATAATAAATAGAAGCATAAGAGCAACACGCATCTCAAAACTAAAATAAACCCTTTTTTCTACCTTTATTGAATTATTATCATTACTATTTTCTTTTTTAGGTTCTTCTACAACACTTTTCTCTTTTACTTTTAATGTTTTACAATCATTCTTTATTTCTTTATTATCAATTTTTTCTATATTTGATTTTTCATCTTTTTCTTTCTCATCACTAACATGAGAATTATCTTTAATACTATCTACATCATCTACAAAATTAAATTTATTATTACTCATAAAGTAATTCACCACCTACACTATTCCAAACACCCTATCATATTATATAAACAAGTATAGCATATCTTTATTAAAAAAAAAAGTTCAATTAAACTTTTATTTTCGATAATATTCTAAAGAAAAATCTAAATTAGAAACCATTACAGATGATGTAATATTAGATGATTTGGTAGGATACTTAATTTCTAATTCTACATTAGCAACTTCTCCTACTTGTAATACATCTTTTTCTTTAATATTGTTAGAATTAGCATATCTTAATTTATAAGTTAACTTTTCACAAACATTCTTATTATCAATACTATTATTACCAGAACAGATAAATTTACTTTTATTAATATTCTTTAATATTGCAGCAATATCTCCTTTATTAGTTACAGTAAAATAAAAAGTAACTGCATCACCTGGTTTATTAATAACTACATTAAATTTTTCAAGTGACATATTATCAACTACAGGTAAAGTATAAGTAGCACTCCCCTTACTTTTAGCACTTACATTATCAATATGTACATCAAAAATATTCGTTCTATTAATAGAAGTCTCTAAAACTGTTGGGTTATCGAAAGATATAAATGATATCGAAAGAGCAAGGACAAGTACAAATAAAAATGAAACACTAATAATTTTTCTAAATTTACTTTTAGAACTATATTTCACAAGAACACCTCCATATTCTAATCAAATTATATCATTAATTTATACTTTATTAAAATAATATTTAAATTTATAGAAAAAAAGAGGCTATCTACCTCTACCATTTTCCTTATTAAGCATTTCCATATAACTATTATGTATCTCTAGTATACGATTGTTTAATTCTTTTTGCAAAATAACTAATTGTTTAGACATGTGTTCTAACTCTTTTCTAGTTAAAAAATTACGATATTCATTTTTTACCATTAATCTGAATTTTTCTATTTGATTTAGTGCCTCACGATAACTTCCATCAGAATCATCTCCATCATCTTCAATCAAAACTTCTGTTAAATAATTAACTAATTGACTATATTTATGCATTACTTTAGATGAGACTATCGGATTAGCAAGATTTTTACTAACTACTTTAATCTCTCTTATTTCACTTCCAGCAACAGAAAAAATCTTTTTCTTTCCGCCCATCAAAAAACCATTAATATCCATAAATTCAGTTTTATCAAGAACCTTACCCTTATTATCATAATCATCATATACTTTATACATAATATCACCACTACTTTTCTAATAAATCTGGTCTTCTTAACTTTGTTTTTTTAATACTCTCTTCTAATCTATATTCAGCAATTCTTTTGTGATCTCCTGAAACTAAAACTTCAGGTACTTTCATTCCTTCAAAAACACGTGGTTTTGTATAAGTTGGATAATCAAGTAAATATGACTCACTAAAAGAATCGTCCAAGTGACTTCTTTCATTAATTACCCCTGGAATAAGTCTTGCTACCGAATCTACCAAAACCATAGCAGGAACTTCTCCACCAGTAAGAACATAATCTCCTATACTAATTTCCATATCACAAATACTACGAATTCTCTCATCAAATCCCTCATAATGACCACATATTAAAATTAAATGTTCTTCACTACATAAATCATATGCCATCTTTTGTTTATAAGGAATACCATCTGGAGTAAGTAATATAATTTTAGAGTTTTCTCTTCTAATACTTTTGACACAGTCAAATATAGGTTGAGCCATAAGTACCATCCCAGCTCCTCCACCATATGGAGTATCATCTACTTTATTATGAGAATCATTAGTAAAATCTCTAAAATTAATTAAATTAATCTCTATTTTGCCTTCATCAATCGCTCTTTTTAAAATTGATTCCTGAAATACACCATCAAACATATTAGGAAAAAGAGTTAATATATCAATCTTTAACATCTACATACCTCCAATTAGACTTACATGTATTTCTTTTTTATTTTTATCAATACTTTTTATAATAGGAGAATTATATGGAATTAAAACTTCATGAGAAAATTCTACTCTAAGTATTTTATTGGTACTACTAGCCATAAAAATCTCATTTATTTTACCAATATTTCCATCATCATCTATTACCTTAAATTTGACTAAATCTTCATCAAGTATTTCATCATCTGATAAAATTAATTTATCTTTATCAAAATATACTTTCTTTTTCATAAGAAATAAAACATCATTAATATTATTATAGCCTTCTAAAGTAATCATATCAAACATCTTATGTCTTCTATAACTATTAATTTTATATTCAATATCATCAATTAAAATACTATTTCCAACTACAAAAACTTTATCTTTAAAAGGAAAATCACTAAGTAATCTAATCTCTCCCTTTATTCCATGGGTATTTACAATCTTACCAATATATACTTTATTCATACTTATCTCCCCAATTCATATAATAAAATACTACAAGCAATCGCAACATTTAAACTCTCAACTTGACTATTCATATTTATATATAGATTCTTATCACACATTTTTTGAATACTTTGTCTAACACCATTTCCTTCATTTCCCATTATAAGACAGAATGCCTTCTTAGAAGAAGAATCAAGATTTCTAACATCAATTCCATATTCAACATTTGTACCATATACAACTATATTTTTACTCTTTAAATAATTTATTGCTACATCCGCATTCATACTAATTATATTTATATGAGCAAACATACCCTGAGTTGCTCGTAAAACTTTAGGATTATATAAATCAACTGTATTCTCAGAAAGTATTATAGTATCTATATTAAAAGCAACCGCACTACGTATTATAGTTCCTAAATTTCCTGGGTCCTGTACCTCATCAAGTAAAAGTATTCTACTACCCATAATTTCATTATTAGTATTCTTCTTACATACAGCCATTATCGTAGGAGGTGTATCCATTGTACTAATCTTCTTCATAACTTCAAGACTTACATATGTATATGGAAGTTTAATTGGAATAACTTCATCTTCTAAAACAATTAATTCAGTCGCAATATTTGCCTTATATGCCTCAAGTACTAAATGCATTCCTTCTACTATAAAAGTATTAGTAAGATCACGATACTTTCTTTTTTGTAACTTAACCAATCCTTTAACTTTTTCATTATCTAAACTCGTAATAACCATTAAAACTCCTTCATTTCTTCTCTATATTTTCTATAATCAGGCATATTATCTTCTACTAATTTCCAAAATCCATCTGAATGATCTCCATGTATTAAATGACTAAGTTCATGAATAATAACATAATCTAAATACTTTGTATCTCTTTTTATAAGTTCTAAATTTAAAGTAATAATATGAGTAAGTACATTACATACTCCCCACCTACTAGTCATCTTTCTAATTCTTAACTTCGGATAAGGAATCTTTCTAGTAAAATTATTATAATTATAATCAAGTCTTTCTAAAAACAAAGTCTTAGCCTGCATCTTATACCACTTATCAATATCAAAAGAATTACCAATATATACTTTATCACCTGAAAAAGAAATATCATCTCCATCAATATAAATAACTACATATTGTTTACCAAGATAATAAAAACCATTATTATTTTTAGCTTTAGTTTCTTGAAAATCAATCATTCTACAAATTCTATCATAGTTTTCACGAATAAGTTTTTTAATAGAAAACATTGAAACAAAATAATTAGTAGTAACATGTATTTTTAAATCTTTCTTTACTCTAATATAAGTATTTTTATTACCCTTTTTCTTTTCAATAACTATATCATATTCTTTATCATTATAACTAAGTTGCATATAACCACCACTATCATTTTACTATAAAATAAAAGAAAAATAAAGGAAACATCAAAAGAAAAAAGGTAATATCATTACCCTTTTCCTAATAATTATCACGAGGTTCATAAACAGAACCAGTAAACCAAACTTCTCCAGTTGATTTATCTCTAATTACATACATAAATGGTTTATCAAAAGTTAAATCAATCTCTTCAACAGGTACATCATATTCATAATCAAATGAAGGACATGATGCAGCACCCATTCCACCTACAACAGTTACAGCAGCTGCTTTAATACCATCATTAGAAAAATCAATATTTGCTTTATGAATAGTTTTACTAATAAACTCTCCACTACTATTTTTCATCATACCAGATAAATCTGCTTTTGATGCATCAAATATATCTTTTACACCAAGAGATTTTAAATCTTTATCTAATTTTAGTTCATAATCATATTTAAAGAATGGAATATATCCTTTAATCTTATAAACTTTACCATATTCAAAACTACTTAATTCAAGAGGTTTCAAACTACTTATAAGTTTAGAAATACTCTTAGCATTAGCCTTATTAATAAATTTTTCTAAAGAAACTTTATTAGGCATAATTCCAACATATTGTAATGTAGTATTATCATAAGTTTTTAAATCTTTAGCAAATACTTTAACATCATCATTTGTATAGAATAAGAAATCAGTTGATGAATCTATTTGTTTATAATTTTCACCAATAGTTTTAATATACTCATTAAC
Source organism: uncultured Bacilli bacterium (assembly GCA_934131175.1). Lineage (GTDB taxonomy): Bacteria > Bacillota_I > Bacilli_A > RF39 > UBA660 > UBA3789. The sequence continues at coordinate 90,944 of CAKOZD010000002.1, read as the reverse complement.
AAAACTCTTTATTTGCTCTTCTGTATTTTCTTCACCACATTGAGGGTCTTTTAAATACTCTCTATATTTTTCTTCAATAAACTTTCTAATGTTATCTTCACCAAGCTCCTTAATAATATCATAATTATTAATAGATGCTCCAATCTGTGCAGCTTTTGCCTGTACTGCTCCATTATTAAATGATATTGTACTGAACTCACTCTTATCTTGAATTAGAGGAACAGAGTCTTCATATTTTTCATGAGCATAGTCTACTGAATAACGTTTTTCATCTACTTTACTATCACTTTGTTCCCATTGTAACTTATAGTTCCAATCCATATCAATAGCAAGTGAATTAACAAGTAAGAAATCAAGATTATTAACATCTGTATCTTTTAAAACATTATTTAATAAATTTAGAGTCTTATTACTAATCCAATTATTAACATTAGTAGCAGTTGTAAAATTATCATAAATAACTTCTGCTCCATACTTAGTAGATAAATTATTTGTATAATCAGAAACCACTGCATCCTTCATACTACTTTTTATAAACATAGCATTAGCAAGTGATAAATGTTCACTATTAGTATATTTCTTAGATTTATAATCTCCAATTAAAGCATTAATTTGAGCCTTACTGTCACCCTTAGTTCCTTCTTGTAACATTGCAAGTGCATACTTTATAGATAAAGGACTATAAATTGCATTCTTTTTAGCATTCTCAAGTTGTAAGAAATAAAGGTCAAAGTCTGATAAATCATTACCTTCCATTCTATAAGCAGACTTATACTCTTTCTTTTCATTAGATACTTGTTCTTTTTTATTATCTTTTCCGTTAAAGAAATAAAAATAACCAAATACTCCTCCAATAATTAAAATCAAAATAATAATGACTATAATAATTATTTTTTTCTTATTATTTTTCTTTTGTTTTCTAGAAACTTCACCATCAAGTTCTTTAGCTTTCTCAACTACTTTTTTCTCTTCTTCATCTAAACCATTCTCATCTTTTACATCTACATCTTGTGTTTCTTCTGCAACATTTTTTTCTTCATCATTTATTGCAACTTCTTCTTTTTCCATTAATATCTCCTTCCTAGGCACACTCACCTTACCATAATAATAAATCATTAAAATAAATAAAACAAGAAAAAAAGAACTAAATTATCCATTAGTTCTTTCAAATCCTGAATAGTAGTAGAAACCATCATCAGCTAAATTAAACTTAAATGTATATTGCATAAGTTTATCTTTATTTTCTTCTATATAAGAATTATAATGTCTAACTGTTGTATATTCGCCATCATTTTCAGCAAGTTCTTCATTACCATTTGGATCTTTATAAAGCTTATCCATATAATTAAATACATAAGCAGCTGTAATTAATAATTCACTAGAGTTTTTCTTAGCACTAATTATTTTACTATGAGAACCAAATGAAGTTGTTTCACCACATCCAGTTTGTTCACTAATAAATGCCTTACTAAGATTATCAAATACCATATCATTACATCCATCACTTAATTTTTCTGGTCTTTTATAAGTATCCTTTCCAAATACATTTTCATATGCATTTTTCACATCGACCTCAGAAACATATGCAGTTGGAAGATAAGTAATATCTTTACCATAAGTATTAAATGCAACTTGGAATTTATATTCATCACTCATTAAAGAAACATCTACTTTTTTAGAATCAAATAAATAAGAATCGATTTTTCCACTATAGACACTATTATATAAATTAATAATTCTTGGACTATCAACATCTACATCAACATACTTATCTTCATGTCTAGTAGTTGTAGTTTTCTTCTTATTATTATCAACTACTGGAGTTGTATTCTTTGGTGGAAATATAACTTTATAATCATATAATAAAAATAAAACTAATCCAACTATTATTAATAATAAAACAATAATTGTGATAATAAATATCTTTTTATTAGATGACCTAGCAACTTCAATCTCACTGTCTTTTACTCTTTTTTTTATTTCCTTACTCACACTTTTTCACCTCTATTATAATATTAACAAAAAAAAGAAAAAAAGTAATTAAAAACAAAAAAAAGACAGCATCAAACTGTCCAATTTTACTTATCTCTTAAAACTGCATTGTGTTTTTCAATAACCTTAGAAATAATATTATTAAATACTTCCATTACTTCTTCTTCAGTAAGTGTTCTCTCAAGATTTAAGAAGTTAAGAGTAAACGCAATTGACTTTTTATCACTATCTACATTTTCACCAGTATAAACATCAAATACACTTACACTATCAAGCATTCTACTACCTGCTTTTTTAATAGTATCCATTACTTCTCCTGCAGTTACATCTTTTGAAACAATGAATGCCATATCTTTTGAAATACCAGGATACTTAGGAGCTTCCTTATATTTAATTGGTTTAACATTACTCATTAAAGCATTAAGTGATATTTCAAATACATAAACTTCATCTTTTAAAACACTTGGATGAACTCTACCAATAACACCAATTACTTTTCTATCAAGTAAAATATTAGCACTAATTCCAGGATGTAAATCAGAACAATCAGAAACTTCAAAACTATATCTATTTTTAAATCCCATATAATCTAAAACATTCTCAACAATTCCCTTTACAATATAGAAATCATACTTAACAGGTTTAGTCCAACCATTATTTAAATAATTTCCTGAGCAAAGTCCACAAATTAAACTAGTCTCATTATATTCACTATCATATGTCTTCGCAATCTCATATAAACTTATATCTTTAACTTTACGTTTTTTATTATATTGATAAACATTTAAAAGTGAAGGAATTAATGTAGTTCTTACAACACTCTTATCTAAACTCATAGGATTTGGAAGAGTCGCATTACTTAGACCGCGATATTTAAATAACTTAGCCATATCAGGAGAAACTAAAGTATAAGTCTTAGTCTCATTAAGTCCAAGTGCTCTAAGTCTTTTAGAAACCAATTTTCTATATTTAACATCTCCAACATATTCACCACGTCTTACAGGAACAGTTGGAACAGTAGATACTAAATTCTGATAACCATAAAGTCTAACTATTTCTTCAGCAATATCATTTACATTAGGATCAATATCAAGTCTTCTACTTGGAATAGTAACGATAAACTTGTCCCCTTCTAACTCATAATCAAAACCTAAACGACCAAGCTCAACTTTCATATCATCTACACTAATATTCATACCAAGAAGCCTATTAACGTCATCTGGAACAAACTCTACAACATTTGGAGTCTTATCAATAACATCATGTCTAACACAACCAGATAGAATTGTAGCACCTGCATACTTCTCAAGTAAATGACATGCACGTTTTAAAGCCATCTCAGTATACTCATAACTTAAACCTTTTCCATATCTAATAGATGCTTCACTTCTAAGATCTAAGTTAGCAGCAGTATAACGAATAGATACTGAATCAAAAATAGCAGCCTCAATTAAAATATCAGTTGTATCATCTTCAACTTCAGTATTTTCTCCACCCATAACTCCAGCAATACAAACAGGTTTTTCTCCATCTGTAATAACTATATCATTATGAGTAAGAACTCTTAATTTTCCATCTAATGTAACCACTTCTTCATTATCTTTTGCATCTCTTACTAAAATATGATCACCTAAACTATTCTTATCAAAGAAATGAAGAGGTTGACCAAACTCAAGCATAACATAATTAGAAATATCTACTACATTATTAATTGAGCGCATTCCAGCTGCAGCAAGTCTTTTCTTAATAAATTCTGGACTCTCACCAATCTTAACATTCTTAACCATCTTTGCTAAATAGAAAGGACATTTATCTGTTTCTACATCTAAACTAAAATGTTTTTCTACACTATCCTTATCTTCTTTAAAACTAAGTTCTGGAAGTTTTACAGGTCTATTTAAAATAGCCCCAATTTCATAAGCAAATCCAATATGGTAGTAGCAGTCATTATTTCTATGTTTATGAATATCAAGTTCATATAAAGTGTCATCTAAACCTAAAACCTTAATAGGATCATCTCCTACTTTTGCACTACTATCAAGTTCTTCAATTCCACGAGCATATGCCTCATCTGTCTTCTCTTCAAGTCCTAACTCATATAAAGCACAAAGCATACCATTAGACTCTACTCCACGAATCTTACTCTTCTTTATTACAAAATCCCCAGGAAGTACTGCGCCAACAAGAGCAACTACAACCTTTAATCCTTTGCGAACATTAGGTGCTCCACAAACAATTTGTAATACGTCACTTTCTGAAACAGCAACCTGACATACATGTAAATGATCACTATCAGGATGATTAACACAATCAACTACTTCTCCAACAACAAGATTATCAATATGATTAGTAATAACTTTCTCAACATTAATACCAGATTGTGTAATTTTAACAGCTAACTCTTCTAAATCTTGATCACTAATATCAATATAATCTTTTACCCATTCTAAACTAATCATCCTATTCACTCTCCTTTCTATCAAATACTCTACTCTCTCTTAAATCTGTATTATAGAAAACTCTACAGTCATTTATATTATATTTAAGCATAGCAAGTCTCTCAGCTCCAAAACCAAAAGCAAATCCACTCCATACTTTAGGATCATATCCACTCATTCTAAGAACATTAGGATGAACAACACCTGCTCCACAAACAGTAATCCAACCATTATTTTTACAAATATTACATCCGTGTCCCTTACAATTGAAACAACTAATATCAACCTCTACTGAAGGTTCAGTAAATTGATAATAACTAGGATGGAAACGAGTCTCAACATCATTACCAAATAACTTCTTACAAATAATATCTAAAGTACCTTTTAAATCACTTAAACTAATATTTTTATCAACAAGTAATCCCTCTATTTGCATAAATTGATGTGAATGAGTTGCATCATCATCATCTCTTCTATAAGTCTTACCAGGACAAATCATTCTAATAGGAACTTCACCTTTTCCTTTTAACATTGTTCTAACTTGAACAGGAGAAGTTTGACTACGAAGAAGAATCTCTTCTCCTTTTAAATAGAATGTATCTTGAGCATCTCTTGCAGGATGTCCCTTAGGAATATTTAACATCTCAAAGTTATATTTATCTTCTTCTATCTCAGGTCCATCTACAACATCATATCCCATAGACATAAATACTTCTTCAACATCTTCAATAAGTTTTTCAAGAATATTAGGAGCCCCTGTTACAATATTATAACTAGGTAAACTAATGTCAATTGCTTCACTCTTTAATTTTTCATTTAAAATAGCTGTTTCAAACTCATTCTTTTTCTCTTCATAAAACTCAGTAAAACTACTTCTAACTTCATTTACCCTTTGTCCAAATTCTTTCTTATCCTCATTTGGAATATTTTTAATCTCTTGATTAAGTTCAGTAATTAAACCCTTTTTACCAAGATATTTTACTTTTAAATCATTTAAACTATTTAAGTCTGTTACACTTTTCATATCATTTAAAAGTAACTCTTTAACTTCTTCTATTTTCATTTAAAACATCTCCTTTTTCTAATAAAAAAAATAACTATAAATTTAAGGACGACTATTCGCGGTACCACCTTAATTCATAGTTATTTACTACACACTCAAATCTCTTAACGCAAGAATTACGCTTACTATTAATAAGAACTCCTAAGACGAATTCATATAACTATATTATCTGTTTCCACCAACCACAGACTCTCTAAAAATAATCATTATATTACTACTTCTTAATCAAAGTCGATAAACGTATTATAACACAATACTATTTTTTTTGTAAATATTTATTTATTCTGTAAATTATAAGCCTTATATAGGTTTTCAAAAATAGAATAAACAGTCATTTGACCAACCCCACCAGGAACTGGTGTTAAGTATTTATATTTAACTACTTCACGAGATACATCTCCACATATTTGATTATTATAATAATTAAAACCAACATCTACTAAACATACATTATTTCTAACCATATCTTGAGTAATAAAATTAGCCCTACCAACACTAGTAATAATAATATCTGCATGCTTTGTATACTTCTTTAAATCTCTAGTCTTAGAGTGACACATAGTAACAGTTGCATCTCTATTAATAAGTAAATTATATAGTGCTTTTCCAATATGTATACTTCTACCAATAATAACAACGTCACGTCCTGCTAAAGAAATATTATAAAAATCAAATATCTTCATAATACCTAAAGCAGTACATGGAATTAAAGCATCACTCTTACCATCAACTAACTTAATTCTATTAATATCATTAACTCCATCTATATCTTTAACTGGAGATATATTATTTCTTATACTTTCATAATCAATATTATCTGGAAGTGGTAATTGTACAATTATTCCAGAAACTGATTTATCTTCATTATATTTTGAAATTACAGAATTAACTTCTTCTGTTGTTGCCTTATCAAACTTTTCTAATTTAAAATTAACTCCTAATTGATTAGCCATCTTTTCTTTTTGTTTAATATACTTATTACTTGCAAAGTCATCCCCTACTTGAATAACTACAAGTGTTGTTTTAATATTTTTAAATTCGTTTTCTAAGTTTTCTAATAATTTATTTCTAACTAATTTACCATCTAATAACATAATACTCTAAAAAAGAATTACTTATACAGTAAGTAACTCTCCTTCTTTCTCCTTTAAAATTGCTTCTACTTTTTTATTATATTCATTAACTAAATCTTGGATATCTTTTTCCATACCTTTTTCTTCATCTTCAGGCATTTCTGCTTTTTTAACATCTTCTAATCCATCACGTCTAATATTTCTAATTGAAACTTTAGCATCTTCAGAAATTGCTTTTACTTGTTTTACAAGTTCTTTTCTTCTTTCTTCAGTAAGTTCTGGAATAATTATTCTAATAGTTTCTCCGTCATTACTTGGATTATATCCTAAATTTGATGCTAAAATTGCTTTTTCAATAGCTCCTAAAGAATGTTTATCAAAAGGCTTAATTAATAATTGTCTAGCCTCAGGTACTGAAATAGTTGCTAATTGTTTAAGTGGTGTTAAAACTCCATAATACTCTGCACTAACACCATCTAAACTTGAAGGATTTGCTCTACCAGCTCTAACTGTAGTAAATCTTTTTTCTAAGTTTTCAATAGTCTTATCCATCTTTTCAGTTATATCTAATATTATAGTTTCACTATCCATTAATTCATCTCTCCTTACAAATATTATATTATATTAACTAAATAAAATAAAGAAAAAAGCACTAAAAAGTGCTTACGAAAATAACAAATATTATAAATAATATAAATAATCCCATAAAAATCAAAAATAACCAATAAGCAATTCTACCTAAAGAATCATCGTTTGCTTCATTTATTTTTTCATTTATTTTATTAAAAGTATCATTACTAACATCAGTAATCTTCTCACCTATTTTATTTAAAGAAACTTCATTAGATACATTTAACTTAGAACTTATCTTATTAACAGCATCACTACTAATATCACTTATTTTATTAATAGCTCCTCCACCAATATCACTAATCTTTTCATTTATTTTATTAAACTTTAGATTTTTAAATTTATACTTTTTCTTTTGATTATTATTTATATTACTCTTTTCTATTTCTTCAGATAAAAGGTCTATATCAAAAACACCAGAATCATCATAATCAAGATCATTTACAACATCATTTACTCTATCATATAAAGTCTTCATTTGTTCTTCTATGTTTTTTAATTTTACTGTCTCATCACTTGTAAGACCTTCTTCTACTTGAATATCTTCTTTTTCATCTTTTTCTAGTTCTAATTTTTCTTTTATTTTTTCTTTATCAATGGTCTTTGTGTTATCAACTTTCTTCTTATTAGAATCAACTGCTACAATAGTATCCCTAATAGGTCTATTATTCTTCATTTTCTTCTTATACTTTTTATCGTTTACAATAATATCTTCTCTAATGTTAGATGATTTTTTATTTTCTTTGTTCTTTTTTTGTTTATTAGAATTTTCTTTCTTTTCAAACTTACCTTTTTTATTACTTTTTTTAGTAACTGGTTTCTTCATTTCTTCTTCTATTTTTTTCTTATCTAAAACAGGTAAAGTTTCACTCTTCTCTTCTTTTATTGAACTTTCTAAATCTTTTATTTGTTTATCAAGCTTTTTAACTGCATTATTAGAACTCTTTTTTGCCATAAAATCATCCCCTTATTACTCGCTTTATTATACCAAAAAAACGTCAAATTTCAAGAAAAAATAAAATTAGATAAAAATATTTTTTTATTTTACAAATTTTTTTACACTACTTTTTATCTTCTTTATTTTCATCAATCTTTTTATCGATATTAATTGTATCTTTTTCTACCTTTTTTAAATCTAATCTATCTATATAAATTATGCGAGTATCATCATTTTTATCATCTTTTATAATTTCACTTTTCATCTCTTACTCCTCATTAGAAAGAAAAAACTAACGATAATCGTTAGTTAATTATAATTACTTACTAAATATTATTTAGCAGCATCATTAATTTGACTCATAACTTCATCTGCAAAGTTTTCTTGTCTCTTTTCAATTCCTTCTCCAACAGCGAATCTAACCATAGATTTGATTTCTCCACCATTGTCACTTACATATTTAGAAACTGTTAACTTGTTTTCCTTAATGAATGCTTGTTCTTCTAAAACGATTTCTTTATAGAACTTATCAATTCTACCATTAACCATTTTTTCAATAATATTTTCTGGCTTACCAGCAGCTTCATTCTTAACTTGTTCAGTAACTACTTCTCTTTCATGTTCAACCATTTCAGCTGGAACACCTTCTCTAGTTAATGCAACTGGACTCATTGCTGCAGCTTGCATAGCAACATCTTTTGCAACTTCTTCATTAGCACCTTTTACAACAATAATAGTACCAATCTTACCACCTAAATGGATGTAAGTACCAAATGTTTCATCATCTGCTTTAGTTACCTTTTCAAAACGTCTAAAACTTAATTTTTCTCCAATTTTAGCAGTTAAAGCAACTAATTTATCACTTACAGTTTCATCTCCATCTTTGATTGCTAAAACATCTTCATTAGTCTTAACATCATTCTTTAAGATTTCATCTAATAAGTAATCTACAAATCCAGTAAATTCTGCATTCTTAGCAACGAAATCAGTTTCTGAGTTAACTTCAACCATAACAGCTGTATTACCATCAACTTTAATCTTACATAAACCTTCAGCAGCAATTCTACTTTCTTTCTTAGCAGCCTTAGCAATTCCTTTTTCTCTTAACCAGTCAACTGCCTTATCCATGTTACCTTCACATGCTTCAAGTGCTTTCTTACAATCCATCATTCCAGCACCTGTTTTTTCTCTTAATTCTTTTACATCACTTACAGTGTACATATATTTTCCTCCTTATTTAAATCAACTAATCATATTATATAATATTTTTTTAAAATTCCAAAGAAAAATCTACAAAAAAAGGAGTATTAAGCAACACTCCTTTAAAAGTAAACTTTATTATTTAGTTAAAGCTTCAACTAAATCTTGTTTTTTCATTGCAGAATAACCTTTTACTCCAGCTTCTTTTGCTCTATCTTTTAATTCTGAAAGAGTTAATGCTGATAAATCTTCAGTAACTTTTTCTTCTGCTTTTTCTTCTTTTACTTCTGAAGTCTTAGCTGCTTCTTTTTTTTGTGCTCTCTTTTCAGCTTTTGCTTTGTCATCTTCTGAAACAAAATCAATAACTTCATTTCCATTAGCTTCAGCTATAGCATTAGTAAGTACTCCGATTAATAACTTAACTGAACGAACAGCATCATCATTACCAGGAATAACATAATCTACCATATCTGGATCACAGTTAGTATCTACGATACCAAATACTGGGATTCCTAAAATTCTTGCTTCCTTAATAGCAATATCTTCTTTACGAGGATCAACAATTACCATAGCTTGTGGTAATCTCTTCATTTCACGAATTCCTCTTAAGTTTTTATTTAATTTTTCATATTCTTTTTTGATTTGGATAACTTCTTTTTTAGGTAATGCTTCAAAAGTACCATCAGTTTCCATTTTTTCAATTTCTTCCATTCTTCTAATTCTTGAACGGATTGTCTTGAAGTTAGTTAATGTTCCACCTAACCATCTTTCATTTACAAAGTACATACCAGTTCTAGTAGCACATTCTTCAGCTGCTTCTTGAGCTTGTTTCTTAGTTCCAACATATAAAACTTTTCCACCATTAGCAGCGATTTCTTTCATAGCATTATATGCTTCTTCTAACTTCTTAACAGTTTTTTGTAAATCGATAATATAAATATCATCTCTTGTAGTGAAGATATATTCCTTCATTTTTGGATTCCATCTTCTCTTTTGGTGTCCAAATTGAACACCTGCTTCTAATAAATAATTCATTGATACAACAGTCATAATTTAATTCTCCTTCGTTATTTTTCTTCTATTAGTTTCAAAAACTTATCACCAATTAGGCACTAGATAAATAAATTCACTAATATGTTTATTTTTATTTAGATAAAGCTTCGATAATTTCAGCTTTCTTCATTCCTGCAACACTAATATTCTTTTCTGCAGCTACTTCTTTTAATTCAGCAACTGTCATTTTAGAATAATCTACTGCAGCTTCTTCCTTCTTAGTTTCTTTTTTAGTTTCTTTCTTAGCAGCCTTTGTAGCTCCTCCAACAGTAACTTCAACACCTTCTACTTCAGTAGCTGGAGTTAATTTACCAGCTTTACCATCTTTAGCAATTTTAACTAAATCAGTAAATGCTTTTGAATCATTGATTGCTATTTCAGATAACATTTTACGGTTGATTTCAACACCTGCTTTTGTTAATCCTTCAATAAATCTTGAGTAAGAAATATCATTTTGTCTACAAGCAGCATTGATTCTTGTAATCCATAACTTTCTGAAATCTCTTTTCTTTTGCTTTCTATCTCTAAATGCATATTGTCCTGAATGCATTAATTGTTCTTTAGCTGTTTTATATAATCTATGTTTACTTCCAAAGTAACCCTTAGCTTGTTTTAATACTTTTTTATGACGAGCTTTTGTAACTGCTCCATTTTTAACTCTTGCCATGTTTCTTCCTCCTTCTTAATATATAGATTAGATAATATTCTTTAATCTATTTTGATCTGCCTTGCTTAAGTTAGATCCATTTCTGCATCCTCTATTAAAGTTAGCATTTTTACTTCCAGTATTATGTCTACTTCCTGGTTTTCCAATTTTAATATCATTTTTACGTTTTGTAACTACTTTAGCTGTTCCTTTATGTGTTTTAATCTTTGGCATAAATTTTTCCTCCTACTAATTATTTGTCTTTTTTTGGTACTAATAACATAGTCATTGTTCTACCATCTAACTTAGGTTTTTGTTCTATATCTGCGTAATCCTTTACTCTGTCGGCAAAACGTTCAAGAACCTCCTTACCAAGTTCAGTATGTGCCATTTGGCGACCTTTGAATCTTATAGTAAGCTTTATTCTATCCCCTTTTTCTAGATACTTTGTTGCATTTCTAAGTTTAGTTTCAAAATCCCCAACATCAATAACAGGTGATAAACGATACTCTTTAAGTTCAGACATATTAGCCTTTTGTTTCTTTAAAGCTTCCTTTGCTTTCTTTTGTTTTTCATAACGGAACTTATTATAATCCATTACTTTACAAACAGGTGGATTTGCATTTGGACTAATTAAAACTAAATCAAGTGATGCGTAGCTTGCTAAAGTACGAGCATCTTGAATAGGTTTAACTCCAACTTGTTCTCCATTTGGACCAATAACAAGAACTTCACGAGCTTTGATTTGATCATTAATCAACATGTTATCATTATTCTTTGCGATACCTAACACCTCCATAAAATAAGAAAAGCAGATATAAAATTTATATCCGCTAAGACACATAATAAAGTAAACTTCATTATATATTTGGCTTTTAACCTATCGCTATTCGCTGATCAGGTGGATATAAATCTCTTTCCTTTTTTTCTCGACTAGTAATATTATATGCATCTAGTCCTTATTTGTCAACATTTTTTTAAATTTATAGTTATAATTCATAATTTGTATTTATGCATTATAAACATTATTTAATGTTTTTTATTAAAATATTTTCCTATTTAATTAATATATACTATTTATTTTCAGAATCATTCTTTTTAACTTTAACTTTAGGTCTTGATAAACCAACATAAGTAGCTGCAGCTCCATTAAAAGCTGCTAATCCTAAAACGGCTGCAAATCTTCTGTCTTTAGCATTATCTTCATCACTTTGTTTAATTGTTTGAGACTTATCATAGTTAACACGACTTACAACTAAAGATGAGTAATTTCCTTTTTCTTCTGTTTCTTCTACTTTTTCATTTTCAGTATTTACAGCATAAACATTTCCACCATTATTAGTAAATTCACTAATATAAGCATTAATCTCATCATCTGTTAAATCATCTAAAGTGAAAGTAGTATGTTGACGAGAATACTTATCTTTTCCATCGCTATTTGTTGTCTTATGAGTTGGAGTATAAGAATCATATTTAATTCTATTATTTATTCCTTTTATACTTTCATATCTTTCAGTAACAGTTGGTTCTCCTCCTAATGTATCATATGTAGTATCTGTAACTGAATATGTTTTGATATCATCATTTGTAATAGGATTTCCTACAGAAAGACCATTTACAGGTAAACGATTAACTATAGTATATCCTCCAACTAATATACCAGCAGCAACACCTAAACTAGTCAAAGTTACACGTAATTTTTTCATATATATCCCTCCGAATATATATAATATCATAAATATATAGTTTATAAAATGCCATTAGTCATAATAATATTTTATATCATTCATTACATATATTAATAAAATAATCAATTATCTTACGAGAATCTTCATCAAAATCATAACTGATCTCAGGATGCCACTGAATACCTACATTAAATGTAGAAGAAGAAAGTTCAATTCCTTCAATAAAACCATCACTACTAGTAGCAACAACACTATAATCATTATCAACACTTACATGATAATTATGAAAACTATTAACAAGTACTTCCTCTTTACCTAAGATATCATACAGTTTAGAATTCTTTAAAATTTTAACTGTATGAGTAAAACCTTTATCGTCTTCTTGATAATGATTTATATCTGTATCATTCTTATAAACCTTAAAGTCTTCCTTATAACAACTCATAAGTTGCATACCTAAACATATTCCAAGAACCTTTTTATCCTTTTCAATACATCTTTCAAGTAGATATTTATCAAACGGAGTTATTTTAAATCCACCAGGAAATATTACTCCATCTACCATATCTAAATACTTCTCAATATTTTCCTTTTCTTTATCAGTTAAAGGAGAAAACTCATTATATCTAGTATCCATATAATCATAATCTTGTACTTGAACTATTGGTAAAACAAAACCACCTGCTTTTTGAATAGTTCTTCTTAATCTTTCACTTAAATATAAAATACATCTTCCGTCTTCTAACCTATTATATCTAAGTGGAATTCCAATTACTGCCATAAAATCACCAAAAATAGTATAAAAAAAGAAAAAAGGAAAATCAACGACTTTCCTAATTTTTATTGAAATTTAATTCTTTCATTTACATAGTCAACTACTTCATCAACTTTTAAAGTAATTTGTTCCATAGTATCTCTATCTCTTAAAGTAACTGTACCATTGTTAATAGTTTCATCATCAACCGTTAAACACCATGGTGTACCACAAGCATCTGCTCTTCTATATCTCTTACCAATACTACCAGATTCATCATAACTAGTCATAAAGTTTTTACTTAACATATTGTAAATTTCTGCAGCCTTTTCACTATGATATTTCTTAGCAAGAGGCAATACACATACTTTATATGGAGCAAGATATGGAATAAACTTCATAACTTCACGAGTATCTCCGTTCTCAAGTGTCTCCTCAGTATAACTATTATCTAAAATAGCAAGAGTTAATCTATCACATCCAACAGTAGATTCAATTATATATGGAATAAATTTTTCATTAGTTTCTGGGTCTAAATATTCTTGAGAATTACCAGAATACTCTTGATGTCTTCCTAAATCATAATCAGTTCTATTATGAGTACCATTAATTTCTCCCCATCCAAATGAGAACTTATATTCAATATCACATGCTTCTTTAGCGTAATGAGCTAATTTTTCATGATCATGGAATCTTAATTTATCTTCACTAATTCCTAAATCCATAAAATACTTCTTAGCATAATCTTTAAAATATGCATAAAGTTCACTATCTGTTCCCTCACGACAGAAAGTTTGATATTCCATTTGTTCAAATTCAATTGTTCTAAAAGTAAAGTTTCCAGGTGTAATTTCATTTCTAAATGCTTTACCAATTTGTCCTATACTAAATGGTAACTTAGCACGCATAGTTCTTTGTACATTTAAAAAGTTAACATACTCTCCTTGTGCATTTTCAGGTCTTAAATAAACTTTGTTTTTACCATCTTCAGTAACCCCTCTATGAGTTTCAAACATTAAATTAAATTGTCTAATATCAGTATAATCACTCTTACCACACTTTGGACATGGAACTTTATGTTCTCTAATATAGTCCATCATTTCTTCTTGACTCATTCCATCAGCATGAGCATTCTCATCAAAGTCATCTATTAAATTATCTGCTCTATGTCTTGTTTTACAACTCTTACAATCAATTAGTGGATCAGAGAAACTTCCAACATGACCACTTGCTTCCCAAACTCTTGGATGCATTAAAATTGCTGCATCTACTTCATATGCATTAGGTCTTTCTTGAATAAATCTTTTTCTCCAAGAATCCTTAATACTATTTTTAAGTCTTGAACCTAATGGACCATAATCCCATGTATTAGCAAGACCTCCATATATTTCACTTCCTTGGAATATAAATCCATATTGTTTACAATAATTTACTAATTTTTCCATTGTTAATTCTGCCATATATTAAACCTCCAAATATTTTATTAAATCTTCTTTCTCATTAAATATTTTTATATAATTCAAAATAGAATGATCATTAAACTTTTCTTTTATAAGTTTTGTAATAAACTTAATCAAATCATAATAATATCCATCTTGATTATAGATAATTATCTCTTTTGTACTTTTAATTGTACGATTATCCTCTAACATGCTGAATAACTCAGCCAAACTCCCGGTACCACCAGGAAGAATAAGTACTTTAGAAGCTTCATTATAAATTCTTGCTTCTCTTTCAAAAGTATTTTCTACATAAGTGCAATCTACATTAAATAGACTAGTATCTTCATCATATAATTTTAATGTATAAATTTTTATATTTCTATGAGCCTCATTAAAGTTATTTAGTATTTTTCCAAACATACCTTCATTTGAAATACCGCCTATAATTAAATCATAGCCATAATCTGCCAATGCCTTACTTATAAAATCAGCATCTTCAATGTACTTTTTATCTATCTCTGGATGTGAAGAACATCCTATAAATAATTTCATTCTATCACCTTCTAAAATAAAAAAACTCCTAGAATAATGTAAGGACGAATTAATATCCGCGGTTCCACCTTACTTATTCTAGAAGAATCAGCTCTTATCTATACTGCTCTGGGCTTTCCACACCCGTCATCACACTTATTGCAATTAATATAACCCGTTTTTTATAAGTTGTCAATAGACTACACACTATTGATTTAACTATTTATTAGGTAATAAAAAGTAAAAATATCTTTTTAAAAAGTAATTTTTATAGAAACTTGTAACTTATTATAGTAACTCATTTTATAAAAATAAACTTTATTTGCACCATAAATAATGCTAGAATAAATAAAAAAGGAGGATAAAAATGGAACATGATAAAACAGTTCTTGGTAATAAAAGAAAAGACTATTTAAACTGGGATGAATTCTTTATGGGAATAGCAAAACTTGCTGCAGGTAGAAGTAAAGACCCAAATACTCAAGTTGGAGCGTGTATCGTTAGTGAAGATAATAGAATTCTATCTATCGGATATAATGGAGCACCTAATAATTTTAGTGATGACATATTTCCGTGGAGTCGTGAAGGAGACGATGTAAACACAAAATACATGTATGTATGCCATGCTGAATCAAATGCAATAAATAATTATTTAGGAAGTAGAAAAGATCTTCGTGGAGCAAGAATATATGTAGACCTATTTCCATGTAATGAATGTGCAAAAGATATTGTACAAGCAGGAATAAAGGAAGTTGTTTACTTATCTGATAAATATAATGGAACTCCAGGAAATATAGTATCAAAAAAAATATTTGATACATGTAATGTTAAATATAGAAAATTAGATGATGAAAGTCAAAGAATTATTAAACTATCAATCATACCAGATAAAGAATTAGAATATTTATAAAAATAAAACAAGAAAGTAATATAGTAATATATACTTTCTTGTTTTTTTGTTTATTAAGTTTTAAAAGAAATAATACTAATTAAAATTAAGCCTTCTCTACTTCTTTATATTCTTTTCCTTTTAAATCAATTATTGCTTTTTTAATAGTTAAATTCTTCTTTAATTGTCCTGTTGCTTCATTAGAAACAACTTCTTCTTTTTCAATTCTTTCTACATTATCCATTCCAGCAATTACTTTACCAAATGCAGCATAATCTCCATCTAAATAAGTACTAGTTCCTAACATAATAAAGAATTGACTTCCGGCACTATCCTTATCATTACTTCTAGCCATTGAAATAACTCCCTTAGTATGTTTTAAATTATTTTCAAAGCCATTATTAGTAAACTCTCCTTTAATAGAATAACCAGGTCCTCCTGTTCCAGTACCATCAGGATCTCCTCCTTGTAATACAAAACCAGGTACTAATCTATGGAATGTATTATTATCATAGAAACCACTCTTTACTAAAGAAATAAAATTATTAACTGTATTTGGAGCAACATCTGGATATAACTCCATAACAACAGAACCATAATTTTCAATATACATAGCAACTACTGGATTCTCAGTATCATAATCATCTAATTTTGCTTCATTACCTTCTATGTCATAATTAATATTCATTAACTTTTCCTCCTTCTTTTTGCTTTCTTCATTTTTTTGTGGAATCATAACTGCTGCTATAACAATCACAACAAGTAAAATTATAATTCCAATAATCATAAACATTTTATTTTTATTCATACTATATCCTCTCTAAAATATCACGAGCAGCAACTAACCCAGTAGCAGCAGCAGTAACAATATTACCAGCCTTTCCTGCTCCATCACCAATAAAATAAACATTTGCTTTTTCTAACTTAAAGTTATTATCTGTTTGAATTTCATTACTAAAGAATTTAATTTCAGGTCCATATAAAAGCGTATCATCATTATTAACCCCAGGAATTATTTTATCAAGTTTTTCTAATCCTTCTAAAATATTAGTAATAATTCTATGTGGCATTACAAGTGCTAAATCACCAGCAACACAATCTTTTAAAGTTGGTTCTATAAAACCTTTATTAATTCTATGCCATTCACTTCTTCTGCCATTTCTTAAATCTTTAAGTGATTGAATAATAGGTTTTCCATCTCCCAATACATTAGCAATACGCGCAATACTTTCTCCATAAAGACGTGTATTAGTAACAGGTTCAGTTAATGTTACTTTAGAAATAAATGCAAAATTAGTATTATTACTCTTTATATCCTTAAGAGCATGTCCATTAACACAAATATATCCATAATAATTTTCTTTAGCAACAAAACCACCAGGATTTGTACAGAATGTTCTAATTTCATCACCATAAGTATCAGTCTTTATAAATATAGTAGGATCATAAATTATATTTGTAATATCTTCCATTATATCTTTTCTAACTTCAACTCGAACTCCAATTTCTATACTTTGAGAAAGATAAGGTATTTCATATTTATCAGCAAGTTCTTGAATCCATTTAGCACCAGTTCTACCAGGAGCAACTATTATATTTTTACCTTCAATTACTTCACTCTTTTTTCCTTTTTCATAAGTTACTAAATGTTTTGATTCACTCTCTGTCTTAATATCAATAACATTTGCTCTTTCAATTAACGTAACTCCTTTATCTTCTAAGTAATCACATATTCCTTGAATATATTCAGGTAAATGGTCACTTCCCAAATGCTTTTGTTTAATAAGTAAAAGTTTTGACCCAGCAATTGCAACCTTTTTTCTAATTTCAATTGCCTCATCCATATTACTTGGATAAACATCTGCATCCATCTTAAATTTATTAAATATTTCTTCCGTCTCATCAATTAATTTATAAGCATCGCTTTCACTCATATACTTAGTTAAATCACTTTTACCAAGACGTGGAATAAAATTAAGTTTTCCATCAGAGAAAGTACCTGCTCCACCATAACCAGCTAATATTGCACAAGGATTACAATTTTGACAAGGAACTCCTTTCTTATTCATAGGACAAACTCTATGTTCAACACTACTACCCTTATCTAGCAAAGCTATCTTTAACTTTTTATTCTTTGTAATTAACTCATAGGCACTAAATAACCCAGCAGGTCCTGCACCAATTATAATAACATCATATTTCATCTTATCACCACTTAATATAATACCATATAAAAAAGTAAAGTTTAAAGTAAAATACAGAAATTTCACAAAGAAAACATAAATATAAATAAATATATGTTAAAATATATTAAGGTGATAATATGACAAGAGAACAATTAAATGAAGAAAAACAACAGGAAATATTCAAAGAACAAAACAAAGAAAATATAAAGAAAATAGTAAAAAAAGTTATGAAAATATTATTAATAATCTTAGTTATAGGAACAATTTTTTTCTCATATACAACATACATCTCATCAGTCAAAATTAAAGTTAGAGAATACCGTATTACAGATAAAAAAATACCTGCTTCATTTAATGGATTAAAAATAATTCAACTAACTGACTTACATTATGGAACAACAATGTTTAATGAAAATGTTAAAGACGTTGTAAAAATGGCAAATGATAGAAATCCAGACTTAATCGTATTTACTGGAGACCTAATTGATAAAGATTATAAATTAACAAATAAAGAACAAGAAAAAATTATAAAAGAATTAAAAAAATTATCTGCAAGTCTTGGAAAATATGCAATTATTGGTGATGAAGATAATGAAAAAACAAATACTATTCTAAATCAAGCAGATTTTACAATACTAAAAAATGAGTCTGAATTAATTTATCAAAAAAACAATGACCCTATTCTTTTAGTAGGACTCTCAAGTAATTCAAAGAATCAAAATATTGAAAAAGCATACGCTTATTTCAAACAAGATGTTTTTAATTCTAATATTTACACAATTACACTTCTACATGAACCAGATACAGTAGATGACATAATAGGAACATATAATAGTGATTTATTCCTAGCAGGACACTCAAATAATGGAAACATAAGACTTCCATTTATAAAATATTCTATATTCAAAGTAGAAGGTGCTAAGAAATATGACCAAGACTATTACAATTTAGATAATTCAAAGCTATATATATCAAGTGGTTTAGGTACAACAAATCAAAGTAATATAAGACTTTTTTGTAGACCATCTATTAACTTTTTTAGATTGTCTAATCAATAATAATAAAAAATTACATTAATAACTAACTTTTAAAATAATTAATAATCTTTTGAAAGATAGAAATATCTTTCTTTTCTTTTGTAACTTTTTTATATATTTTTAAATTTCCTATAACTTTATCATTCAATTTAACAATAACTTTTCCACAAACATTATTAGTATAAACTTTATCTAGCTCTACTAATGTTGATATGTTTTCTAATTCAGTGTCTTTTAGAGGATAATAAAAGGAATTCTTTATATAAATATCATCTGTTATTAAACTCTTATCAAATTTAAATGTATTTTTATCAACTATTTTATATAATTTATAAATAGAAAAATATTTTTCATATAAAGATTCATGTCTATTATATATATCACTATCATCTAATGAAACTATAATTAAACTCATATTATTTTTAGACGCATATGAAACTAAAGTTTTACCAGCACTTGGTGTATAACCATTTTTACCACCAACACAATATTTATAGTTATTTAAAAGAGAAACTCTATTATACCAAAGATAACTTTTAAGAGATGACTTACATCTATATTTTTTTGTATTTACAATCTTTCGATAAGTACTATTCTTGTAAGCATATTTAGCAAGCAATGACATATCATAGGCTGTAGAATAATTTTTAGTTTCTTCATCAAGTCCATGTGGATTAGAAAAAGTTGTATTTACCATTCCTATTTCTTTTGCTTTTTCATTCATAAGTCTAACAAAATCAGCTTCATTGCCAGAAACATTTATCGCAAGAGTTATTGCTGCATCATTTCCACTTCTAAGCATTAATCCATATAATAAATCTTTAATAGTAATCTTTTCACCTACTTCAATATAAATATTAGTCCCATACATTTTTAATACTTCATCACCTACTTCAACAGTTTTATTGATATCTATATTTTCAAGTGTAACAATACAAGTCATAATTTTTGTAATTGAAGCAATCAAATGTCTAGAATTAGAATCATTCTGATATAATATACGTCCACTAGAACTTTCCATAACCACAGTTGGAGTACTAGCAAATACATTATAATTAAATAAAAAAATAAAAATAAAGATACTAAAAATAAGTTTTTTCATTAAATTCACCTAAAGAAATATATGAAAATTTCTAAAAAAATAGTAATATAACATATAAATTTCAAAAAAAAAATATATAATATGTATACAGGAAGTGAAAGTATGAAGAAAAAGTTACTTATAGTTTTAATTATAATAATATCTATATTTGGTGTTTTAAAATATAAAAATTATGATATTGAAAATTTAATAAATGAAGGACTTGCTAGTATAAATAGTAAGTACGGTGATTTAAAAAGTTTTATATCAAAAGGTAATTTAATAAAAAATAGTGAACTTGCTTTTTTAAAAGACTCTAATGTCGACTATTCAAATTATAATGTAAATACTACAACTTCTCCATACTATAACCTACTATCTGATAAAGAAAAAGATTTATATAGACAAATATATGCAAATGCTGATAATATGAAAAAAACATTTATACCAAAACAAGATATAACTAAAGATGAACTTGATGAAACAATAACTGCTATTTATAATGATAGTCCAGAATTATTTTGGATAGATACAAGTTATTCATATAAATATTTATTAAACGGAAAAGTTGCTCAAGTAACTTTAAATTACAATTCAACCGCAAATGATATAGACAATGCAAAATACTTATTCAATTACTCAGCTAATAAAATAATAGAAAATGCAAATAATTATAGTACTGATTACGAAAAAGAAAAATATGTCCATGATACAATAATTAATATTGCAGATTATGATTCAAATGAAAAATTAAATCAAAGTGCTTATAGTGCCTTAGTAACCGGAAAAACAGTATGTGCTGGTTATACAAGAGCATTTCAATATATTATGAATAAATTAGGTATAACTACTTACTATATAACTGGAAAAAGTGAAGGACAAAATCATGCTTGGAATATTGTTAAATTAGAAAGTGATTATTATAATATAGATTTAACCTGGGATGATCAAACTAGCATTTCATATAAATATTTTAATAAAACTGATGAGCAGTTTAATGACTCTCATAAAAGATCAACGATATCAGAAAATCTGCCTAAATGCTATGGTACAAAATATCAATATAAAAAGAAATTTATAAATTATAGTACAAATAATTATGATGAAAAATACATTGAAGAAAATACAAAAAATAAAAGTAATTATAATAACAATAATAGGCAAAATAATTATAGTTCTATAAATAATTATGTACCATCAAATAACAACGATGAAATGTATGATTATAGTAATAGCGTTTCAAGTGATGAAATTAATTCAACTGATTCTTACGATACGAATGACTATAATGTTCAAAGTAATGATAACTAAAATTAATAAAAAAACTAATAAATTAGTAATAGAAATTTGTTAAATAAAAAAGAATAATTCTAACTGACAGAATTATTTCTTTTTATATTTATTTAAAATAGAAGTATCGAAAATACAATAGAATAAATAAAACTGTTATTGAAGAAAAAATTTATATAACTATAAATTTCAAAGTATAAACAAAATTACATAACAAGTTGATTATAAATTTTTATTTTTTTCAATAAAAGTTAAAAAAATTCTTAATAATATATTGAAAGGAGAAATTTGATGTACACAACAAATGTAGACAAAGAAATAGAAAGTGAAATAATTGAACTAAATAAAAAATTATTTAAAATCAAATGTGCTGGATGGCACAAAAGTGTAAGAAAAGGACCTACTGGAATAGGTAAAACACTAGAAACATTATTAGATAAGGAAGAGGACAGAAAATCACTGCCAGATTATAAACATTTTGAGATTAAAGCAAAAAAATATGGCAGTAAATCATATACTACTCTTTTTAACTTAACACCTCATAATGATTCTAATGAAAATGAAATAAAAAGACTTGTGCAAAAATATGGATACCCAGATAAAATATTAAGAAACAAAAAAGTTTTACAAAATGAAATATATTATACTAGTAAAACATTAATAGGAAATAGATATTATTTTAAACTGACAATAAAAAAAGAAAAATTATATATTTCAGTATATTATAAAAATAATATTTTAAAAGAAGAAATAGCGTACTGGAATATATATGAGTTATATGAAAGATTACAAAAGAAATTAAGTTATTTATTAGTAGTAAATGCAATAAAATATGCAAGAAACAACATAGACTTCTATAAGTATTATAATTATGACTTTTATAGACTAAAGAATGAACGTACATTTATTGATTTAATAAAAGATGGAACAATAAGAGTTAAACTAAAAATTGGTATATATAGAGACGGACCAAAAAAAGGTCAAATTCATGACCATGGGACAAGTTTTGAAATTGATGAAGTAAATATAGAAAAGCTATATATAAAATATGTGAGAATCAATTAAGGGGCACCAGATAAGTAATTTAAATTAATTGGTACAATTACGTTTGAGAGCAAGGGGATGCAGAAAAAGATTGTTACTCCGGCCAAACAAAAAAACGTTGATAATTCAACGTTTATTTCTTATTGGTCGGGAAGACAGGATTTGAACCTGCAACCCCTTGGTCCCAAACCAAGTGCTCTACCAAGTTGAGCCACTTCCCGATAACTGGTGCGCCCGAAGGGATTCGAACCCCTGACCTTTTGGTTCGTAGCCAAACACTCTATCCAACTGAGCTACGAGCGCAAGACATGTTGTTCAGCTACAGCACATATAACATTTAGTTGTCTTAATTAAAATGGTGGCTCCAGCGGGAATCGAACCAGCGACACAGGGATTTTCAGTCCCTTGCTCTACCGACTGAGCTATGAAGCCATATGGCGGTTCCTACGGGACTCGAACCCGCGATCTTCTGCGTGACAGGCAGACGTGTTAACCAGCTGCACCAAGGAACCATAATAAATTAAATAAATTGGTTGCGGGAGAAGGATTCGAACCTCCGACCTTCGGGTTATGAGCCCAACGAGCTACCTAACTGCTCCATCCCGCGATATAAATGGCGGAGGAATAGGGATTCGAACCCTAGCGCCGCTTGCACGACCTTCCGGTTTTCAAGACCGGTCCCTTCAACCAGGCTTGGGTATTCCTCCATAAACTCAATAAATAAATATTGAGTTAAATTTTTAAATGGTGCCTAAGGCCGGACTTGAACCGGCACGAGGGTTGATTCTCGCAGGATTTTAAGTCCTGTGCGTCTACCAATTCCGCCACTCAGGCAACAATGGTGACCTGTATGAGATTCGAACTCATGACCCTTTGATTAAAAGTCAAATGCTCTACCAACTGAGCTAACAGATCATATCAATAAAAATGGCTGCCTCGGTTAGATTCGAACTAACGCATGTCAGAGTCAAAGTCTGATGCCTTACCACTTGGCTACGAGGCAAACTCAAAAGTGGTGGAGAGAGATGGATTCGAACCATCGAACTCGATGAGAACAGATTTACAGTCTGTCGCGTTTAGCCACTTCGCTACCTCTCCATAAAATGGTGCCGAAACCAGGACTTGAACCCGGAACCTACTGATTACAAGTCAGTTGCTCTACCAATTGAGCTATTTCGGCAAATGGTGGGCGATACAGGACTCGAACCTGTGACCCCCTGCTTGTAAGGCAGGTGCTCTAACCAACTGAGCTAATCGCCCGTCAAATCAGTTGACATCATTAATATTACCAACTTATATTCAATTTGTCAACACAATTTATTAATTTTTTTTATTTTTTTTAAAATTTAATTTTTTTTGCTCATCAATCCATTGATTTAGCATACTATTTAAGGTAGAAAAACCTTTAGATGTCTCTACTATTTTTTCTCTTTTCTTAGTAATTTTCTTTTGTTGGAGACTTTTAAAACTTAATTTATAGTGATTATTATCATCAAAACCTATTACTTTAGCTTCAAGGGAATCACCAATAGAAGCATAGTCAGACACATTTCTAACAAATTGATTTGATATCTCTGATATATGAATTAGTCCACTAGAACCATCAGGCAAAGATAAAAATATACCATACTTTTCTATTCCTGTGACTTTTCCAGTAATAACATCTCCTATATTATATTTATTCATAAAATACTCCCTGCATTCATTATAACATACATATAACGATTTTGTTTACTAAAATTTCAAAATAAGTTATAATTTTAACAGGTGACGAAAATGAAGAATAAAAACAAAGATGATATCACATTAAAAATCATTTCAATGATTGATAAAATACGTCCCTATTTAATAGGCGACGGCGGAGATATCGAATTTATTAAATATGAGGATTCAAAAGTATATGTAAAATTAATTGGAGCATGTGCTGGATGTTCATTAATCGATGTAACACTAAAAGAAGGTATTGAAGAAATGATAATAACAGAAATACCTGAAGTTACAGAAGTAATTAACGTAGATTAAGATAGTCTACGTTTTTTATTTGTATATTTGATTTAACATAGTTACAAATCATATAAACATACTTTTCATACTCATCTACTCTATTTACTATCTTTTCAATTGAATCTAATATTTTATCATCATTATTAATTAAATAATCGTCAAACAAATCAAAATAATAATCAGGATATATTAATCTTGCAACAACCAAATTAAAATCATAGTTTTTTATATTGGTTTCAATAATATTTCTAACATCACCTTCATTGTATTTATTATCAAAAAATATATATTTAAGAAAATTACTAAAATCTCGTTCTTTCACATCAATTCTAATATTAAAGGGATTAAAATAGTCAAAATAAGACATTTTAGCATGCTGAACATACAAATTAACATTCTCATAATCAAATCCATTTAAATAGCAAATGGAGGACTCTAATAGTCCAAAATAATAGTCAATGCTATTATCTATAACTTTATTTTTATTTCTATAAGAAGAATACATATTCATTATATACTCACTTCTATTAATCCATTTTTCTCGCCAATCGATTTTACCACTACTAACTACATTTTTTTTGTCATTTATTATTAATTGATATAAATCTAATGAAAATTCTTTATATTCAAGAACAACATAATATTTATTTTTATATAAAAATTTATAGTCTTCATATTTAGTGCAAACAATCTTATAATAATCATTCAAATTTACCTTGTAATTATTTAATAAATCAATTTGTTCCAAATTATTTAATTCTTCTACAAAATAAAGCTTATTGTTAGAAGAAATAAATAATCTATTATCGACAATATAATTAAATGCATCTTTTGAAAAAAAATAATTATCACATATAAAAGAAAATATAATATCATCACCCAATAAAATTATATGAAAAAAAAGAGATAATATTATCTCTTTACTACGCTAACATTTTCTGCTACTGGACCAATAATAGAATTTATTTCATCAACCATTGCTAATGCTTGTTCTGCTTTAACTCGTTGATCCTCAGCAAATCTATTTTCCATCTCTTTTGTTTCTTCAAAAGCTTGAGTTCTTTGCTTAGTTCTTTCATTATCTTCTTCTAGAGCTTCGATAAAACTCTTAAACAATTCTAAGCTTTGATTATTTTTTTCAATGCTTTCATTATAACGTTTTTTCTCTTCTTCAGCAACTCTTGCAGCCTCTTCTGCAGCTTTTCTTGCTTCTTCTTCTCTTCTTCTTTGTTCTATTTGTTGTTTTCTTAATTGCTCAACACGAGCTTTTAGTGCATCAAATTGACTCTTAGTACCCAACTTATCGATAATACCATCAATCTCATTTGCAGATGTATTTGAAAAATCAAATGATAAATCTTCCTCATCGTTAGAAACAGACTTCTTATCATCTTTTGAAGTATCGAATGTATATTCTTCAATTGGTTCTTCTTCAGCCTCTTGTACATCTTCTGAAGTAACCACCTGTTCATCTTCCTTATTTTCTTCAACAACCATTGGTAATTGAACTTTTCTCTCTGGTACAACAACTACTTCACCACGAATATTATCATTTACAGGAACGATTTCTTGTTTCTCTTCTTCTACTACATCTTCACTTTCAATTTTGTAATCTTCATCTTTATTAACCGGTACAAAAATATCTTCAAATCTAATTTTAGGATAATTCAATTTTATTTCATTTGGTAAATGTTTTTCTTCTTTAAAAGCAGGATTTTCATACTTTTCATATTCGATATTTTCTTGTGCTGCTTTAATCTCTTCATCAGTCATAGGAACATAGTTAAACTTCTGTTTCTTATTTCCATCTTCATCAAATTCATTTATTCTTGCTGCATGACTCTCATTAGAAGAAATCTTATTTCTTTCATTTATAGCATCTTCTACATCTTCATGAACATCTTCAAAACTCATCTCATCATCTAAATCTTTATTTTGTTCTTCTTCATCTAGTTTACTCAAAGCATCGCTTATTGTTTCTTCAATACTTTTAACATCAAGATGTGTGTCAATCTTATCTTCTTCTTCAGTATTTTCTACTTCATCAAATTTACCATCTAAAACAGCTCTAACTTCTTCTGGACTAATACTCTTTGGCTCATCTGTATCAATATCAATTTTAGAACCTGTTCCAACTACACTTTTAACTGTTTCTGGAGAAACGAACATAGCACCATTATCAACATTATTAAAACCATCTTCTACATTTGGTCTTCCAGCATTGGTAATTGTTTCTTCTTGCATATTATCATCACTCTTAGCAATATTTTCAAACTGATCATCAATTGAACTCTTTATTGCATCTCTATCTATATCTGTTGGAACAACCTCAATATGCTCTCTAGATTCGTTTTCATCTATAGCAGGATTAATATTTGTTGAATCCTTATATGTATCAACATTTAAATCAATATCTTTCATAAAAGTTGAAATATCTGGGATTTGTTCAGATTCAACAACAGGTTCACTAACTGCTTTATCACTTTCTTCAGAAGAAACTTCATCTTTTTCAACTGCATCAACATCTTTTTCATCAGCAACATCTGATTCTTTTGATGCATCTTCATCTAAGATATTTGATACACTTTTACCAATTTCTTCACTTTCACGACTCATAATACTCTCTGGTGTTTCTGCCTGAACATCTTCTTGGTCTTCAACATCCTCAACATCTTCTAATTCAGATTCCCTTACTCTCTCATTAACAGGTAAAACAGTATTTTCATTAAAAATCTTATCGATTGCTTTTGCTTCATCAGCCTTAGTCTTTATTCCTAATGAATATGCCATAGATGAGTTATGACTTAAATTGCTCATCATATTCTTTCTCAACTTAATTGCTCTATTTTCAACATAATTTGTTGGAACATCTTCCTTAGAAAGAATCATAATTTTCTCTTCTATCTTAGCAATTGCCTTTGCCTTTTTCTCAATATCTTTCTCAGTTTTTCTAACTACAGATGAATCGCCTAAATTTTTATGAATTTTTTGATTTACAAAACTTTTTCTTGATTTTTCCAATTTTTTCTCTAAACGAGAAATCCTAAACTTAGTAAAAACACCACTAATTGAACTAAATGATTTGCTTCTAGTCTTTATTTGTCTTGGACTTGCTTCCCTAGAAACTAAATTATAATCATTGTCCAATAAATCAATCTTATCTACCATCATAAGACATTAACCTCCTCATGTTATTCTGCTTTTGATAATTCACGTAAAACATCTTTTACTCTATTCCACTCTTCATCATCGTCAACACCAATTAACTTAGGTTCTCCAGATGAACGGTCAACGTTTGATACATAAACTGTAACATTTTCATTTTCATCTTTTTCATTTTTTGTATAAATAACATATTCTTTCTTAGTATCTTTGAACTCAAAAGCTAAAATAACTTCAACTTCTTCAATTGAACCATCTTCTGCAACTATTGACATCATTTTCTTTTCGATTTCTTGATTTTCCATGTAAAAATCCTCCCTTTATTATTCATATAATATAATTCTAACATATTTTAGGATAATTACAAGTATTTTATTTTAATTTCTTGAGCAAGAAAATACGTGCACCATAACTACAATAATTTGCAATATAATCATCTAAATACTTGATATCATTGATTTTTTTAGCCATCTTATTATCAGAATTGTAATATCCTTTTAACCTAACTTTATCATAAGCAAAATCACCCATAATATAATCAAATTCATCAAAATAATCAGTTATTTTTTCTTCAAGTTCTTCCTTATTTATACAATCTTTATCATTTCTGATGATTTCATATTCAATATCATTTATTACAATCTTTTTCATACAATTACCTCACAAATAAATTATAGCACAAATTAGCTTGTTTTATAATACTCAGGAATATCTCCTTTAATAATATCCACAGTAAGAGGTTCACTAATTGTAATAATTTGCTCATTTGACGTAAATGGCATAGAAGTTCTTTCTTTAATATTTATATTTAAAATTACCTTTACTAAAACATTATTTATTCCATACTCCTTCGTTTTAATATCAATACTAGAAGTTACCTCACCAATAAAAGATAATCTAACAGGAATACCTGGACCAATGCTACTGAACAAAGTCGAACCCTTTATTGATGAAAACATCACATCACAAATAAGACCATTTTTTAAATCTTTATATTTATTATTTTTACGAAAAAATAAACTGTCAATTTTTCCAGCTTCGACATTTGAAAGTTCATAATCAATTTTTCCAGTGACTAAATCTACATAATCGTTAATTACCTTTGTATCATAAGAATAGCTTCCATCACTATGCCTTTTCAAATAAGTACTATCAAAACGATTATAAGAAATAACTTGATTAACTATTCTAGTAGTAAGATTAGAAACTTCAATATCAACATAATTTTTAAGTACACTAAAAAGTCTTTTATCGATATATATTAAAAATAAAAAAGAAAGAAAAAAAGATACAAGAATAAAAAGAAAAAGCTTATCAAAATAACTTAATCTTTTCTTACCAATATGACATCTTCACCTATTTTAGCAATTTCATTCCAAAAAACTCTTGTATCACTCTCTTTATTTAGAGAAAACAATCCCTTATTTTGCTCAATTATTAAAGCATCTATCCCACCATGCTCATTAATATCACAATCAATTATATTTCCAATACTTTTGCCATTTACTATGCTTATAATTTTTTTTGATTGTAAATCAGACATTCTCATTGAATCACCTAATAAATAATATGAAACAAAATTACTTTAATACCTTTTTTAATTCCTTTACAGCCTTCTTTTCTAATCTTGATACTTGTGCTTGACTAATATCAAGCTCATCGGCAACTTCCATTTGCGTCTTTCCAATTACAAAACGTTGATCCAAAATATATTTTTCACGACTATCTAAATCATCAATAGCATTTTCAATACTTACTCTATTTGAAACATCTGTTTCAGCACTTTTATCCTCTATTTGATCATACAAAAAGATTGTATCTCCACCATCATTATATATAGGTTCATACATACTAACAGGTTCTCTCATTGCATTAAGTGCATTACTAACATCAAAAGAATTGACACCCAATTCTAAAGCTATCACATCTATCGTTGGTTCAGTACCATGTTCACTATAATACTCATCAATATATTTCATTGATTTATATGCAATGTCTTTTAATGAACGACTAACTCTTATACTAGAATTATCTCTAATATATCTTTTTATTTCTCCTAAAATCATAGGAACAGCATAAGTAGAAAATTGAACATCATAACTTAAATCAAAATTGTCTATTGCCTTAATTAAACCTACACAACCTATCTGAAACAAATCATCTAGATTTTCTTTATTATTATAAAACTTCTTTAAAATTGATAAAACTAATCTTAAATTTCCTTCAATAAGTAAATCACGAGCAAATAAATCACCATCTTTAAATCTTTCAAATAACACTCTCATCTCTTGAGCACTTAAAGTAACCAAATCACTTGTATTAATTCCACTAATTAAAACTTTATATTTTCCCATAATTTTCACCTCAAAAAAATTATGAAAAAAAAAGATAAAATATATTCATCTTTAAAAAATTATTTTTTAACTAAACAAGTTTTCATACCAAGTTTGTTGCCAGCATACATATCATCAAAATATTTATCACCAACTATTATTGCAGAACTTGAACCAACTTCCATACTTTTCAAAGCTTTTTTTATATTTCTAGTACTAGGCTTAAATGAAAGAGGATAATAATTAATACAAAGTTGTTTTAAAAGAGATTCAACACCTTTATCATATCCGTTGCTTACAACAGAAACTTTCATCTTTGAACTAACACTTATCAACCAATCTATATTATCGTCACTAATATCATTGCCATCATACCTTAATGTTTCATCAACATCTAGAATCATTCCTCTAATACCACTCTGGAATAATCCATCTATAATATCACTATTAAGTTCTTTAATATCATGAACAATAATGGTAGGCTCAATGTTATTTGAAATTAAAACTTCAATTTTATCAAAAAATTTATCAATTAAAATATCTAAAAAATCTTTTTTCATAAAAGACTAATCTCTCTCTAAAAAATCAGCACCCTTATGTCCATTGTCATCATTTGGTTCTTCTAAAAGTAAATCATTATAATTTTGTTGTCTTAATGCTTCATATATTACAATCGCAACACTATTAGAAACATTAAGTGCACGTACTTTGTCTGTCATTGGAATTCTCATACAGTGTTCTAAATCATCTTTTAATATTTCTTTAGGAATACCAGTTGACTCTTTTCCAAATATAAAATATAAGTTTTCACCACTTTTATTACTATAATCAAAACTAGTGTGTGGCTTATGACCATATCTAGTAAAATAGTAATATTTTCCAGGATTCTTTTCTTTAAAGTCCTCAAAATTCTCATACACAAAATATTCTAATTTATCAATATAGTTTACACCACTTCTTTTTAAATGAGCATCATCTATTTTAAAACCTAATGGTTTAATTAAATGTAAACGAGTATTAGTCGCAACACAAGTTCTCATTATATTACCAGTATTTTGTGGTATCTCTGGTTGATACAAAACAATATTATTCATAAAACCCTCCATATCAAAAGGAGATTACTCTCCTTCTCCTTTAATTTCATTTAATTCTAAAAAATTCTTTACTTTAGAAAGTGTAACTTCACTATCTGAACTACCTTGTAGTACACTATCTACTTTTCCATCCTTAAATATTACAAAAGCTGGATAATTTCCTGTCAATTTAGTTTTAAATTGATATTTCTCATTAAATTTATTTATAAATTCATCTTTTTCAATATTAGTCAAATTAAGATAAACTATAGTATCAGTTAATTCTTCTTTTACAATATATTTTGCAAATCCCTTTTCAAAATTTCTACAAACATCATCATTTGAAACACACATATAAATTACTGATGTTGGATTTTCTAAAACATAATGTTCTAAATCATCATAAACAATTTCTTGACTTAAAGTTCCACGTATAACAGGAGTTTGTTTCTTATAGTCATCATATACTTTATACCATCTGCACAAATAAAAAGTTAAACCAATTCCAGCTAAAAAGATAATAGCTAGAATAAAATAATTCTTTACTAAATTTTTTTCTTTCTTTGTTTTCGCTTCTGCCATATATTAATCACTCCCTATAATTTATTTTAACACATAATTAAATTTTTTTATATATCAATTTAAATTATTGATAAGATTTTATAATTTTAATAATTTCATCATAACTTTCATCATAAAAATCAAGTCTAATTATACAATTTTTTAAGTTATGTCTTTCAAAGTTTTCATAATTTAATATATGTGTATTAATGCCATCATAGAACACAGGAAATAATCTATTCTTAAAATCTTTCAATTTATATTTACAAATATCAGATGAAATATTCAAAATATTTCCTTTTATAATCATATTTTCGACTCTTCCATATCCTAATACTTCAAAAGGAGCATATCCAAATTTGTTATTATATAACTTTATAAAGTTATATATCTCTTCTTCACTAAGTTCAATAGAAATAGGAACATTCTTTAAACCATACTTTCTAAGATAATATGCAGTATATATATTAAATACATTTAAAGAATAATTTCCATAAGCATCAATATCAGAAAAATTAAAATAATCAGATACTAAATTTCTAGAAGTAAATGACTTACTCATATTAAAAATGCACCTAGGTAACATATAATAAATATTTGAATTATTTTGATACTTATCATATAACTTTTTATCACATACATAAATTCTTGAAACATTCATATCTAAACAGGCTCTTATTTGCGAATCAGTATACACTAAGCAAGTAATCAAATTATTAGAACTACATTTAGAATCATTCTTTTCAAAAACTAAATCACAAGATTCAAAATTAACATTTGCACCTTCTCGCATACAAATTAATTTTTCAGTTAATATTCTCCTTATATCATTAAGAAGCTTAATTTGAATAAAAATGTTTTCATCTTTTTCTATCTTTATATTAGAAACTGTAAAAGGCGTATCTCCAAGTTTAGAAAGTTTACTAATTATTGTTTGATCATCAATTGGAGCACTCTTTGCTTCATTAACACAGCCAATCTCTTCAACAATATTATTGTATCCATCAAAAATACTTACTTTAAGAGGATGTCCAATTCTCGCAACTACTGAAAAAGAAACTTCTATCTTTTTAGAATCAATATTTTTAAATTCATTTTCTAAATTATAGTCCTGTGTTTTTGAAACAATATCTGAAGAAGATATATTTAGTTTGTTATCGACATAGCAAACACCATCTGCTTTAGAACACAACTTCATATCTTTATCATATAAAAAATTAACCATCATTCCACGACCAGAATTAACAAACCTAATAGCATCATTTTGATATAACACTCTTCCTCGATTTAAATTAATCTTTATCTTATCCTTATAAACACTACTATTACCTATCACTAATCCTTGATGATTAGGACTTTCCTGATTCATTAATGAAACATCATCTTCAGAAAAAAGTCTACCTTTAGTAAATTTACGATTAAATATAGTTTTTAATTTATCTGTTTCAAAATCTAAGTCAACTTTTTCTCCATCAAGTAATCTCCTATACAATTTTGTTATAAATCCAACATACAAAGGACTCTTCATTCTTCCTTCTATCTTTAAACTATATATACTACTATTTATTAATCTATCTATATATTTTGTAGTATTTAATTCCTTTGTACTTAATAGATATTTATTATTACTAATTGAAGTTGTACCATCAAGTAATGTATATGGAAGACGACAGCAGCCAGCACACTCACCACGATTACCACTTCTTCTACCAAGCATACTACTCATCAAACATTCTCCGGAATATGAAATACAAAGAGCACCATGAACAAAAGCTTCCTTTTCAATAGGAATATCTATACTATCAATTTCATCAATGGAAACTTCACGTGAAAAAACAACTCTTTTAACACCTAAATCGTAATAAAATTTTGCAGTTTCATAAGAAGAAGTATTTGCTTGAGTAGAAGCATGAATTTCTAGTTTTGGAAACTTTTCTCTTAAAAGACATATCATTCCAAAGTCTTGTATAAGTATGGCATCCACTCCATTTCTATATAAAAATTTCGCTTGCTCAATAAAAGAATTTACTTCTTCATTTTTTACCAAAGTAT
This sequence comes from uncultured Bacilli bacterium, assembly GCA_934131175.1. Classification (GTDB taxonomy): domain Bacteria; phylum Bacillota_I; class Bacilli_A; order RF39; family UBA660; genus UBA3789. The sequence continues at coordinate 56,785 of CAKOZD010000002.1, read as the reverse complement.
TCATAGTAACATATGCCTTTACTCCATACAAATGACAAAACTTAATAGCCTCGACAATCTCATCATTATCAAAATTATTTGCAAACTTTCTAGCTCCAAAACTTTTACAAGCCATATAAACAGCATCTGCTCCATTAAAAACAGCAGCCTTTAAACACTCCATATTACCAGCAGGAGCAAGTAACTCTTTTCTCATAAAACACCTACTTTTCTAAATTATTTATTTCCTTTTCTAAAGCTTCCTTCATTCTTTTTAAAATATCTACTTCACTACCCATTTTATAATTATTAGACTTCTCATTTTGATATTCAGACTGCAATTGTTTAAAATAAGCATTAGTCGATAATACTTGGGCAACAAGCATTAACCAGTTTCCTAAAGCATTTTGTTCACTAGCAGACAAATCGTCAAGAAGTAAATATCCAACAGCAACGGCACTAAAAGATGAAATTTTAGGAGAAATATTTTTTGAAAACATTTTCTTCACCTATAAAAAGTATATTATTTTTTCACTAAAACATGCCCTGGTTCACCAAAACTCATATCATGATAAGAAACAATATTATGATTATTTATAAAAACATCTTTTAAGCCAGATTCAATAGTTTCATTTATTACTATTCCATTTTCAAAAAAATATAGAATATCATCTCTATAAGAAGCAAATCCATTATCCTTATATACATATGCAAGTAAAGTATCAGGTGTAAGTAAACTTTTTATTAATTCAATGTCCGTATCTCTTGAAATAAAAATATACTTATGAGGAATATTTTTATATGCTAAATATTTATTCATTCCATCAAAGGTACAAGGAAATTTTGGTAAATCCTTTTTCTTAATATATTTAGACATTTTATTTTCATACCTACTGTAGTAACTAAAATCTCTAAATAATGAATATATCGTATCCCTTAATTTTAAATTACTCCATCTAACAATCATTGGATTACCAATTAATCTAACCTTTGTTAAACAGTCATCTAAATCAATAACATTTACATCTAAATTATCATCTACTAAAACATTACCTAAATGAATATCTAAAGGATAAATATTATTTTTATGCAAATCACTTATACATTTTATAAGTTTTCTAGAAATTATAGTTTTCTCTCTAACATCTAATTCATCTTGTTTTTCTCTTAAACTATCTCCTTCAACATAATTACTAATAACTCCTCTAAACTTACCATCAATATAAATAAAATCAGTAATTAAATTACAATTTTTAATTTTACCACTTAAACTTTTTAATTTATTAAGCCTATACTTATTATAAAGTGTTCTATCAAGTGATGGATTATCATGATAATTATAATATGGTCCTTTTACCTCTTCTTTATATAGTTTGTATATAACATCTCCATTTCTATATAAAGTACCAAAATTACCAGCACCAACAAATTTTAAATTTTTAATGTATTCTTCAGTTAACTCCATGTTGCATCCCCCAATACGCATATTATAACAAATATAAAGAAAAAAAAGAAGTCTAAGACTCCTTCAATATTAATAATTTTCGCTCTTTAATTCAAAGAAACTTTGTGGATGAGCACATACTGGACAAACTTTTGGAGCATTCTTACCAACTACAACATGTCCACAGTTTCTACAAATCCAAATTGAATCTCCATCTTTTGAGAAAACAACTTCATCTTCAATATTTTTAAGAAGTTTTCTATATCTTTCTTCATGATGTTTTTCAATTTCTCCAACCATTCTGAATTTTGCTGCTAATGCTTTAAATCCTTCTTCTTCAGCAACTCTTGCAAACTCATCATACATATCTGTCCATTCATAGTTTTCACCATCTGCTGCTGCTTCTAAGTTTTCAACTGTTGATGGGATTTCTCCACCATTAAGTTCTTTAAACCACATTTTAGCATGTTCTTTTTCATTATTTGCTGTTTCTTCAAAAATAGCAGCAATTTGTTCATACCCATCTTTTTTTGCCTTACTTGCAAAATAAGTATATTTATTTCTAGCTTGACTTTCCCCTGCAAAAGCAGTCATTAAGTTTTGCTCAGTTTTACTTCCTTTTAATTCCATATAAATAACCTCCTAAATCATATTTACAAGACCTATTATATCATGGAAAAAGTTAATGTCAATTAAAAATAAAATGAATATAATACAACAGGTGATATGATGAAAACAAAGCATACTTTTTTCTGTAGATGTAATACCTGCAAGCAAAAAAGAAGAAATAATATCTTCTTCTTATCAAGTGTTTTAGTAAACCTAATAATTATTTTTTATCAGTTGTTAATACTAATATTTATCACAACAAAACTAAATGTTATTATCCTCTTCTTCGAGTTTATTCTCATCTGTTTTCTCATTTTCTTTATCTTTCTCTGATATAAAATTAAAAACTTTATTTACATAATCAAGTAAATTTCTAACTCTAAGACAATTATTAAAATTAGTAGATGAAAAATCAACCTCCCAAACAATACTTATTAAACATAAAAATAAACTTAAACTACTATCATTAATAGAAACAGTATAACAATACCTATCAAATAAACTAATAAGATCAGCATAATAATAATTCTTAAAAAATAAATCTAGATCAAACAAAGATATACCATTACTATAATAGTTAAAATCAATAAAACTACCATCAAAATTATTACTACTTATCTTATTAAGTAGTACACATAAATGAAAATCCTTATCACAATTATTTAAACTATCTAATTTATATAATGAATAGTCAAGCAACCTATATATCATACTAATATTATTTATTAATAAAAACTCTCCAGGAGACGGGAACTTTTTCTCCTCTATTCTACTTTGGAATCTTAAATAATATTTATAAGTATCATCTATTTTTAAATATAAATAATTATATAACTTATTAAAATCATCGTCACTTATTACTTCATAATTCATAGTCTTTTTATGTAATAAAGAAAGACAATCTATAAACATATTCAAATCAATTTCAGAAACTTTATTAACATCATAGTCATCACTTAACAAATATATTTCATAAGAATCATTATTTAATGGATACTTAAAATATTTAAAATCAACTTTTCTAAAAAAATCAAACAACTTATTCTTATCAATTTTTTTATCAAGAACAATATAATTATTAGTACAAGTCTCTATATAAACATTACTATTAATATAAGAAATCTTAGTAATATTACTAAGATATTTATTTATAACATCATTCATTTACTAATGGAATTATTAACTTAGTTCCAATAGATAAGTCTTTTAAATCATTATACTTTTCTAATTCCTCAACAGTTGTATTATATTTAGTAATAATTGAATTTATTGTTTCATTTTCTCTGACAATATATACAAGTAATGTTCCATAAGACTCACTCTCTTCATTAATATTAAAAATACTAGTATTTTCCACTTTATCAGCCTCGTTTATATCAATTGTTTCTGCTACTTCTTTTTTACTTACAACAACATCATCTCTTTTATCATCTTTAATTTCATTATTTTCTTTTAATAAAACATCACTTTCTAATGTATCAGTATCATTAATAAACTCATTATTAATTACCTTATCAATATCTTCTTTAATAGGTATCTCAATTTCGGAAACATCACCATCACATTCTCTACTCTCATCAAGTAATTCTAACCCTTCAATTAAAAGTTCAATATTACATAACATAATATTTTCATCCATCATTTTATATGTAAAATTACTAATTTCTACCTTACTTGTACTTATATCTAGTTTTTCAGTTAAACTAATTTCTATTGGTAACTTATAGTTAAAATCTTCTTCTAACCTAGACGCTTCTGTCAACTTATATTTACCAGATAAAATAAGATTACCTTCAATACTAGACTCATTAATAAATTTTAAATCTTCTTCTAAAGAAATCGCACTTATTTCTCCAACCATAGTAGGAAAATCAATTCTTTTTTCAAAACTTACATTCTTTCTCATAACTACCTCCTAAAAAATAGTATGAAAAAAGAAGAATTATTATTCTCCTATTTTTTTTAAATATACTTTTGCATCATTTGCATATCTTCTTTGAAGTCTACCAAATATAATATGTTTTTTAGATATTTCATCTAATTTATTCATAGCTCTTTCAAGAACTTTTTCATCTTTAAACATTGCAGGCATTTCACTCATTAAAAGATTAAGAGATGGAATATACATATCCTCATTAGGAATTTCTTCTCCTTCTTCAAAAAGAGATAAAACAACACCTGCATCATATACCATAGTATAAGAAAGGTCTTCCCTATCAGTTAATAAAACTTTACGTTTTTCACTTTGCTCATTCAAATAAACTGATAACTTTTCTTTTTTTATATTGTTTGGTAATGACCTCATAGAATTAACTTCTAAAATTATTTCATTAACAAGTCCATATAAAATGGTATTATCTTTACAATCAAATCTATGTAAATCTAACACATCATAAATTTTATTTGGAAGAGTATCATCTAACAAAATAAATTCTGGTTCATTATCTAAAATATAAATAAGAGAATATACAAAATACTCATATAAATCAAAATTACCATATAATTCCCTCAACTGTTCTGTATCAAAACCAATTAGATGATTCTTTAAATATAAAGCATCGATATAAGAATCAATCTCATCACTTTCTGATACTTCATCTGTTAGTTCAATAATATTCTCATCTGAGATTTTCTCACTTTTTACATCATTATCCATCATCTTTCACCAAACAATTCCTTATATACTTCCATATAATTTTTTACTTTTATAAACTCAATATCATTTCTAATATTTTCTGGTATATCATCTAAATCTCTTTCATTTTCTACTGGTATAAACACTTTTTTTATGTTTGCTCTATGAGCACCAATTACTTTTTCTTTTAATCCACCAATAGGCAAAACTCTACCTCTTAAAGTAATCTCACCAGTCATTGCAATCTTATTTGAAACAATTCTTTTTGTAAATAAACTAATAAGTGTTGAAGTGATAGTAATACCAGCACTAGGTCCATCTTTATTTACAGCACCTTCTGGTACATGAATATGAATATCATTATCACTAAACAAGTTACTATCTATTCCAAAAACATCCATATTTGACTTTATATAATCAAGAGCTATATGACAAGATTCTTGCATTACATCACCAAGAGAACCAGTTAAAACTAAATTTCCTTTTCCTTTAAATAATGTTGCCTCAATTGGAAGAATATCTCCTCCAAAAACAGTATATGCCATACCATTAACAACACCAATCTCACTATCATCTAATGTTTCTACATAAGAATATTTTGGTTTACCTAAAAGTTCTATAATTAAATTTTTATCAATTACATAGAAAAATTCCTCTTTACTAAGTAATAATTTTTTTACAATTTTCCTAAACAATGAAGCAATTACTCTCTCAAGCTCACGTACTCCTGCTTCCTTAGTATAATTTCTAATTAAATACATAATAGCATCATCATTAAAACTAATTTGAAGTGATGTAAGTCCATGTTCTTCCATTTCTCTTGGAATTAAATGTTTATTAGCAATATCAAGTTTTTCATATTCTGTGTAACTTGAAATATTTATCATTTCAAGTCTATCTCTTAATTCATAAGGAATTTGTTCAACATAGTTTGCAGTTGCAATAAACATTACTTTTGATAAGTCAAAATCTTCTTCAATATAATGATCAAAAAATTTATTATTTTGCTCTGGGTCTAATACTTCAAGTAAAGCACTAGCAGGGTCTCCCTTAATATCTTTTGTCATCTTATCGATTTCATCAATTATAAACACAGGGTTTGCAGTTCCTGCTTTTCTAATACCTTGAATTATTCTTCCAGGATTTGCTCCAATATAAGTTCTTCTATGTCCAACAATCTCAGCTTCATCATTAATACCACCAACACTAATTTTAGCAGTCTTTCTATTTAGACTTTTCGCAATACTAAGAGCAAGACTTGTCTTACCAACACCAGGAGGTCCAACTAAACATAATATTGGACTTCTCAAATTATTAGTATTTTGCTTAACTGCAAGATACTCTAAAACTCTATCTTTTACATCTTCTAAAGCATAATGTGAAGAATCAAGTATATCTTTAACAGATTCCAAATCACTGGTATCTTTTGTATAAGTATTCCAAGGAAGATTAACCATCCAATCAATATATTCCCTAATCATTCCAAGTTCTGGAGAATTACTATTTAAATTATCATATCTATCAATTTCTCTTTTTATTTTATCCTTTATCTTAGAATTACACTTTAATTTAGAAACTTTCTTTCTAAACTTTTGAACTTCACTATCTTTATTATTTCCTTCACCAATTTCTTTCTGCATCAATTTAATTTTTTCTCGTAAGAAATACTCTTTTTGTGAATCATTCAATTCTTTTTCTACTTCTGCTTCTATTTGTTGCTCAAGTTCAGCAAATTTCATATCTCTACTCATATCTTCTATTAAATATTTTGCACGACTAATAGAATCAATTGTAGTAATATACTTCTTTTTTGATAAATAATCTAACGGCAAAAAACTAACAATCAAATCACATAACTCAGACAAATTATCAGCACTACTTAATTGTGATAAAATTGCATTACCCATATACTGAACTTTAGAAATATAGTTTTCCAAAGATTTAACTAATATTTTAAAATATGCTCTTTCTTCTTCTGTATCCTCTCCAAATTCAATTGGATTATAATTAGCTTTAAAATAATTTCCAAACTCTTCATACGAAGAAATTTCGACTCTATCTAATCCCTCAATAACGATTCTTGTCTTACCATTAGGAACATTCATCTTTAATTTTAGTCTTCCAAGAATACCATATTTTGGAAATGACGTTACATCTATATTATCATCGTTAATTGGATTTACAATCAACATTAAATTATCTTCTATCTTGTCAACTATATCAACCATTTGTTTGTCATAGTTGTTATCGTATTCAATTCTAACTTCATTGTTAGGGAAAATTACCATGTCATTTATAATCATAACTAATAACTTTTCATTCATCGTTACTTCCCCTCCAAATTTTAAATACTGCCTACTATTATATAATAATTTGATTTTTTTTCAAGGAAAAAGCCCCAATTTAAAAATTTTTATCTAATCATTTTCTGATATAAATAAATTTTATATAACAATTAAAAACAAAATAAAAAAAGTACTAGAACAATATCTAATACCTATTTTTATATAAAATATTTTTAAATTTAATAAATTTCTTCAATTTATTTTTTATTCATATTTTCAACTGCAACAGTTAGCATAAGTTTTATTCTATTTACCTGATTAGTATGACTTGATCCTGGATCATAATCAATCGCAACAATATTCGCATCAGGATAATCATGTCTTACTTTTTTTATAACACTTTTTCCAACTATATGATTAGGTAAACATGCAAATGGTTGTACACAAATAATATTAGAAACACCATCTTTTATAAACTCAACCATTTCAGCAGTTAAAAACCATCCTTCACCAGTTTGATTTCCAAGAGAAAGTATACCATCAACATTAGATGCAAGTTCATAAATATTAGTAACTCCTCTATATCTCGTACCTTTTAATGCAGAAACAACAGGGCGCTCAAATATATCAATTAAATTAAGTACTTGCTTATAAATTAAAGCAGACACTTTACTAGTTTTTAATAAATCACTTTTACTAATTGCATTAATACAACAATATTTTACAAAGCCCATAAGTTCTGGAGCAAACACTTCTGCCCCTTCATTTTCAAGTTTTAAAACTAAATTATCATTACCAAAAGTATGATACTTTATTAAAATCTCTCCAACAATTCCGACTTTAGGTTTTTCCTCTTTCTTTGTACGAATCTTTTTAAAATCTGAAACAATATTTTTTATATTATCCCTAAATTCTGAAAATCTTCCATTTTTAACAGATTCACAACATTTATTATTCCATTTTTCGTATACTTCCATGCTTCTTCCTTTTTTAACCTCATAAGGACGAGTAGCAAGTAATAATTTCATTAATAAGTCTCCATAAACAACAGCTTCTAATGCTTTCTTAGCCATAGATAGATTTATATGAAATGCTTGTTGCTTTTCAAGTCCACTAAAATTAAAAGATAAAATAGAAACATTAGAAAAACCAGCATCGACAAGACCTTTTCTAATTAAACCTATATAGTTAGTCGCACGACATCCGCCACCTGTTTGAGTAATAATAACACTAGTATTTTCTAAGTCATACTTTCCACTTTTTAATGCACTAATAAGTTGACCAATAACAATAATTGCTGGATAACAAGCATCATTATTTACATATCTAAGACCAGTATTTACACTCTCATCATCACTATCTCTTAAATATACAGCATTATATCCTTCACTTTGTAAAAGTGCTTCAAACAAAGGCATATGGAATTTAGACATATCTGGAAATAATAAAGTATGACGTCTATCACTTTCTTTAAAATAATTTTTAGTATAAGTATATGGAACATAACTATTATCAGAAACTCTCTTATTCATAGAAGCAATTAATGACCTAATTCTTATTTTAGCAGCTCCTAAATTATTAATTTCATCTATCTTTATTGTTGTATAAAGTTTATTATTCCTACGAAGAATCTCCTCAGCCTGGTCTGTTACTATCGCATCAAGTCCACAACCAAAAGAATTTAAATTAACAAGTTCCAAATTATCATATCTAGAAACAACATCTGCTGCATGATACACTCTAGAGTGATATGTCCATTGATTAACAACTCTTAAATTAGACTCTAACTTACTCAAATGACATATAGAGTCTTCCGTTAAAACAGCAAGTCCCAAAGAATTAATCATTGTATCAATTCCATGATTTACCTCTTTATCTAGGTGATAAGGTCTACCTGCTAAGACAATTGCTTTTTCTCCATGCTTATCAATATATTTAAGAAACTCCTCACCTTTTTTTCTAACATCATTTTTAAACTTATCTTGTTCAAGAAATGCATCCTTAATTGCCAACTTCAACTCATTCTTTGTAAAATTATACTTTTTAAATTCATCAACTTCTAATAATCTTTTTAATAACTTATCTTCATCAAGTGGAAGAAAAGGATTTATATAACATATATTATTATTTTCAAGTTCATCTTCATTTAACTTTATTGCCTCAGAATAACTTTGAACTATTGGACAATTGTAGCAATTATCTTGATTTTTAAATTCCTTTTTTTCATACATAATACAAGGATAAAATATAGTTTTTACGCCTTTTTCAATTAAATTAATAATATGACCATGAACCATTTTAGCAGGATAACAAACTGATTCACTAGGCATAGAATTGATTCCTTTTTCAAAAATTTGTCTGTTAGAGTGATCAGAAATTACAACTCTAAACCCTAATTTAGTAAATAATGTAAACCATAATGGATAGTCTTCATACATGTTTAAAACTCTAGGTATTCCAATAACTCCACGATATGCTTTATCTTCGTCTAAAGGTTTATATGAAAATAATCTATCATATTTCCAAGAATACATATTTGGTAAAAGTGAAGCACTACCATTATTTCCTGAACCTCTCTCACATCTATTACCTGAAATAAATCTTTTCTTACCAAACATATTTATAGTCAAACTGCAATTATTCTCACATCTTCCACATCTAGCATTAGTAGTTTTTATTTTTAAATTTTCTATATCACTTGGCGAAAGAATTCCACTAATAACATCTTTATCTTCATATTCATTAAAATTATTAAGAGCAATCAAAGCAACACCATATGCTCCCATTAATCCAGCAATATCTGGACGAATAACTTCTTTTCCAGTAATATTTTCAAATGCTTTTAAAACAGCATCATTCATAAATGTTCCACCTTGAACAACGATTTTTTCACCTAATGTTGAAACATCCCTAATTTTCATAACTTTTTGAATAGCATTTCTAATAACTGAATAACTAAGACCTGCAAATATATCGCTAAGTGGCCTTCCCTCTTTTTGAGTTTGCTTAATTTTTGAATTCATAAACACAGTACATCTAGAACCTAAATCAATTGGACTCTTTGACTCAATTGCATATTTTACAAAGTCACTTACATCCATCTTTAATGATTTTGCGAGTGTCTCAATAAAAGAACCACATCCAGATGAACAAGCCTCATTTAACATTATTGAACTTACGGCACCATCTTTTATTTTTATATATTTCATGTCTTGTCCGCCAATATCAATTATACTTTCAACACCAGGTAAAAAATAATTAGCTGCCTCAAAATGAGCCATTGTCTCAATCTCAGAAATATCTAAATTAAATGCTGCTTTTATAAGCATTTCACCATACCCAGTAGAACCACTACTTCTAATAACAGTATTCTTTCCAAGTTTAGAATATAAATCAAGAATCATACCACGACATGTATCAACAGGAGTTCCCATATTACTCTTATAATTTTCATAAAGTAAAGACCCATCACTTGATATCGCAACAACTTTACAAGTAGTAGAACCAGCATCAATTCCTACAAAAACATCTCCAGAATAAGTACTAATATCTTTTCTTTTAACACTATCTTTTGCATGTCTTTTTACAAACTTATCATAATCTTTTTTATCTTTAAATAACGGAGCTAAATCCTTAGATTCACTTTCTCTAAAATAAGAAAATCTCTTCATTAACTTAACTAAATCCTCATTAGTCATTACTTTACTTTTTGAACTATCAAGAACAGAACCAATACAAACAAAAAGTCTTGCATCTTCTGGAATGATAACTTCATCTTCACTTAAATTAAGAGTCTTTATAAAACGCTCTCTTAGCATATCTAAATAATTTAGTGGTCCACCTAAAAATATTACATTTCCTTTTATTGGTCTTCCACAAGCAAGTCCTTGAATTGTTTGATTAACAACTGCTTGTAAAATAGATAAAGCAACATCTTCTCTTTTTGCTCCTTCATTAAGAAGAGGCTGAACATCAGTTTTAGCAAACACACCACAGCGAGAAGCAATAGGATAAATAGTTTTTCCATCTCTTGCTAAATCATTAAGTCCTTCAGTTGTAGTATTTAAAAGTACAACCATTTGATCAAGAAATGCTCCAGTTCCACCAGCACAAGAACCATTCATTCTCTGTTCAATTGTTTGATCAAAATAAATTATCTTAGCATCCTCTCCACCAAGCTCGATAGCAACATCAGTAGAACTTGCGTATTTCTTAATCGCATTTTTACAAGCAATAACTTCTTGAACAAAAGGAACATCTAAATACTTTGCTAAAGTAATTGCCCCACTTCCTGTCATATTTATTGTAAAATTACTATTAGGAAACTTCTCAAGAACTTCATTCATTAAATCTTTAATAGTCTTCTTAGTATCAGAAAAATGTCTTCTATACTCACTATAAAGTATTTCACATTTCTTATTTAAAACAACAAATTTTACAGTAGTAGACCCAACATCTATACCTATATTTAATACTTTTTTCACATTTACCACCATTTTAATTTTAACATAATAAAATCAAAATATTGCCGTACAAATATGGGAGAATTGTATGAAAAAAGATGTTAAATAAACATCTATTTCTTAATATACATATAATTTTTACCATCAGAAAATTCATGTAACTGAAAGTCCTCATCAAAAATTTCTCTCTCACTTAAAATACCAGATTTACTTCTATTTACTAATCTAGAACAAATTACTTTTCCATTATCTTTAAGTAGTGACAATAAATTATCCTTCGCAATAGTAATCTTACTACTATCTTCACGAGCCCAATCAAGAATATTTGATATATATAAATAATCATATTTCTTAGAAATTAAATCTCCATTATCCTTAAATAAATCCATATTATAAAAAGTAAAATCAGAGTCTATTATTTTCTTTAATTGACGAATATTTTGAAATAAAGTATTACCATATGGCTGTACATCAACATCATAAAAGAACTTTGAAAAGTCACTTCCATTTGATACATGCATCTTAAAAAAGTCTAATGCTTTTTTCTCTAAATCACTACCAACCACTACTTTTTCTAATAAATTTTCAACATAAGAATCATCATAAAAAATATCTGGATAAACATCATTATTATATTTAATAGACCATTTTCTTAAAAAATAATAGTATATTGTAAGTCTATTAAAGTCAAAAGCATCAACTTTCTTTGCATCAAGTGCTTTAAACATAAAATATTGATCAGCTGATGCAAGTACTGATAAGACATCTTTATCAGTAAAATCTTCTCCTAATAAAACATCATTAACATCTTCATTAATTTGATAATATACCTTATCGTATCCATCAACCATTTTATCATCCATAATTACACGACTTGCTAAATAATCTTTAAAATAAATATCTTTTTCCATAAAAGTCCCCTCTTTTTAGTCACTTATTATAAACTATTTTCATGAATTTTGCAAAAAAAAGAGGACTAAGTCCTCAAAATATTATTTAGAAATTACTTCACAAATTAATCTACTAATTTCAGTAGGATTATCAATTGGAAGTCCAGCAATCATTCTTGCTTCACTATAAAGTATTTGTGTATACTTCTTAAATTCTTCTTTATCATTTTCATACAAATCTTTTAATTTTTCAGCAATTGGATGTTTCTCATTAATTTCAAGAATTGTTTGTGCTTTAATTCCCATATCATTAGGCATTGCATCAAATACTTTTTGCATTTCAATTGATACATCACCTTTAGTAGTTAAACATACTGGATGAGATTTTAACTTATTACTAAATTTAACTTCATTTACATCTTTAATCTCATCATTCATTGCTTTTAATAAATCTGAATTATCTTCATTTACTTTTTTATTTTCTGCTTTTTCTTCTTCTGTTTCTAAATCAAGTGAACCATCACTTACATTTGCAAACTTCTTCTCTTCATATTCAGAAATTGCAGTTACACAGAACTCATCAACATAATCAGTTAAATATAAAATATCATAATCTTTATCTTTTACTTGTTCAACTTGAGGTAGTGCATTAATCTTTTCAATTGATGCTCCTGATGCATAATAAATCTTATCTTGTCCTTCAGGCATATTATCAACATATTCTTTTAAAGTAACAAGTCTTTCATGTTTAGATGAATAAAACATTACTAAATCTTTTAATTTATCTTTATCTGCTCCATAGTTATTATAAACACCATATTTTAATTGAACACCAAATGTCTTAAAGAATGAAATATAAGTTTCTCTATCATTTTTAAGCATTGCTTCTAATTCTCTTCTAATCTTACTTTCAATATTTTTAGCAATTACTTTCATGCTTTGAGACTCTTGTAACATCTCACGTGAAATATTTAAAGATAAATCCTCTGAATCAACTACACCTTTTACAAAACTGAAATAGTCTGGTAATAAGTCAGCACATTTTTCCATAATTAGAACACCATTAGAATATAGTGCAAGTCCTTTTTCATAGTCTTGAGTATAATAGTCATATGGTGCATGTGATGGAATAAATAATAATGCTTTAAATGAAGCCATACCTTCAACTGATGTAGAAATAACTTTTAAAGGTTTATCATAATCACTAAACTTATCCATATAGAAATTCTCATAATCAGCATCACTTACATCATTTTTATTCTTCTTCCAAATAGGAACCATACTATTTAATGTTTCAATTTCTTTATGATCTTCATACTCATGTTTTTCTTCATCTTTTAATTCATGATGAGTACATTCCATCTTAATAGGGAAACTAATATAATCAGAATACTTTCTAACTAAATTCTTAATTTCATACTCATCTAAATACTTAGAATAATTTGTCTCCTCATCATCTTCCTTAATATGAAGAATAATTTCTGTACCTCTTTCATCTCTTGTAGACTCAGTTATAGTATATCCATCTGCACCTTCACTTTCCCAAGTATATGCCTTATCACTATCAATACTTAAACTATTAACAACAATTTTATCACTAACCATAAATGCAGAATAGAAACCTACACCAAATTGACCAATAATATCAATTTTTTCATCTTTAGACATATTTTCTTTAAAAGATAAAGAACCACTCTTCGCAATAGTACCTAAATTAGCTTCTAACTCTTCTTTAGTCATACCACAACCATTATCAGTAATAGTTAAAGTTCTACTATCTCTATCAAAAGCTAAATCAATAGATAAATCATCTTTATCTACCTTAACCTTCTTATCAGTTAAACTTCTATAATATAATTTATCTAAAGCATCACTTGCATTACTAATTAACTCTCTTAAAAATATATCTTTATTTGTATAGATAGAATTAATCATTAAATCAAGTAATCTTTTAGACTCAGACTTAAATTCTTTCTTAGCCACAATAATCATCTCCTTAATAATGTGTACATTTAATATATAACACTTTTCTTAGCACTTGTCAATTTAAAGTGCTAATTTTTAAAATACAATAAAGCACTAAAATAATTTATAAAAATTAAAAAGAAAAAAACTTCATATTGAAGTCTCCTATTTCTTTAATTGTTTTACTACACACTCTGATATATTAAACAAGTTTCTTTTATATTCTAATAATTTTCTTTTTAAAAATGAAACTATTTCTTCATTATTAAAGTTCATATTATCATTCTTTTTACACACTACTTGAGCTTGTCTTATAAATAATAATACAAAATAATTCTCAATAAATGACTTTGGACTCTCTACTTTCTCATAAAACTCACTTGTAATGTAATCTATATCCATTGTATTAAATAAATCATCAAGTGAAAAATAATTTATATCGACAATATCAAAATTATTTACAGAACCATCCAAATTTATATTACATCTTTTTAATAATGCATCTTTAATCTCTTTAATAGATTTAGAACCTATATTATTTATAGAATTTAGTCCATAGTTATTTTCTGTATCTATAATATCTCTTATTGTATAAATATTACTTCTTTTTAAAGCATTTTCTGTAAACAATGATAAACCAAGGCTTTCTATCTGCTTATCAAATTCTAAATAAACTACCACATCATCTGCTTCTACAGATAAAACATCTTCACATTTAAATGCCATTCCAGCATCATGTACTTTACTTGCTATTTCATCACCAGTACTTGTCAATGTATTGATATGATAAGTATTTCCTTCACCACAAGGAATTTCTAATAATTCCTTAACTGTACTTATATGAAATTTATCAACAAGAAAATTTAAAGCTCTATTTGAAAGACCTAACCGTTTTAATTCAGATACATCTTTATCAACATATAACTCATCAAGTTTAATATCACATTTTTCTAATAATTTTTCTTTAATACTAGAAAGGGACTTTGAACCTATTTTTCTTAAATTCTCTAAACCATATTCATTTTCTACATCTATAAGGTCTCCAATAGAATAAACATTTCTTCTTTTTAAAGCATTTGTAATAGTAGTTGATAATTCAAGATATTCTATTGGAGTATCTAAATATTTTACTATATTATTTTTCATTTTAAAATTACCCCTCATCAAAATATTTACTAAATATAATAAAACATAGTAAATAAAAATACAAGTAAATAAAAATTATATACTTAATAAACAAAAAAACCTCATCTATATAAACATATAAATTGAGGTAAAATAAAATATTTAAAATAAATAAAATATTAGAAAATAAAGTCAAATAATTCTTTTGCTTTATCTTTCTCATATTTATCTTCAATATACTTAATAATTTTATTTTTAAATTCATCTGAACAAAGAGTTACTTTTAAACATTTATTTTCCATTAGACTAAACGTAACCTCTTTATCAAGTAACTTATTAAATACAAGAAACTCCTTATCATGAACACTTACATCATAAGAATATAGTACTAAACTCTTAGAAAAATTCTTCTCTAAACTAACTTCTAATCTATTAAATTTCTTAATAATACCATCACGTATTGCCTTCATTAAAATAAACACTTCTTCACCTATAGGACTAGAATTTTCACTATAAATATTTAATGAATCACTTCCTATAACTTCTTCAAATATAAATCTCTTATTATTAATAACACCATAATATTTAGAATTAAATCTTTCTAAACATACAATATCGTCATAAGTATATTTACAATTATTAATAACTTCATCATTAAACATTAACTTATAGTCATCACTCATTAAATCAAAATCAAATGAACTAGTATATTTAATTAATTCATATGGACTATTATATTGCGCAAGTAATAAACTACATAACTCTCCTACTATATGTGGACAATGCTCAAATAAACTAACAATCACATCAAAAATAAATATATAGTCATCATCAAAAAACTGAGTAAAATTAAATTCATAATCTTCTCCAGCAACATGAGTAGTCATTTCTATATAATAAGATTTATTTGTAGGAATTGCTCTATTTCTATCTTTTTCATTAATATAAACATCTTTATTATTTCTAATTAATTCCATAATATAGTTAACTGTTTCCATAAAAATAAATTGATAACAGAAATAATCTTCTACCCTATCTCCTAATCTAATCGCATCAATTGGAACAAATAACACTTTAAATTTTTCAATTACTCTATTATATACAAGAGCTATATAAAAATTACTACCATCATAATCATTTAAATATAAATCAATTACAATAGACTCCTTTTTCTTCTCTAATGCCTTATAAATTTTCTTTTTCATATCAATCATATAAACACCTTCTATTATATTATTAGTATTTTTTTTAAATTTATTCTAATCTTCCATAAAAAATAACCTAATCAAGGATTAGATTACTTTAAGACTCAATAACGCCAGAAACAACAGTTCCTAAAGAAACCGCATTTTTCACGTCATCTTTTTTATCATTATTTTCTAAAGCCTTACTAACTTTCTCATAAGTAGGACCATCTACACCAGTAAAAAGCCTAATTTTCCCTTCAACAAAAGCAGAATAAATCTTATTCCATATTACACTCTCAACATAACGAGATTTCTTTGGATGCATTAAATATCTAACAGTTAATTCAACATGGTCATCAACTATCTTAGTATAAATTATAGGATCATACTTATTATAATAAATTCTATTTTCTGTATTAATCTCATTAATTTGACTCTTCATCTTACGAGGAATACTCTTAATTGTCTCTATATTATTAACAATCTTATAAATTTCTTGTTTATTTTGTACTAAATCACTATCAAGACAAACTTTAACTACTAACTCATCCCATACATATTTAAAACCTTTATTTATATTCTTAACAGGTTTAGATATAACAATAGAATTTGGAAAACTAACAACAACTCCAGTTGACTGTCCATTTTCTTCTTTAGTAGAAACTTCTAAAACTTCAAAATCAAGGGAAGAAATATTCATAACATCTCCCTTAATATTATCAATTTGAATTCTATCCTCTACCTTAAAAGGTCTTCTAATCTTTATATATAAACCACAGAAGAAATTAAGTATAATTTCACGTAAAGCATAAATTAAGGAAGCCGATAAAACTGAAATCAAAGTCATTAAATTCTTAATATATTCACTCCATACTAAAAGTAGTGCAAAAACTTCTAAAACATTCATTATAATTTTAAAAGATTGATTAAGAACATATTCACCCTTACCACTTAATTTATTTTTAATTAAACTTCTACCAACTGTTTTCAAAATAGAAAATATTGCTAAAACAAGCATAGTAAGAAGAATTACTTTTATAATACCAACATCTACTGTTGTTAATTTACTTATATAATTGCAAAATGCATTAAACACTTTTTATCACCTCTAATGTCTAATTATCTTAACATAAATATACAATACTTTCTGTATTATTAGCAACTAAAAAATTAATTTTACACAACTTTACAAAATAAAAAGATAAGACAAATTATCTTACCTTTATATGAGTCTCTCTTAATTGTAATTCTGTAACGTCTCCTGGAGCATTCATAAGTAAATCTGCCCCTCCTGCAGTCATTGGGAATGCTATTGTTTCACGAATTGAATCTTCATCTAATAAAAGCATTAACATTCTATCAATTCCAGGAGCCATACCAGCATGTGGTGGAGCACCATACTTAAATGCTTCATATAATGCTTTGAATCTAGTCTCTAAATCTTCTTCAGAATATCCAGCAATACTAAATGCCTTTCTCATAATATCTAAATCATGATTTCTAACTGCACCACTTGCCATTTCGATACCATTACATACAAAATCAAATTGATATGCTAAAACATCTTCTGGTTTCTTATTATTTAAAGCATCCATTCCACCTTGTGGCATACTAAATGGGTTATGTGTGAAAATGTATTGATCATCTTCTTCACTCCATTCAAACATAGGAAAATCTTTTACTATACAGAACTTAAATTCATTCTTATCAATCAAATCAAGCTTACGACCTAACTCATTTCTAATTTCACCTGCATACTTATAAGCATTATTTCTATCAGCAATAAAGAAAATAACACAACCCGGCTTTAAGTTACCAGCTTTAATTAAATCTTCTCTTTCATCATCATTTAAGAACTTATCAATTGGACCAACAAAACTCATATCATCATTTACCTTGAAATAACCAACACCAGCACTCATTCCAATACTCTTAGCAAAGTCTCCTAATTCATTAAACCAAGAATTTGATTTATCAGCAATTCCTTCAACTACAATTCCCTTTACAGGAACCCCTCTAAATGGACGGAAACTTGTCTCTTCAAATACATCAGTTAAATCAATTATTTCAAGAGGATTTCTAAGATCTGGTTTATCTGTACCAAATCTTTCCATAGACTCTTTATAACTTAATCTAACAAAAGGCTTTTCACTTAACTTTTTACCTTGACCAAACTCTTTAAAAGTCTCATAAAAAATCTTTTCTCCAACTGATAAAACTTCTTCTTCTCCAACAAAACTCATTTCATAATCAAGTTGATAAAACTCTCCATAAACTCTATCACTTCTAGCATCCTCATCTCTAAAACATGGAGCAATTTGGAAATACTTATCAAAACCACTACACATTAATAATTGTTTAAATTGTTGAGGTGCTTGTGGTAATGCATAAAATTTACCATGAAATTTACGACTTGGAACTATAAAATCACGAGCTCCTTCAGGAGAAGATGCTGTAAGAATTGGTGTTTGTAATTCTAAGAATCCATCTTCTTTCATAATCTTTCTTAAAAAATCAATTACTCTACTTCTAAAAATAATATTTTCTTTAACTTTAGGATTTCTTAAATCAAGATATCTATACTTTAATCTAACATCTTCACTTACATCTCTAGAAGTCATAACCTCAAATGGTAATACATTTTTAGCCTTACCAAGAACTTCTAAGTCACTAACTAATAATTCTATCGTACCAGTAGAAATTCTTTCATTATAATCTTCCTCTGCTCTTTTTCTAATAGTACCAAGAATTGTAATACTAGACTCTCTTGTAATTCCATCAAAAATAGAATCATCATTAGAAACAACCTGAATTACACCTGTATTATCACGAATATCTACAAATATAACACCACCATGGTCTCTAATATTTTCAACAAACCCAGCAACTCTTACTTCTTTATCAATTTCTTCTTCACTTAATTTTCCACAATAATGTGTTCTATATCTTTTATCCATTATTTTTTCTCCTCTCTAATTCTTCAAATATTAATTCTTTTGAAATATTTGGATTAGCTTGTCTATTACTCTTCTTCATAACTTGTCCAATAAAGAAGTTACCAGCAGACAGATTTCCATCTTCAACATATTGTCTAACTACTTCTAAATTCTCATCCATACAACTTCTAATTAATTTAAGTAATTCATCTTTATCATTTATTTGAACAAGACTTTCTTTCTTAATTAACTCATTAGGGTCAACCTTCTCATCAATTGCCTTATAAAGTAATTTCTTAGCGGCATCTAAACTCATCTTACCACTTGCTACATAATTAATTACTCCACTTAACATATCCGGAGTTATAAATAATTCATCAATTTTTATATCTAATTTATTTATAGTACTAAGAATAGTTGTAGTTACAAAGCCAACAGCAAGAGAAACATCACATCCACTAGAAATAACACTCTCAAAGTAATCAGCAACGCTTCTTTCTTTTGAAAGAATAGTAGCATCATACTCACTAATATCATATTTTTCTATATATTTAAAATATCTATCTAATTTTAATTCAGGTAATTCATTTTTTAATTCATATAGAAAATCATCAGTAATTGGAGTACTAGGAATATTTGGTTCAATAAAATATTTATAGTCAACTGCATCTACTTTTTCTCTCATTGAATAAGTTTTTCCATCTTCTGCAATACGACGAGTTTCTTGAACTACTTTTTCTCCTCTATTTAAAATCTCACTTTGTCTTTTAATTTCATATTCAATTGCTGCACGTACATTATTAAATGCATTAATATTCTTCATTTCAACTTTAGTACCTAGTTCTGTATCAGTATCCTTCATTAAAGAAATATTAACATCACATCTCATTTGACCATAATTACTACGAGCCTCACTTACTCCAAGATATAAAAATACATCTCTTAAATCTTCTAAGAAAGTAACAGCCTCATCTGCACTTTCCATACAAGGTTCTGTAACAATTTCCATTAAAGGAATACCACTTCTATTATAATCAATCAAAGAATACTTTGGATAATGTTCAAGTGATGCTGTATCTTCCTCTAAATGTAAATCATGAATATCTACTCTCTTTATATGACCGTTTACTAAGATATCTAAATATCCATTAATTCCCATAGGTTTTGTATTTTGAGTAATTTGATACCCTTTTGGTAAATCTGGATAATAATAATTTTTTCTATCAAATATTACTTCATCTGGTGTTTCACAGTGAAGAGCCATTGCAGTAAACAAAGCTCTTCTTGCGGCTTCCTTATTAGCAACAGGTAATATTCCAGGAAGTCCTAAATCAACAGTTGCTACATTTATGTTATGTGCCTCAGTAAACATATTAGGAGCAGGAGAAAAGTTTTTTGACTTAGTCTCTAACTCACAATGCACTTCAAGTCCTATTACTACTTTATACATCAATATCACCTACTTCACTATAAATATTCTTAAGTCCAGTAACTTTCTCAACATAGTTTGCCATATTAAGTACAACATCATCTTCACATACTCTACCAGTAATATTAATTCCAACTGGTTTTTCATCAATCATTGTAAATGGAAGAGTAATTGATGGAAAACCACCAAAGTTACCAATAGCTAAATGATTTTCTAATATTAAATATCTATCACTTAACTTCTCACTAGCATCATCAAACCTAGGAGCATAACCTCCACTACAAGGAGCAATCATACCATCATATTCTTTAAAAAATTCATTCATTTTATCAACAATCATATGTCTTACTCTCTGAGCGTTCAAGAATAATCTTTCTTGATTTTCTTTTTGAAGAATATAACTACCAAGAACAAATCTTCTCTTTATAAGTTCTGAAAAACCTTTAGTTCTGGCATCAAACATAATTTCTTCAACACTTTGCCCATCTCCTCTAGGCCCAAACTGAATACCAGTTAAATTAGAATTATTTGAAGTTGCCTCAGCACAACTAATACACATATAAGTTGGATATATTGCTTCAAGTAATTTCTTATCCATTGAAACTTCTTCAATAATAAATCCCTCATCACAAAGTTTATCAAGACACTCATGAAAATCTGAAATTGTCTTTTTAAGTACTTCATCGCTACTATCTTTATATGTATCAGTACCACAAATCTCTTTTATATAAAATAATTTTCTACCTTTAATATCTTTATCAATAAGTTCACTATATTTTTTACCATCATCTTTTAAAGTAACCATATCATTAATATCTTGTCCCTTTAAAATATCAGTAAGTATTGCAGCATCTAAAACGTTTCTTGTAAATGTTGCGACATGATCTAGACTAGATGCAAATGCAAATAATCCATATCTAGAAATTCTTCCATACGTTGGTTTAAATCCAACAAGACCTCCATGAGATGCTGGCTTTCTAACACTATCTCCTGTATCACTACCTATAGAAAATGGAACAATTCCAAGTGCAACACTTGATGCACTACCAGCAGAAGAACCACCTATCATACGTTCCTTATCCCAAGGATTTCTAACAATACCAGTATGGCCTGTAGTACCAGTACCACCCATTGCTAATTCATCTAATACTGTCTTACCAACAAGAACTGCTCCTGCTTTTTTTAATTTTTTATAAACTGTCGCATCATACACTGGAACATAATCTTTTAATATATTAGAAGATGCAGTTGTCAATATTCCACTTGTCGAAAAATTATCTTTTAAAGCATATGGAATACCATTTATTAAACTATCTCTATCCTTATATTTAAACTTATCAACTATAGTTACAAAAGAATTGTAATCTTCTTGGAAATAGTGAGCAAGTCTATTAGCACTATTAAATAACTCTTCTGCAGTTACTTCTCCACTATCCAACATACTTCTAAGTTCTGTTATACTTTTTCCTCTATACATCTTCATCCACCACCTTTGGTACTTTAACTTGATCATTTACCTGATGTTTAGCATTCTCTAAAACCTCAGATACAGTCAAATAATCTCCTACTTCATCTTCTCTTAAACTAACATCAGTATTTTTAAAAGGAAATGTCATAGGACTAACACTTTCTATATTAGGAATATTACCAATTAAATCCATTTGTTTTAATATTGTTTCAAATTCATCTTGTAAAACTGAATATTCACTATCATCCATATCAAACATTAACTTGTTTGCATAATCTTTTAACTTCTCTTTTTCTATCATAATAACCTCCTTATATAAAATAAAAAACACCAGTCTTTATCTCCTACTACATATATAGTAAGGGACGAAGACTAGTGTTTCCGCGGTACCACCCTTATTATTATAAAGAATATCTTTATAATCACTCTCGGTTCAAACAAACCTAAGCATTTATAACGGTATGCACCCGACTTATTCTACTAAATTTCTTTAAGTACTCAGAAGTGTTCTTTCAAAATAATTCTTTATTAGGTTCCACCATACCCTAACTCTCTATAAAAGTAATTAAATTTACTTTTCTCCTTCAGCGATTTCTAATTTAGAATACACTATTTATAATAATTTGTCAATCACTAACAAAACTTAATAATAAAATTGTGTAAAATATAAAGTAATGATAAAATTATAAATAATAAGAGGTGTAGAATAATGAATGAATATAAAATATCTGATTATGGTATATTTAATGATGCAGTAAGTACTACTAGTAAGGTAAATGAGTCTATTACAAACAATCAAACAACTATAACTGATTGTGGTACTAATTTAAATAATGAAAGTGTGTTTATGGGACCAATTTGTGACGAAGCAGTAAATGCATTTAGCGAAGTTTCAGTAAAATTAAATGAACTTACAGAAAATTTTGCAACAATAAGTACATTTATAAACGAAACTGCTGAAAGTTATAAAGCTGGTGATGATGCTGCTACTAAAGAAGTAACAGGTGACAAAGAAAAATTAAATACATCTTTATCAAATGAGTCAACATCAAATAAATCTATTAATTTGAATAATATTGATAAAAATTCTAAAGTTGGTAAAGCTGTTTCAAAATATTCTGATGAATTAAAAAATGCAGATTATGCAACAGTTAATGATTCAATTTATACAACAACTACTACAACCACTATTAATGGTAAAGAAGTTGAAGTTACACATGTCGTTATTAATAATGGAAGTCAAATAAATGGTGCTCCTGCAAATGGAAGTTATGGAAGTGGACTAGAAAATGCTAAAAGTGCATCAAAGAGATTAAACTCTAAAGTATTAATTAATGGTAGTCACTTTGATTACGGAACTGGAAAAGAAGATTTAAAAGGAGCAAATAATATAGTAATTGTAAATGGTGAAGTAAAACAAAATGGTACATCTGGTGGAAATGAACTACTTCTTAATAAAGATGGAAGAATCTATAATGCTTATGGAAAAACAGCAGATCAACTAGTAAATGAAGGAGTAAAATATTCGTTCTCATGTCATAGTACACAAGTAATTGAAAATGGAGATACATCACCAAGCTATAGAGAAACAAGAGCTTATAAAAGAAATGTTATTGGTATGACTCAACCAGGAGAATACTATATAGTAACAGATAAAACAGGTAACAATGTTTTAAGTGATACAGCAGAATACTTAAAAAGCAAAGGTTGTACAAATGCTTATAGTATGGATCAAGGTGGAAGTGTTAGTTTAGTTAGAAATAACGATGTAATTAATAACCCATCAGGTGAAGGTGAAGATAATTTAAGAAGTGTTGGAGATTTTCTTTATTTTACATAAAAAAAGAAGCAATTACTTCTTTTTTTGTTTCTGAACAGCATTCTTATCAAAACTATCCATATTATAAAAATTCCTAACCCATTCAATTTTTTCTTTAAATGAACGAGACATATCACTAGTTTTACCAGTATCTAAATCAAAATCTATTAAATCTTGAAGATTATAAATATGATTCAAACTTAATATTTTAAGTTCAGTATCAGTAAATATAGAAAGTTCCCTAAACATATTCAAATCGAATCTTACATTAAGAGGAACATTTTGATAATATATTGCATTCAAATTAAAATCAATTGCATTAACTAATTCATCTAAAGTACTATATTGAATAGCAATATTCTTAATTTGTCTTAGCTCTTCAATATTTAATTCATGTATCTTTTTCATAAAATAACCCCACAAATATTTATTAATTACAATATCACTAAAAACATTCATTGTAAAGAATAATTTCTTCTAGTATAATTATAATGAAATAAGTAAAGAAGGTGTAGTATGACAGCATTTAATATTAACAATATCCAGTTTGATTATAATTCAAAAGTTATAATAAGTTACTTATTATTATCTTTAATTGCTTGGTTTCTAAATACTATAAGTCATGGCAAAACAAATAAATTATTATTCTCATCATATCGCTCATCTCCCCTAAATCCTCTATCTTATGTAAGATTATTCACTCATAGTATTGGTCATGAAAATTGGGACCATTTCGTTGGTAATTTCTTATACATATTATTAGTTGGTCCAATGATAGAAGAAAAATATGGTAGTATTAACTTACTAATAATGCTACTAATAACCTCTCTAGTAATTGCTATATTTAATTTAATATTTACAAAATACATGATATTAGGAGCAAGTGGTAATGTGTATATGCTTATTGTATTAAGTTCTTTCTCAAATATAACAGATGGTAAAATCCCATTAACAGTATTATTAATTTTAGTATTTTATGTAATTAGTGAAGTAAAGAAAAAACTAATTACTAATAAAAAAGATAAATCATATCATGATGGACATTTATTAGGAGCACTATGTGGAATTATATTTGGAATATTTTTTCTAAATCACAATAATTTCCTAGATATTATAAATTTACTTCATTAAACTTCTAGTTTATATAGAAGTTTTTTTTATTTAATGATAAAATAAATTATATTTATACAAAGGAAAGAGATGTGATTTTATGAAAAAAACAATACTTACAGGATTAAGACCAACTGGTAATCTTCATTTAGGTCACTATTTTGGTGCAGGACAAAATTATGTAAAGTTACAAGATGATTATGAATTTTTCTTAGAAATTGCTGATGTTCAAGCACTAACTGATAATTTTAATAACCCTGATAAAGTAAGAACTAATGTATATGAAATAACTAAAGATTTACTTGCTATTGGACTTGACCCTAATAAAGTAAACTTCTTTATTCAATCAAAAATACCTGAAATAGCAGAATTAACTGTTTATTATAGTAATTTAGTAACAGTCGCAAGACTTCAAAGAAATCCTACTGTTAAAACAGAAATTTCTCAAAAGAAAGAATTATTTGGAAATTCTGGTGAAAGTATTACTTATGGATTTTTAGGATACCCAGTCTCTCAAGCAGCAGACATTACTGCTTTTAAAGGTGAATTAGTTCCTGTTGGAGAAGATCAATTACCATTAATAGAACAATGTCGTGAAATAGTTAGAAAATTTAATTCTATTTATGGAATGACTCTAAAAGAGCCTGAACCATATTTATCTGAAAATAAAAGAATTAAAGGTCTTGATGGTAATGAAAAGATGGGTAAGAGTCTTGGAAATGCTATATATTTAGTTGATAATGAAGAAACAATTAAGAAAAAAGTAATGGGTGCATTAACAGACACTAATAAAATTAAAAAAGATGACCCTGCAAATCCAGATGTATGTATGGTTTATTATTATCATAATCTTGTTAATAAAGAAGAAAATACTAAAAAGATTTGTGAAGAATGTAAAATGGGTGCTCGTGGATGTGTTCAATGTAAAAAAGAACTTATTGAAGCAATGAACAATTTCTTAAAACCAATTCAAGAACGTCGTAAAAAATATGATGAGAATAAAGAATTAGTAGACGAAATACTAAATAAAGGAACTGAAAAAGCAAGAGAAAAAGCAAAAGAAGTAATGCAAGAAGTAAAACATGCTATGAAAATAGATTACTAAAAAAGTAATCTATTTTTTATGCAATAATATATTTAAAAGAATAAAACCAACAAAAAATAATAAACAATAAAAATTAGTAAATATAAAACTTAAATATTCTAATAAAGTATATCCAAAAGCAAATAAATTCATATATATAAAAATAAAAGTTAAACCAACACTCATAAGTAAAACACTTAATATATATAATAATATTTTTCTCATATTAAATAATATGAAAAGAAGAAAAAAATATATTAGTCTTCTTCATTTGAATTATCTAATTTATTAACATCTACTCTATTTATACTTTCAAATTTCTTCGTAATTTTATCTGTTGTTATATAGACATTTTCTACATCTTTATTAACAGTTTGAATACTTCTAGCAAGCTTGTCCCATCTTTCTTTATATCTTGAAAATTCTAATCCAAGTTTATTTAACTCTTCATGTATTACTCTTGTATATTTATCTCTTTCGATATTTTTAATAATCATTTCAATTACAGTCAATGTTGATACTAAGGTAGTAGGACTAGTAATCCATACATGCTTACGATATGCATAATTTATAATATCTGTATGATATGCATTTATTTCTGCAAATATCGCCTCAGCTGGTAAAAATAATATTGCTTGATTTGAAGTTTCTCCTGGAATTATATATTTATCAGCAATCGCATCAATATGTTTTTTCATATCCATTCTAAACATTTTTTCATACTTATCTCGCATTTCGCTAGTAAGCCTTTTATCAACCATTGCTTGATAGTGTTCTAATGGAAATTTTGAATCTATACAAATTGTCCCAAGGGGTTCAGGAGCAAACAAAACAGAATCTGCTATAACACCTGTTGAAAATGTATATTGTAATCTATAAATATTATCATTTCTTTCACCAAAAACTGA
Organism: uncultured Bacilli bacterium; assembly: GCA_934131175.1. GTDB lineage: Bacteria > Bacillota_I > Bacilli_A > RF39 > UBA660 > UBA3789. The sequence goes on along the minus strand of CAKOZD010000002.1, from coordinate 29,449 downwards.
TACAAGAATATGTTTTAAATTAACTTCTCCATATATTCCACGTGTCTTCTTATCAGTTAATATACTTTGTAAACTAATAATATCTCCAGATAAATTATCTATCTTCTTTTGAGCCTCATCTATTCTACTAAGTCTTTCAATAACATTTTGAAATGTTTTATTTGTCTTCTCAAAGTTTTGATCAAGTCGCTCATTTACTTTATCATTTATAAGTAATAATCTCTTCTCTACTCCTTCATTTAATTTAGTAAAATCATCATTTAAATCACGACTTAAATCGTTTTTAAAATTTCCCATCTCTTTCATCATACTAACTTCTAATTTACCTAAACGTTCAGTAATATTAGATTCATTAATATTCTTAAATAATGAAATAACAGTTAAAATAATAAGTACAACTAATAAACCTATAATTATATAATCCATACAACACCTCTTTATTCTAAATAATTATTCTATATTCATTCTCTTACTTACAATTTTTGAAAGTACATATGCAACTAACAACGCAATACCAATATATATCAATGTAGTTAAATCAGTAACACTCTCTATTAAACTTTTACCTATATATCCCCAAAAAGTAGTTGAGAAAACTTTACCAATCAATAAAGCTGCTAAAAACTTTTTCTTAGATATTCCAGCCATACCAGATAAAATATTAATTAAAGATGCAGGAGTAAATGGAAGTGTAATCAATAAAACTAAACTAGAAAATCTAATATTACTTATCTTATCAATTCCATTTCTAACCTTAATTATCATTTTTTTATTTAATACTTTTTGATGAAATTTACCACCTAAATAATAAAATAATAAATAACATAAAAAACTTCCTAAACAAGTTGCTACCCAAGATATAAATACACCTAAAAACATTCCAAAAGCATTAACATTTAACGCTATAAAAATACTTAAAGGTAAAGCAGGTATAAAACATTCTATAAATACTAAGAAAAATCCAACTAGCAATCCTCCATGAGAAACAAATTCCGTACTATTTTCAATAATATAACTAATGATGTTCAATTTATCACCTTCAAGTTTTATTATAGTATAATTCTAGAATCTAAACAAGTAACTATTATAGCCACCTAAAACATTAATAGTATTATAACCTAAATTATTTAATTCATTTACAATAACTTTACTTCTACTACCAGAATCACAATAAATGTAATATACTTTATTTCTGTTTAAATATCTCTCTGGATTAAATAATAATTCTTGATAAGTAATATTTATTGCTCCTGGAATATGTCCTTTCATATAACTAAAATTATTTCTTATATCTATAATATTAGCATTCTTAATATTTAATAAATCATTAATATTAATATTTTTCATCTAATCACCTCATAATATTAGATGAAAAAAAAAGAATCTATTTTATTATAGATTCCTATTTTACAGTATATGGTTTTTCTAAAGTACCTTCTCCATCTTTATATAAAATCTTACTATTTAAATAAATAACTGGTCTTACAATACAATAATTACTTGCATTCTCTGAACTTACAACACCTGTTCCATCAACTTTATAAACTGTTGAGTTATCTGCACTATTTGCTGTTGCTAACCACCAATCATTATCTATACTTAAATAGTTATAATTTTGACATGACTTGCTAGTTGCAGTCTTACAATTAGGATCAATACTTGCATAAATGTAATCAGATAAAGTTAATAATCCTAATTTTTGATTTGCTGTATTTTCTTGACACTCTTCTGTATTATCACTTGTTGTACTATTAGCTGCTCTTTTTGCAGTACATAAATTATATGAAACTAATTTTGCTTTATCACTATTTGATAAAATATTTTCATCTTTTTCATCTTCACGTTTTGTCTTAGAGTTTTTATAAACTTTATTTAAATATTCCTTTATACGACTTGCTCCATATGAATTTATTCCAGCAGCGTAAAATCTACTTTCATTATATCTATCATCCCATGGTTGGGTATATGGAAGTCCATCATTATGAATAAGAACAACATTATTATTTGAAGTAACTTTAACAATTCTCCATAAACTATTATCTAACTTAACATAGTTATCAACTTCTTCTCCCCTATATGCATAAGAACCATTATGTGAATATAGACCATATCCTGAAGTAACAACATTATTATCATTTACAATCTTCTTATATAATTCTTCAGTATAATATTGATCACCACAATTTAAATAAGGTGTATATAAATATTCTGAACCGGATTTTTCTACTTGAATTGTTCCAGAACAAGTAACTCCTTCACCAGTATATTCAGATAAGTTTTTCATATATGAACCGGCAACTAGATTATTAACATCAAGTTCTACAATATTTCCCTCTTCTGTAGGTAAATAACTTGGATTATCTTTAAAATACTTCTTTGCAGAACTCTCCATTAAATTTTCTATATCAGCATAATCATATGTTTTATGCATTAGTAAAGAACATAAATATAGAATAAATAATAATAAGATAGTTCCACCAACAATAATTCCCATTACTAAAAACATTCTTTTTCTTAAATCATTTGAAGAAGATTTACTAGGTTTATCATCGTCATCATCTAATTCAATTTCTTCTTCATCTTCTTCTATTTCAATATCTTCTTTTTTTGGTTTTTTTACTATATTAAAGTTAGTATTCATATTTATCTTCCTTTCTAATTATCAAAGAAATCATCGAAAAAGTCATCATCATTATCATCATCCAAATCAAGATTAGGTAATGGCTTAGGCTTTTCAGCAACTGATGTTTCTTTAACAGCAGGTTTTTCATTATATATATCATTAATACTATGGATTGGTGTTGTTGCAACTGTTGCAGGAGCAGTTGTTGGTTGAGCAAGACTCTCTTTTTTCTTTCTTTCTTCCTCTTCTTTTTTCTCTTCTGCTTCAAGTTCAGCAATCTTAGCATCAATTTTCTTAACTAATTCATCTACATCAAATCCAAAGTCATCATCACTGCTACTATTACTCATAAACGGATTAGATGGGGCAGTTGTTGGTGCACTAGTAATTGGTGTTGTTGGAATGCTTGGTGCTCTAGTTGTAGGTGATTCTTTTGGAATTTCAAATGGATTAAAGGCTCCATTTGCTTCCATTTGCTTTTTAAATGTTTCAAAATCAGGTATTCCCCTAACACTATTATCAGCACTACTCTCACGAGGTTTTGTTGTAAAATCAGGTATGCTATTTCTTTCTTGTTCTTTTCTAATATTTCTTGCAGCTTGTAACTCAGGAGGTAAAGAATTATGTGCCTCATTATTTCTAAACATTCCTGGAAGTTTTGGAAGTGATGCATTTTCTTTATCTTGTTGATCTGCCGAATTCATCATTTCTAATAGTTTCTTTTTCTTTTGATTCTTAACAAATTCTTTAATATCAAATGTTTTTAATTCTTGTTTCTTTCTTACTGGATATTTAGCAGGAGGATATTTTGTTCCCCAATCTAATTTAAAGAATGGTGTAAATTTAGTTTTAAATGGTTGTTTTCTCATACGTAAAATAATAACTTCAAATTGTTTCATTCTTTGTAAGTCAGAAACAGTAACTAATGGAGTTGATGCAGTCTTATCATCTTTCTTAGACTTAACCTCACCACACATCTTAGAGATTTCTTCCAAAGCTTTTAATTCCGTAGTAATTAAGTAAACAATGTTACCACAGTTACCACGAATAGTTTCTGCTTCTTCTTTTCCATAAACATCATCTAACTGTGCAAAGTTCTGAATAATCATTGTAAAACGAATATGTCTTGAACGTGCTGCAGTAATCATTGTAGTTACATCTTTTAATGGTGGCATGTTCGCAAACTCATCAAGTAAGAAGTTTGTTCTAACTGGTAATGCTCCACCATTTTTTTGAGCAACACTAATTAATGTTTCATAAATTTGTTTTAATAAAATAGTAACTAATGAATGATAAGTTTTCTTTTCATCTTGAATAACTATAAATACTGCTGTAGGTCTTTCACCAATACTTTCCAAATCGATATCACTATGTGATAGCATTTCAGATAAATTTTCACGAGAAGCAAATAATTTAACCTTTTGTTTAAATACTGATAAGATACTTCCCTTTGTTTCATTAGGTGCCATAATTGTACTTGATGCATTAATAGCAGCAGGACTTGCTGGGTCTTTTGCACCAAAGTACTCTTTTATATATGTAGAACCACCAAATTTTTCTTCTCCAACAGTAGTTGCAAGTGAAATACTATTAATATTTATTTCTTCAGGTTTAGCATCTTCAAATAATCCTAACGCAACTCCTGAGAAGTAGTCAGCTGACGTTTTCTCCCAGAATGGGTCAGCATTTTTATTAGATGAATCATACAAAATATTTAAAGCTAAGTCATCAAGTAACTCTATTGCTTTATCTTGATTACCTTTTTTATACATTTCATAAGGTAATGTCATTGGATTCCAAGCATTACCATTTTGAGGATCACGGAAGTTAAGTAGTAATATTTGATATCCTCTTGCTCTTAACATATTACTTGTTTTTTCATAAATTTCACCCTTAGGGTCAGTAATAATCATTGACTCACGTGCTTTTGCTAAGTTATAAACCATTGGTAAAATAACAGTCTGAGTTTTACCAGAACCAGTAGCACCAATTACAAGTGAGTGATATTCACCATTATCTACCCACATCTCTTTATCATTTAAAATAATTGGAATACCAGCAGCTTTAGAATTCTTTTGTGTAATTTGTACACACTCTAATTCTTCTTTAATTTCTTTTTCTTTAGCCCATCTAGAATAACCTTTATCTTTTTTATCAGTAGTAATTCCAAATCCTTTTTCACGTTCAAAAAACATTGAGCTAACACTAGCAAAAAGTCCTAGTAAAAACAAAAAATATAAAAATAATGTTGAAAATAAATATCTAGGTCCAAATGCTGGAAATGGATTTAATCCAGACAAATGTCCTTCAGTTGCAAAGGTATGAACATTAACTACACCAATAGCAACTATATATAATAAAAATACAGCAAACATTCCAAAAATAAGTAAATCTTCAGGATCAGCTCTAAATTTTAATTTCATGATACTACTCCCTTTCTTCTCTCTTTATTATAACGTATCTTTCTAATTATGTCATTATTTATTGGTTAGAAATTAATATTTGAAACTCATTTTCTTTATAACCATACAACATATCAACTTCTTCATCAGCACTATATTTTCCACAACTCAAAATCATTTCATAAGTACCATCATTATTAGTATCTAAAAAAGTATTAATATATGGTTTACATCCATTAAAAGAATTATTTTTACTAATATCATTATACAAATATGATATTTTTCCATCTTTAACCATAAATACTATAGAAAATATATTTTCAGGATAAAAATCAATTGGAAAAGCATTACTAACTACATAAAAATCTTCCCAAACTCCATCACCATCAAAATCAACACTAGTCTTTGTTAAAGATGTAAACTTACTAGATAAACTTATATCATTATCATCAAGAACCTGAGTAACATAATTATCAACCGTTGCATCAGATGATTCCGCATTTAAAATATCTATATTATAGTTAGCACTATACGCCAAAATATTTCCTGTGATATTTACACCATTCTTATTCTTATCAAAAGCATACCATCTATCATCATGCCATAGTAAATAATCTCCTAAATATTCATTGTTTGAATAAACTTTATAAGTCTTCCAATTAAGTTTATCTATAGAAGACCTAGAAGAAACATTAACCCATTTTTTATTACTATACGTCCATACCGTATTATCACCAACAATAATAGTTGAATCATATGCTCCTTGTTTAATGTTTTCGACTCCAAAAACAAGGAACATAACAATTCCAAAGATAAATATTATCGAAATAAGAATAATATATGTACTTTTTTTTCTCATTATATCACCTATCCAACTTTATAATAAGCAAGTGTAGAAGTATTTGCCCAAGGATATTGTCCCCACATGTCAGTAGCAGTACTACCAGGGTCCATCATTTTTACAGTACTACCTTGAACAGTGTCAATTGCAACCCAGTGTTGTCCAGTATTACCTTTTACTTCTGCAACAACATAAACTCCTTTTTGATTAACAAGTTCTTTTATTTTATTTAACTTTTGTTCACGACTCATTCCAGAAACTGATATTTGACCGCCATATTTAAATGATGGTGCAGCCTGTGTTGCAGCTCCCCAAACAAAATTACCACCAGATACAAATCCACCATGACTATTCAAGAACTGAACAAAAGTACCAGGATTAAAATCTTGAATATTAGTTTGTACACCACTTCTTGCTATTTGCATAGAAACCGATGTTACTAAACAACCAATTTGTTTAATTGTTTTTCCACTATTTCCCATTTGAATACCAATCCAAGAACCTTCATATTGTTTCCAGTTTGCATAATCACCACTAGCAGCTCCATTACAAGCAGATGAACCACAACTATTCTTTTGAATATTTGTTGCTCCATAATTTCTACTACCTTGATTATAAACTTGTAAAAGTATTTGTTTATAATTCATACCAGATTTTGCAAGACTAATAAATTTATTTTGTTCTGTTTGCAAATATCCCGAATAAACTATATATCCTTGATTATTAACAAGTACTTCTCCTGCTGTTTCATTAGCATAAGTTCTAAGAGGAGAATCAGCAGCCATTGCAGCACGTCTAAAACCACTTCCATGATTTAATCCACTATGAACTTGTCCCCATTGACCATCATTACTTGAACAACCTTGATCTGGGTCACAATAAACTTGGTCTTGTGTACAGGAAGCAACTTGTAAAACCCACTTTCCACTACTTTCTTGTTTTAAAGTTCTCCATCCACCCATATCAGCATGACGAGCAAGAATATAACTTCTTGCTGCAACCATTTGAGCTTTGATTGCCTCAGCTGGAGAATCAGGACCAATTTCTTGGTAAGCAACACCTAAAATATATTTTTCAAAAGGAACTAACTCTTCGCCTTCAAGAGGTTGTCCAAACGTACCACCATAATTATGACCATTTCCACTACCACATTGCATAAGACGAACATATAAATCACTTATTTGTAAACTCTCAGTTACATTTCCTTTTCCACTAATGTAGTAACCTTTAATTTCATAACTACAACTACCAGTAGATGCACAAGTAGAACTATCATCAGTATCCTTACCAATTAAATTATAATAATTATCAATATAACTAATTACAGAATTGGCCATACTCTCTCTTTCTCTTTGAGAAGAAGATGGTAAATATTTAGGAAAAACAGTATTAATCAAATTATTTTTAAATGTCTCTTCACTATAAGTATTTCCATCAAACATAGCATCCGCAACGAATTCTATATCAGATTCAGAAATTTTGTCATAAGACAAACCTGCTCCATGAGAATTTAATGTATGAAAAACTGAAACAATTTTTAAAGCATCAACACTCTTACCAGATGCTTGATATCTAAGTTTTACATTATTAATTCGTTCATAATATTCCTTCTGTTCCTTAGAAGCAGAATGTGAATAGTTACCAGTTTCTTCACCCATCTCTTGACTAATACCTAAAGCATCATCATAATCTGTAAAAATACTAGTAACAGATGCTATTCCAATAAAGAATAATAAAACTATTCCAAGAAGAGGTAGTGCTGATATTACAGCTACTTTTACAATAGGACTCATAGCGGTAAAGAAACCTGTGCCTTTAGTGTTACCAAATGAATCATCTTTGTCCTTTTGATCATCATAATCATCATCTCTTCTAGAACTTCTTCTACTTGAACTTCTTGAAGATTCATTTTGACTACCACCACTAGAAGAAGGAAGAGAACCATTCTGTCCTCCTCCACCATTAGCAGTATTATTTTGCATATTTTTATTTACATTATTATTGTTATCAACAGGTTTGGTAGCCTCATTTGCTTTACTTGCATTTCCAGTACCACTTCCAGCCATTTGATTTTTCACTGAAGCAGCTTTACCTATCTTATCACTTGCTCCACTTTCACTCAAACGATTAGACATATTTTGAAATCTATTACCACCAGGCATCATTTGATTAGATTTAGTCATCGCTTTACCTAAACCTTCAGATGCTTTACCACCTGTTAATTTATCGGCACCTTTAACAGCAGCACCAGCTGCCATTGCATAAGGATTTTTAGAAGCAATAGCAACGTCAGCAGCATTTCGAATATTTTTTGCATTATTTGCATCATTACGTGCTTTTTGCTCTTCAGGAGTCATATTTCCCCTATTTGCTTGATATGCCACTGACTCACCACCACCTAACTTCTTAATTTATACTAGAAACCTCCACCTATACCAAAGGAATCTAATTCTTCTTGAGTAACCGCAACATTAATTCTCATACGCCTATTACCACAAACAAATAAAGCTTCACCCTGAGAATAATGTTTTATACTTTCTTTTTCACTCTCATTTAAATCAATCAATAAACTTAAATCCTCAACAGCTTGTTTTCTAAGACCCATTACAAGATAATATGATGAGTTATCAAAAATTGCCTTACCTTGAGTTATAACTGCAGGATCTGAAAAGTCACTAGGTTGTTGAGTAATTATAATTGTACCAGTATTATATTTACGAGCACGTCTTTGTACTTGTGCTAAAAAATCAGCACCAAGAGCATTATTATCACCTAAAAGTACATGTGCTTCATCTACCATAAGTACTGTATCGACATTAAAGTCTAGACATAATCCCCAAGCATACTTCAATACATTAAAGAATAAAGCATTTTTTACAGTAGAATCACTATTCATTAATTCTTTTATGTTAAATACCATAAAGTCACTGCCTTTTTTCAAAGTAGTATGACCATCAAAATAGAATCTTAATTCTTTAGTAATTGGTCTAACCTTTAACTCAAGTCGCTCCATAATATCACGTTCTTGAGTATGTTCTGTCATTGACATAAGTCTTCCTTTAATAGTCGCATAAACATCACTAAATGTAGGATAATCTGCTGAAGTATATCTTGAAAAGTCTGAAGTAAAATCTATTCCAAAACGTTTATATGTATCTTGAACAATCTCAGAAAACATAGTAAGTACATCTTCTTCAATTGATGGGTCATAATACTTCATAAATGCTTTTAAGAATTGAAGAGTACGAGTTAGAACTGTATAACCAAGACCTTGTCTAATCTCTTCTTCATCAGCATCAATTACTATTTCAAGCGGATTAATAAGTCCATACTCTCCACCTTTACCAATGTCAACTGTATCTCCACCGAATGACCTAGTAATTTCTCTAAATTCATCTTCTGGGTCAATTATAACAATTTGACATCCATTTCTAATATGAGTTCTTAATAATAATTTAGCTGCAGTTGATTTACCTGAACCAGAAGTACCAAGAATAATCATATTAGCATTATTTCTATTATTTTCTTTACGAATTTTATATAAGAATTGATTAAATAAAATAACTCCACCTGAGAAATCTACTCCAAGAAGTGTAGCAAGTCCAGGATCTTTTAAACTATCAAATATGAATGGATACATCGCACTTATTGTAACAGATGGAATTGGAGTACCAATTCTTTGTTCAATGTCTTGTGGAGGAAAAACAGGTATTATAGATTTTAATACTTTTTCTTGTTCAAATCTTAATGCTACTGCTTTTAATTCCATCGCATCTAAGTAGTTTTTAACATTAAGTTTTTTTAACTCTAAATCTTCTTTAGTATCTGCTGAAATCATAATATGCATTTGAAAATCAAATATACGAGCTTGACTACCAGCAAGCATAGAAGTAAAGTACTCCAAACTTTCAGCATCTTGTCTTATTCTCTCACGAACAGTTTGGTCTCTTTCATTTTGATATCTATCTTTTAATTCAGCAACTTGTTTATTTAACATCTTAGCCATTTCTTGAAATGGTACTGGTATATGTTTAATAACAACCTTAATACCTGACATATTTGTTAATGATGACAAATAACCAGGTGTAATATATTTAGGATATGAAACAACTGTTAAAATTGTTGCATATTTATCACTTATGAAAAAATCACTAGGATTAAAATGTAATCCTTTTGGTGCTAATTGACTTCTTATTCCTGTACTCATACTGGCATCACCGTTCCAAACTCTGTAGTATTACCTCCATTTAGGAAGTTTTCAAGTATCAATCTTAAATCAGAATTACTTGCTAAAGATGCATTTAATCCACAAGTAGCAAGTCCATTAATCATTTGACGAACTCTCTTTTGTAATAAATCAACATCTTTTGTTTTAAACATAAAATAATATTCTGTATCAACAACATTATTTCTAATAAAACGTTCACCCTTATCAATATCTTGCATAATTAATTTTCTAACCGCAGGAGATGTCGTTTCATTAAGTAATAACTGCATCTGCGACATATATACTGATATATCAACAGGTCTATCAGCAACTACCAACCAAAACTCAAAATCAATTGTATTATAGAAATTTCTAAGCCCAATTAGTATATTATCTTGAGAATCAGGGTCTAAGATAAATATATTTTTAGGAGTAATTTTAACTCCTGTTACTTTATTACCATCTCTAGTAATAATCATATTATTTTGTATAGCTCTTACAGGTAACCAATCTTCTGTAAAGCCACTAACGTTTCCTTTTGCCACTCTTATAACACCAACCTTTCCATCTATATGTTTGCCTATTAGTAAAAAACTCATAAGCCTCAACTATAACATTAAGCATATTATGATAATAAGGAACTGGCATAACCAAGAAAGCACTTATCAATGCCGGACTTAATATCAAAATAGTAACTGCTGTACTTGATAAAGGAAGAAAAGCAAGTAATATTACCGTAACTAAACATCCTCCACCAAATAACCATAAATCAAAAGGTCTAAATATACCTAATATTAATTGTCCCCTTTTAGTATTAGCAGGAATTAAATAATTCACTTATATCACACTCCAACTTTATATTATTTTTTTTCACTTGAACGTTCAGCATTAGCCTTTGCTGCTGCATAAGCTGGACTGTTCTCGATAGATGTAGCTTGACGACCAGCACCATATCCTGCACCTTTGTACATTCCCATAGCAACACCAGTTACAGCATCAGGACTATCAAATTGACTGAAAGCAGAAAATACCCCATCTTTTTCCCCTTTATATTTAATTGCTGTACTTTCAATTGCTTGCATACTAGTATATACTTGTTGTTCAATAGTACTAAGACTATCAAAGTTTTCTCTTCTACCTTTAGCATGAATTTCATCAAATCTACTTTTTTCAATCTCTTTTTGAATTTCTTCAGCATCAGATATATCTTTTTGACTATACATTCCAGATGATTTCATACGAGAAACAATATCACGTGCATCTTTAACAGTATATTGTTTTGAAGCATCAAATAAAGTTTCACCATTATGTGACAATCCATGAGAAATACTAAGCTTCTTATCATCACTTCCTAAAGCACTGTCAAGACGTTTCCAAGCACCTTCAGCATTTTTATAAGCTGTTGCTCTGTCGCTAAGCGTTTGATACTCATTTTTCAATCCTAAATTACTTTGTAAAGATGCTAAAGCTCTACCACCTAAAGTTGAATCATCCTCAGCATATTTGTAGTTTTTCGCACTATTAGCTCTTACACCTTGCATAAGTTTTTTATAATCTGTCTTATCACCAGAACTTAAATATGATTTTCCGGCATTTATGCCTCCACTTGCTGCACCTCTTATTCCATTGAGTAAAGCGCCACCGAAATTCCCCCCATTTTTTGCATGAGCAACACCACCAGAAATTCCTCCAGCTAAAACACCAGCTCCAATAGTAGCAGCCCCCATCATTTCTCCAAAGCCACCAAAAAGCTTAAATGGTTCACTCTTAAGTCCTAAAACATCTTTAAAGAATTTAGGTGCTTGTTTTGCAAATATAAATAAACCAATACATATCATAATAAATGATAATCCACCAACTTCTCCGTTTAACGAATTAATTGATAAACCATTAGCAATCATATCTTGAATTAAGAAAATAACGAAATAAACAACCGCTAATCTAACAAACAAATCTAAATAAGTTGTAGTTAACATTTTAACCCATGAATTAAACGCATTATCCTTAGAACCATTTGGATTCATATAACTAATTATAGGTATTGGTGCAATTAATCTTAATACAGAAAGTTTTACTGCACGAACAGCAACATCTACTGTAAAACTAAGTAAAATAAATGAGAATATAAATGCTACTACTGCACCAAGTAATGGAGTATAAGCAAAAACATAATACTCGTTACCAGTTAATTTTTTAAAAAATTTAATAACACTCTTTATAATTCCACCGTCACTATCACATGTGGCATTAACCATATCAATAATTTCACCTGTATCAGCATCAAGTCTAGTATAAGCAGCAAGTACATCATCATCTATATCCTGACATACTCTGTTTTCATTAAAGACAGCATCATCTTTACCAGATTCATGTTTTCTTGAATCATAATCAATTAAATTAATTCGATAGAAAGACTTTAAAACAGTTGATGCAAAAACCCTAGAAGATGTCTTTAATTCATCATCAGAATCTCCAGATATATAAGACGCAGAAGTATCAGTAGTACCAAGTATTAATCTTCCAAGTGTATTATTAGAAAGCAATCTATGTTGTAAAGAATATAAAGTACCAAATAAAATACCATTATTATTAATTTGTTTTTCATATTCATTTTTGGCAGCAGGAATACTGATTGGTGTAATTAAAGTAAGCATAACTAGAGCAATTACAATTCTTGAAATTATACTTTTAACACCTTTATCTTTACCAAAAAAATTATCAGGATTTACTATACCTTTCAATATTGACATAGCAAGTTGAAACATAGTAAAAACTCCTAATATTAGTTGAACTCTACTAAAGAAATTCATAATAGTTTCACCACTAAAAAGAGTTGCTGAAGCTACATTAAAAAACAATTGATAAACTAAACCCAATAACCAAAAAGCAGGTCTATCTAACCAAGAAAATAAACCTCTAATAGCATCAGATAAAACTCCTGCAGCAGTAAGATTAGAATCACCCATTTAAATCACCTCTTTATTCTAAAACTAACTAATTCCACAAGTAGGATCAGCAGTTATTCCAAATATATCAAGTAATGCCATTGAAATAGTCGGTACAAAGAAAAGTAATGCTGCAAGAATTAATCTCTGTCCTAATTTTTTCTTTGCCTTAGCCATTGAATCATCATCACTATTAATTATACATAAAGTAAAATCTATACTAGATAAAACTACAACTAAAACAGGTCCAAGAACTTTTATATAGTTTAAAAGTTGTTGTAAAAGCCAAGCAACTGAATTTTCATCATCAGGATCCCCTAATAATCCACTACAGTCCTGTTCTTGGTCATACCCGTCATTTAATCCATTTAACTGATTTTTATTTGTAATTTTATTATCCAATCTATGAACAACAAAACTTTGATTATCACTATTATTTAAACTAATAGCATAAGAATTAATTGGTGTAAACACAACAATCGAAAAAATAAAAATAACTAAAAAAGCTTTGATTTTTTTCATAGAATCACTCCGAATACATTATAACATAATAAGTATAACAAAATAAAAAAAAAATAGCAATAAATTACTATTTTCTAATTCATCTAATTAGATGCACTTCTCCAGCAAGACTGCCAACTAGTTGTATCACCAGCATCGTCTCCACCTTTTGAAACTAAATCCATTAATACTGAAACTAAAGTTGTAACGAAGAAAATTAATGCTGCATAAATAAATCTCTTAATTAATCTTCCTTGTGCTGCCTTAACTTCTTTATCATCACTAGCAATAACAGCTTTACCTAAATCTACTGTTCCTAAAATAATTAAAATAATAGGAATAATTAATTGAACTAAAGGGAAAACACCTTTTCTTATTACTCTAACGATTGGTAATAAACCACCACAACTATCAATAGCACCAATTTGGAATAAATTTGTCATATAACAACCTCTCCTTCAAAATACATTATATAATTTTAAACCTATCTTTGTCAATTACCTATCTTCTAAATAAACCAAATATTTTAGAAGAATTATTAGAATTAACTGGCTCATTAAAGAATCCTAATTTACTTAAAAAATCATGTATAATAGAATTTCTTTTTCTCTCATCTAATGGAGGCATATTATAAAACACTTTTATTCCAGCCTCACTTTCAAAATCAAACACATCATTATTTAATAATAAGCTTTGATTTAAAATAACTTTTTTTCCTACTAATTTACTAAATATAACTCTATTTCTACGTACCAATCTATTAAGTTTAATAGTACTTGGCTCTATTAAATATAAAACATCTGCACAAAAACTATTATCTGTACAATTATTTAAATCTACCAAAATTATACTAGCATTAGAATATTTAGCAATAGTATTTTTTATATCAGTTTGTCTAATTGAAAACATATTCTTATCATTAAATAAACTAAAATCATTTTTATCTATTTCTATTGCTACAACATTATTTTGTCCATAAGCTAAAGATAATTCTTTCTTTAACAAATAAATAAATGTTGTCGCTCCTGCACTCTCAGTAACATTTTTGACACCAAGCACAGTAACTCCTCTTTTTACATTAGCTGAAACATTAGCAACTACTGCACCTGTTTCAGAAGAAGTTTTTACACTTGCCATCTTAACTATATGTTCAACATCTTTTAACGTATTAGTCTTCTTAAGTAAGAAATTAATACCATTTAAATTTGTTGTAAAATTATAAATTTTTAAAGAAATGATATGAGATAAAAAATTTGGAGTACAAAGTTCAGACCCTTCTGGTAATAAAAAAATAATTTTATCTGGATCTAATCCATTAGCAAGTATTTCATATGTTTTGATATCTTTATAATTTTTTAATGCTGTGACATCTAATATCATTTTACTAAAGAAAAAATTCTTAAACATTTCAACTATTTCAAATGCATCATATAATCCAGTAATACTTTTTATTATATCAACATCTAAATTTGCTAATTGATTTTGTTGTTCATTTGCAATTATAACATTCATATTATCAACTCCAATTAATGTTTCAAGACTTTTGTATTACCTTTTACAAAAAAAACATCTATTCCAGTAAAAACATTTCTTACTATAGGAATATTAATATTAATTTTAGTAACTATTTCATAGTAGTTTCCAGGATTTCTATCTGAAAGGGAATCACTATCTGCTTTTATAGTAGCGGGAACTCTCTTATAACAAAAGTATTTTTCTGTATCATAATCCCCACAATTAAGTCCAGCAGATTCATATCCAATACTTTTAGCATATTTTTCTATATCTGATTTACACTTATTAGCAGAAAAACAATCACCATCATATTTATTGAAATAATCGATTATTTTATTTTTCATGTTAAATGCTTTCATATAATTTACATTAAATGCTAGATATCCCGATACAATAGCAATAAAAACAGCTATTATTGCAATCATTACAGCACTTCCTAAACCATCTCTCATATTTCACCTTCTATTAACTTGTTGGTAATTCTATCTCTTGAGTTTCACCAGAAATTTTAAATACATTAAATCCGAAAATACTACTTACAAGTGAAAAATTAATATCAACTTGAGTAACAACATCGTATGTATATCTAATATTGTGATTACTATCTTTAGATCTAGAAACTATTTGTTTTACACAAAATAAATTATCAACTTTATCATAATTTGCAGGACATTTTATGTCAACGGGAGCATAACCTAATCGTTTTGCTCCCTCAACTATTCTACTACGACACTCTGTCCCAGAACCTGTACAAGACCCAGCACCATTACAAGTGCATCCGGATCCTTCATATCTCTCAATAACAGAAATGACGTTATTTTTCATTTTAAATGCTTTTGTATAACTTACAATTAAACCAAAAATACATGATAAAATAAGTAAAAATAAAGCAATAAATACTAAATTAACTATTCCACCATATGCATCTTTCATAAACTATTTACCTTGATATTGACTAATATTGTCCCATTGTGTATTAATTGATTCCTGAATTTTAGGCCACATTAACCAGAAAAATCCAATAACGGCACCAATTGCAATTAATGTAATAACAGTTAAGTTTAATTCACCTGTTGCTGCTTTCATCGAAGCATCACCAATCCTTTCTTTATTATATACAAATTTATTATATCAAATTAAAAATAAAATAACAATAAATTTATAATAAAAAAATAGCGTATAACATACACTATTTAACTACTATTTTATAGTAAATTATTAGAACATCATCATCATTGAAATTAATATAACAAGCATTACTCCTACACCAGTAACAACTAACATTACCATTGTTTGACTTTCCATATGATCTAGTCTTTCTTTATACTTTGTCTCACGTGCTTTGTTTTGTAATGATGAAACAGTTCTTGAAAACATCATCAAACGTTCCTGCTTTCTTTCTTGTGAACCAATACCTAAACGATATAAAAGTCTCATCATACGCATTGAATCACGTACAGGATATGTATTAGCAAATTCCATATATGGATCAACAGATGCATCACCAGAATTTATTCTATCTATCATTCTACGTAAACCTGGTTTAAAAATATCAGGTGCATCACTTATACTTTTACCTATCGCAACAGGAACAGTATAATGTTGAATAAGAATCTCTAAACTCTTTAAATAATATGGTAGCATAACATCAATTTCATGTAAGTGTTGTTTATAATAACTTTTTAATTGAAAATAAGGCATTTTAAATACAAATGCTGCTAAAGCAAATGATAAAACTAAATTTAAAAAGAATTGTGCGTTGATTATTTCTGCTGAATTATTTCCACTTATTGTTAATGCTAGAACAATCAAAAATGCTATAAATGCATAAGTCACTCTTTGTGAAAAAAGTTGTTCAACATCAACATCTTCACCGTATCTAGCATAAACTAAGAATTGATAGTCATCTTCTTTTAATGCCTCTAAATATTTTTGATTATCTGCAAAAAATTTATCTTTATCAATCGTATTATTATAGATTAAAACAAAGATAATTATTGCTCCTACAATTACAATCTCCATTACTCAGCACCTACATTCTCATTATAATATTTTTCACCCTTTAATAGGAAATATGTATTAACAATTAATACACCATGCATCAACACTTGAATATACCACCTATCAAGTAATAACAAATATGTTTCTCTACCAAGCAAATATTGAACTAACATAACAAGTAAATATAGAACAATACCAAATTGTAAGAAGTTCTTGTGGAACGAAGCACGTTCAATTCTATCTCGATAAACACTTTCAACAAGCATATCTATATCAAGTTGCATATTTTCAAGAGAATCAGCAGAATTTTGCGCACCCTCTTTTGTTATTTGTAAAAATAATTGATGCATATTTTTAACAATGTAATAAGGATATAATTTACTCATATAATCAAGTGCTTCATCAATAGTACCATTATCATAACTCATTGTAATCATCTGACGAACATCACTAAGTACTGGGTCTTCAAGTACACCAGAATTAGCAACACCTTCAAGTGCTTTTACAAATGATTGAGTTGTACCAAATTCCATAATAGTATTTGATGTATAAATTTGAACTTGCTCAAATATATATTCAGAGTATACTCTTTTACATCTTAAATAAGCAATATATGGGACAAAAGATACAGCAATACATGCATAAATTATACTAATTATTAAATTATAAAAATATAAATAAGATACTATTGCTGCAAAACCTGCAAACAAAGTAACTTGAATTGTATATTGTCTAACTGTATATTCTTGTCCTAACTGCTTTGTTTTTTCTCTTACAACTTTAAAAGAATATGGAGCAAACCTATCATACATTCCCTGAACTTGGCCAACAACATATTTTCCAACATTTTCACCTTTATAATTACGATATAAATAAATTCCTACAACAAATACAATAATTATAATTAATTCTGTAAAATACATAAAATCAACTCCCTTCTATTCCCCTAACTTAGCAATTCCTGGTACTTGTGTAGTTGGAATAGGTACACTTTGAGGATTAGTCATAACAGGAGGTGTTTGCACAACAGGAGACTGCATAGTTTGAACAATCTGAGGTTGAGGAACATTTACTATCGGTGGAGTAACACTCTGAATAGGAACAGTAGCATTTTGTTGCTGTACACCTAAATTGTTTGTTGGAATATTTTGCATAACAGGAGCACTCTGAGGTGTAACTGCTGAAACTGCAACTGGTTGTTCACTAAGAGGTTGAACAACAGGTGTTGATAGTTGAACATTACCATCAGTCATATTTGGTAAACTCTCCCCTTGTCCATCAACAATCTGAATATTTTCTTGAACAGATGCATCGCTATTAACAACGTTAGAATCATCTGGAACAGTAGATTCATCAGTTGATGTAGCCGTTGTAGATTCACTTTCTTCAGTAGAGTCTGAAGTATTTGAAGAATTAGATGAATCAGTAGAAGTAGAATCTGTGCTACTACTATCATCATTATCAACATCTTCATATTCAACAACTGGCATTTCTTTTGGTAAATCTTTAATAATATCATGAACTTCTATATTTTGATTTTCCAAATACTCAATCAAATGATCACTAGGCTTACACATCATAGGATTTCCCATTACCTTTTGATAAATAATTCTTGATTTAGGAACATTATTATCATCAACATAAAACTCTGTAACTTCATCCATTTCACGATGGAAACTACCATATTCTTTACTGTAGAAAGCTTTTATATGTACTCCAATTTGAATATAACGATAAATTGTAGTTAAAAATTGTCCAACATCCAAATCAGTTTCCATTAATGAATAAAGACGATATGGTATCGCTGATGCTTTATCAGCATGGATTGTAGATAATATATTATGTCCTGATGAAATAGAGTTACGAACTGCAGAAACAGCTTCTGCAGAACGAACTTCTGAAAGTAATATCCACTTTGGATTCTGACGCATACAAGTAACTAGAACATCAGAATAACTAGCAACATTATTTGTCTTCATTGCTACTATATCTCTTTGAGGAAATATCTTATCCAAATGAAGCTCTAATGTATCTTCTATTGTTATTATTTTTTCGTTAGTCTTAGTATGAGATGCTAAGTACTTAACAAACTCAGTTTTACCAGAACCAGTTTCTCCTGCAACCATAATATTACAATGACCTTCAACACATTTAATTAAAAAGTCATGAATTGCTGGAGTAAAATAATCTTCTTTTATTAATTTTTCTTTATTAAGTCTTATTTTCGCTGGAGTTTTACGAATAACTAATGCAATTCCATTAGTTGCAATCGATTGATGTACAAAGTTCATACGTAACTCAGATGACTCTGCATCAAGAAACGGTTTAGCATTATTAAATGTTGTTCCCATAACATTGGAACACTGGAATGCTAACTTTTCAACAAATTCTGGAGTTGCACCTTCAACTTCAACTCTTAAGGAACCTTGAGTTAAAGAACGAATCCATATTTGACCTCCATTATCATAAGAAATATCTGTTATATCATCATTATCAAGTAATGAACGAAAAGGTCCAAAATCTAATTTATCAAATATATTTTCATTCATTTAACCCACATCCTTTTTATTCTTAATTCTTTTATTCCCTAGTCTGCTACATAAGCAGTATTATTATTAATCCAATTCTTAAGAGTATCACTACTAATTTCAAGTGAACCAGGTTCATCTTTAAGACTTTCATTTGTTGGAACAATAATTAATGAAGTATCATATGTTCTCATAAATTCTGCCTTTTTTAATAAAATATAATATTCTTCAGGTACAGCAAATATTACCATAGCAGGTTTTCTATTTTCATCGATATTTTGGAATACTGCTTTACCATCACTATCTCTTACAGCTAAAACTTTAATATTTGCCATTAATTTACCTAATAAAATCTTATCTGCATCTGCGGTTAATTGTTCAGTATTATTTTCATCAATTTTATTAACTGCCTTAAAATAAATATCAATATAATTACCAGGATATACAGAGTTACCATATGTACTATTAGTATCAACTGCTAAATTATATAATACATATCCTTTAGGATACTCTAAAATTATATTATCTGGTAATTGTTCTTTTTCAACAACTGCACTTTTATAAAATAAACTTCCTTCTGGAATTACAGTATCAGCTGCAGAATATTTATCAATTATCTCACTTACATTAGTGATTACATCACCTTCAAGCATTGAAGGTGGTACCTCACGGGTACTCACCATGCTCTTAGTAATTTGTGTTCCAGAAGCTATCTTTTCTGTAGCATATGGAACAGTTACTGGATTGATTGAACTTTTAATTCTTGCTGTATATGCAACATATAAAACAACAATAGCAAGTACAACACCTAAAACAGTAACAGTATTTTTATTTTGTAAAAATTTTTTTATACCTGTAGTTAAATTTCCCATTTTATTCTCCTTTCAATCTTATGAATTTGCATTATATGATAAACATACATCACTCTTATATTTATTTAAATGATAATCAAGTGTTGGGTCAACTATATTTGAAGTTTCAATTATTGCATCATAACTTGTTGTCATATCTATATCATCTGTCTTAGTTGATGTTTTTCCATTCTTTGTTTCTTGAACTTTGAAACTTAAAACAGTAGCTGAATCAACCTTAACACTTACCTTAGGTGGGACTTCATTTATATCATAAAAACTAATTTTATATCCTCTAGAACCATCAACATTATTTGCAAATCTAAGAATGAAACTTTCAACTAACTTTTCTTTATCAATTCTAGGTAAACCACATGTTCTTAAATAATCATAATCCATTGCATCAGTCATTGCAGCATTAGTTGTTTCTTTTACTAAATAGTAATCAAGTTCACTACCTGATGAATAATTAGTAAGAACATTAATAAGAAGCAAAGCTATAACACTTAATAAAATTATACCAACAGTTAACATTCCTTTATTCATAAATTACACCTCCTATTTAGTTTCTCCTGCTTTTTGACAATCATCAGATCCATAGTTTTTCATATTGTTACATTCACGAGCTGTTGCACTAGGACGTTTAATGCTTGAACCTAAACTACCTAAAAGTTTACTTGTATATCTTGTTACACCAGTTTTATCACTTACTGTAGAAGTACCATCAAATGCAGTATAATCTTTCTTATTTCCACCATTAGTATATTTCTTTAATTCAGATAATTTAGCTTTATCTAATGTTATCTCATAATCCAAATAACTATCACTATATACACTATAGCCTAACTTTTGAACATCAGCTAAATATTGTGCTGGAGATGATGTATAAGTTGGATTTTTATTTTCACTTATAGTTGCATATGTACTCCAGTTAAATCCAGGTGTTCTTCCAGTTGAAGTAGAATCACTATTCTTAGTTGTTCCATCAGTTGATGGGAACAAATTAGTTAAATCAACAGTTCTTACTCTAGCTTCAGATGATGTCTTACACTCTAACGGAGTTTTGTCATCAGTTGTTGTGGAATCCTCTGTTACTTTAGGAATACTTGTATTTAATGCATAGAAACAACTTACACTAATGTTCCATCCAAAATGTCCAAAATTCTTTGTTTTTCCATTAATATTGTAGTCAATATTTTTAATATCGTCAGATGTAAATGTTTGTGTGTATTTATATATTGAACCTTTTTCAGAGATACTCTTACATTTTTCAATAGCAGCTGCACTACTTATAGAAGTACTAGACATAGACTTTAATTGTGTACCATAATAACTATTCCACCAAGCAGTATTTACATTTTGGGCATCTAAAGGTATACAGAATTTATCAGGTAAACTTCTCCATCCATCAGAAGTCTTCTTAGGTTTATAAGAAACTTCACCTGTTTTATTATTTATCCAAGAACCAGGGAAACTCCAAGCTGCTTGATAAAATTGAGCATTTTTATTTGTTGTTAAAAAACATCCATTAGGTGCAGGTTCATTTATAATTGTAGTATTTTCATTTTTATTTGTTGAACTTGATTGATCAGTACCTAATTTATCTGCCTCAGATGAATATGGGAAGTCAATTGTAACTTTTTTCTTATTGCTATCAGTATAATCAACTGAAATTGTAAACTCAGCTGAAGTAGTAGAACATGTTGCTGCAGCTTTACAACGATCAACCAATTTTTTATATATTTCCATATTAGCTTTATAATCTGATTCAGCATAACCATAATTTAAATATTCATCTGATGAGCAATCATATGAATTCCAAGAACAACTATCATGACAGAAATCGCCACCATAATCATGTCTCATAAATCCATCATCTAAGAATACTTTATAACCAGATCTACTCCATCCACTAGTTACATACCATCTACCACGGTTCATTCTACCATTATCTTTCCAAACAATACTTCCACCTTGTCTAACATAACATCCACCATGGTTTTTAGAAGATTTACTTATACATTCTTCAATTTTATCATGTGTCGAATCACCAGATAATTTTAAAGTACTAGCTGAATTGTTGTTATTAGATGTTTTAGTTGATGAACCATATACTTTTTTATAACATTTATTTGAACATGATTTTGTATATTTTCCTCCATCACAAGATTTTATACATTTGTCATATTCCTTACTTGGTCCACCCTCTGTAACATGATATGTACCATTACGACCAACACCAGTACATGTAGGTCCAGGAGTACAAACCGTTGTTGGTTTTTTAGGTTTCTTAA
This sequence comes from uncultured Bacilli bacterium, assembly GCA_934131175.1. GTDB lineage: Bacteria > Bacillota_I > Bacilli_A > RF39 > UBA660 > UBA3789. Next base: position 6,741 of record CAKOZD010000002.1, on the reverse strand, counting down.
TTGAACTTAAGTCTGAATAACATCTTACAGCACTTGTTACTCTAATTTTATATTCAAAACATAAACCAGCCTTAGATGCAACAGGAGGACCATATTCAACTACAACTCCCTCTTCACATGTTCTTTTACAACTGATCTTTTCACCCATAGTAGGATTTAAAGGATCATAATTATAAACATATTGATATGATTCTTTATCTTTACTATTTGGAAATTTTTCTGTAGATATACCATATAAATACTCACGGTTTTGATAATATAAATCAGATAGATGTTTTTTATATTCTTCATATGAAACATAGAACTCAGAATTAGTTAATTTTGTTCTATCTAAAAAATTATTAACATTACACTTAAAAGAACGACTAGGAAGTGTAGCATTTTCATCTCTACTACCATCACTATTAAGTGCAGTGAATTTATAATTAGTTTTATTAGTACGTAATTTCTTTGCATCACATATAATTATTTCATTTCTATTTGCAGGATTATTACAATCTATAGCAGATTGATTTCCACCAGTATCAACAATAATTTCTGCAACACCTTCTGAATCTTTAGTTCCTGCATAAGATTCTCCACTTAAACTAAAGGTAATAGTACCTGTACATTCTAAAGATTCAACTTTCTCAGTATCAGTTGATGTTAAAGTAACATCAAAATCATCTTCATAAGTATTTGAAGAACCTTTAGTATTTTTCACACGAATAGTAAATGAATCATTACCTTTTACTTCAGTTTTTCCATTTAATATTTCACCTTTAGAAACACTAATCTTCATAGTAATATTCTTATATTTTGCACTAGGATTCATATTATATGTAAATTCTGTATAACCATTTTTTACAACTGTAGTTACTTTTGGATCAAAACCATTTTTTATTTGATCTTCAGAATACTTGTCTTTACATTTTTCAGTAAATTCTTTTTTATCAACTGCATTTACATTTTTTATTCCAAAAAACAAAGAAATCAAACATAAAAGCAAAAGTAAAGATTTTTTCTTTTTCATCTTAATCATCACCTTTCAATATTTTTTTAATTTTGTTATAATTTTTATTCTTTTCCATTTTATAATTATTAGCATTTTCATTTTCTCTTAATAATCTTCCGGAAACAACTATCTCATATGATTCATCAGAACCAAACATTCTAGTACAAGTAGTAATCAATAATAAACCATCGGAATCATTTACATCAACATCATACTTATAAATAGAATTTTCATTTAAAAGTTTCAAAGTTTCTTTTTTGCTTAATGAAGCTGTTCCTGGATGTAGAGGAAATTTATAAATTGTACTTGAATCAAAATAACTAACGGAAAAAATTTTATATATATATTCTTTTCCATCAACAGTATATTGAAAATACTTATGACTATCAGCAAAATCATCATACGAATACGCCATCAATTCTTCAAAACGTTTAAATGATGAATCTTCTTTTTTAGGAACACCTAAATTCATTAAATTATGACCAAACACGGTCATAAAATCATAATATTTATCATCTACATTTAACGTCCATCCATATTTTTCCATTGTTATTGGATATTCAAATGACTTATGTATTGCTCTAAAAATTGGTAAATTAATGTTAGTATTTTCTATTTCTAGCCACCCAGAAACTTTATAATCACTTGTATTATACTTTTTCTTTGCATTTTCTATATCAGAAATATGAGATTCAAACTTATGTACATCATTATTTGGCATAAATATATTTTTTATCAATAAAAATATCAAAAATAGAATTAATAATATAAGCAAACCAAATATAAGAATTTTAAATAAATGACAATTTTTTTTAATTTTCCGTTTTCGATTCATGATACTACTCCCCCACAAATATTATTTAATTATATATGGATTATTTCTAGTTCCAAGACCACTTGTAACAATAACATTATCTTTTATATAAGCACATGGTCTAATACCGAATGATAAATATCTTGTTTCTTTATTTAAAGGAACTCCAATATCTGTAACTGCTGAAATATAAAATGAAGTTTTAGAAGTATTTAAATACCAGTATCCGTGTGAAACATGACCATATGCATTAACTTGGGCACTGAACATTTCATACATATTAGGTGCAAATACTTTTGCTTTATATTTTTCAGTTTTAACTTCTTCACCATATATAATATCTTTTTTATAAATAGGAACTTTTACATTATGATTAACAAAATATGAAGTATCAATGTATTGACCAGACTCATTATTAATAATATAAGCAACTGACCCTTTAACCTTTGGATTATAAGTTAATTCTGTAGCAGCAATTGTTGGAACAGCCAAAACTAATTCTGAACTTCTTGTTATGGAATCTTCTGCAATTACTTTTGTATATCCATTTTCTACATCAATTACTCTATATAAATCACCTGATATGTTAACGTACTCACCAGTTGATGCATTATTAAGTTCTTCTCCGCCTTTAATAGGAGTTGAATCTCCAAATGTATACGGATCAGTGATAGAACCATCTCCTGAAACAGCACTAATGTTTCCCTTTATCGTAAACATAGGTCTAACACCAAAATTATATGTTGTATCATATGCTATAAAACTCTTTCCTTCATTCTCAGCAGAAAAGAAACTTCTTGTTATATATGCCTTACCATCATCACCACTATTACCTACCCATGACATTGTATAAGTCTTCATAAAGTTTTCATTACCAGCAGCTGCTTTATTAACCTCAACAACTGATGGAACAAATATATTTACTTTATCAGTATAACCACTACATTCAGTTGTATCAGTTGTTGTATCAGTAATTTTCATATTACAATACTTACTCTTAACAATTAACTTTTTAGTAAAGTCATTTAAGTGATTATAATAATACTTATTTAACCATTCATTTAACTTAGTATAATTAACATTAGAAACATCTTCTGCAGCAACTAAAATTATATTATTATTACTATCTAATCCATAAACTCTATATAACATATTAGATAAACGTACATAATTATTTGTAGGATTACCAGTAAAATTCTTTGCTCCATTTAATGCCTTCTTAACAACACTATTTAAGTTATTTATAACATTAACTTTTCTAGTAACAGATGTTCTATTTTTTAATGAATCAAATGCAACATACTCTACTTCATAAGTACCAACCTTACTTGTATCAACATTACCTTTAATTACAACATCTTTTACATCTAGTTTACCATCAGTATTATCAACAACGCTCTTTACGCCTTCTTCTTTATATTTACTTCCTAAACCAATTGTAACTTCTTTTGAACCATTAAGTTTAATCTCAGGTCCAGTATGATCTATTGAAGATTGTAACACTCCACAATCTAAATAAACTAAATATTCATAATCTCCACTGTTGTTCTTTCTTACCTTTACCCAACTATCAGTCTGATCACATACATTACTTGTATATGGAACATAAAAATCATTCTCTAAGTATGCTTTTGAATATAACGTGCTTAAAGAAAGAGTTTTTATCCTCTTTCCTGTAGGCAATTCATTACTATTAATTTCAAAATATCTTTTAGCAGCATTAATCATTTGCTTTTCATTATCATGAAACTTCATCATTGGAGATATTACCAAATACCAAACAAATAATCCAACTATAATCAAGGAAATAATAAATTTAATATTAAATGCAATCTTCTTCTTATCCATAAAGCCTCCATCAATTTATAGAATAACTATATCTTTTATCTCTATACACAATATCAATACTTAAACTACTACTATTATTTATTTCATTAGGAATCTGAAGATATATAAACTTACCAGAGTATGTTCTATCAGCTGCATTTACTATCTCATATTCTTCATCATTACCATCACTATCTTTATAACTAATTTTACCATACTTATTTAAAAAGTCAATTAGATTCTTAGACTCAAAATTATCAGAACCAAAGCTTAATTTTAATATGTTATAACCATCTTTTGCAGTAAAATCATATGTATTATTTACACAATCATATAATGTACAACTACGTTTAATATACTCAGCAGTTTGAGCAATATCATAATCATCAATAGAAATGTTTTCAGGTCTTCCATTAACTTTCAATTTCAAAGTATCACCATATTTTAACTTTTCTACCTTCTCAAGTTTAGAAATATCTTTTATATTTAATTTAATTTTTCTAAGTTTATCACTACCATACTTTTCTTGATAATATAAAACAAAGTTCGAATTCCATTTTCTCTTTTCTACTTTATAAACAATTATTGTAGTAATTGACTCATCTCTTTTTAATTCTTTACTACTATCGACACAACTACCTAAATCACTAAACTCTTCTTCATAAGTCTTCGAAGTTGTCGTATAATCACTTACACCATTTTTTAAATGGAAGTTATCCATATCAAGTTTTCTTCTTGCACTGTTATTAGTAATAGTTACATCTACTACAACAAAATCACTATCTTTTGAAATTACTTTTCCAGATGCATCTTTATCCGTATAATAAGAATTATTTATTTTAATAGTATATCCATTTGCACTATAAGTATCTCCCTGCTTATAACTTCTATTAGTAATAAATATAAATTTATATGAATTATAAAGTATGAAAACACCAATAATACCAAAACAAATATTACATATAGTTTTATGTTCTTTATAAATATAACCTAAATTTCTAAGAAGTCTTCTAAAACCTCTTTTAAAAGTATTTTTATCAACATCTAATCTAATTTCAAATTCTTCTCTATCTGCTTCACTAAGTTCAAGAAACTCCTCATCCATATTAAAATTAAACTTTTTAATATCAAGACCAAACGTTCTCATTATAAATATTCCAATAGCAGGCAATTGTCCAAATAAGAATAGCATTAATAAATCTCTAGACATTCTAAGATCAGTTGTTGCAACATCATCTGAATAAGAACTAAAGAAACTCTTAATCATTCCTAGTACAAAGAATAAAAGTATATATTCAATAAATGGAATAAGATATGCTTTCCAAGGTTTTTCTTTATGTCTTAAAAGTAATATAAGTGAACCACTTCCAATTACCAATAAAACAATTGCAAGTTGTAAGAAAAAAGTAATATGACTGCCTATTGGGTCTGCATATAAATCATATGTACCAAGTCTCATAAATTCTTGAACAAAAGAACTTACATCAAATATTTTATATGCAACAAATAAACTTAAAATAAGCATCAAAATATGTATTTTCTTAAAATTCTTTATTAAAAACGCATAAGGTTTTCTGATAATCATCTTATCTACACTCCCCTTATTATTATTACTATCTAAGTATATCGCATTTTACATAAAATTTAAATAAGAAACGAAAAAAAAGATAACTTATTTTTTTAAGTTACCTTTTCATAATATATTACTTAATTTCAATGATTTCTACTTCATAGTTACCATTTGGACTCTCAACTGTAACAATATCTCCTACTTTATGGTCGAATAAAGCTTGAGCTATTGGGCTTTCATTGGAAATCTTACTTTCAAATGGATCTGCTTCTTGACTACCAACTATTTTATATTCATCTTCTTCATCGTCATCAACGTATTTGATAGATACTGTATTACCAATACTTACTGTATCAGTTCCAACATCAGCAATAATTGAAACATTTTCAAGCATCTTTTCTAATTGCTTAATTCTTCCTTCAATTTCAGCTTGTTCATTTCTAGCAGCATCATATTCTGCATTTTCTGATAAATCTCCAAGAGATCTTGCTTCTTTAATAGCTTGAATATTTTCTGGTCGTCTTACATTTATTAAATCGTCTAACTCTTTCTTTAAATCATCCAATCCTTGTTGAGTTAAATATACTGCGTTTTTATTTCCCATTTCTCTTCACCTCAATTATTATATTTTGTCTTTTGAGAGTCAAGTTCTAGACTTAACTTGCAATAATATACCATATTAAGTAAAATATTTCAAGTCCTAATTATCTTAGCGTCTTTTTTGTGTAGAATCCGTATTTTCAACATCTTCTACAGGTTCTTCACCACTATAAGTAAATTCGTATTCTTCTTCTCTCTCAATATTTTCTACAATTTTCTTTAAAGTCTCAATATCAAAGTTATCAATATTTATCATTCCAAATGGCTCTGGACTTTCTTCTATTTTTTTAGCAGTTGTCTTTTTTACCCCTTGTAAAGCATTGCTATAATCAGCATAACTGTTAATTATATCCCATTTTTTATTACGATAAAATATCTTTTGTAATTCTTTGATTCTTGAATTTTCTTTTGATAATCTAACTAAATTTGGAATAGTTGAACATACAGCAATAGTTCCAATTGCTGTTGCTAAAACAACTGGATTTGCTGAACTTTGTACTACAGGTAGTGCAGAAACACAAGCACCAGCAGCAACAGTACCAATAGCAGATATACCTGCTCCAAATTTTGCTTTTTCTCTTCTTAGAACAAATTTATCATAATTTTTTAATGCTATTTCTGATTGTCTTTCTAATCTATCATTAATCTTAGAAAAATTCTCCTCATTAACATCTATAACAAACTTAGTTCCATCAGCAAAAGCAATTTTATACTTTCCATCTTCTTCCTTGCAACTAACAATGTACTTTCCTTTTTTTCTACTATCTAAAGCATAATCTTTCATTTAAAATTCCCCCTCATTAAAACAGTCTAAATTATACCACAAAACATAATAAAAAGCAAGTAATTCAACAAAATTATGTAATCATTTTATGATAATGTCATGTTATATCTTTTTTTGAAAATGTCAGTTTTCGATGTATAATATGCTCCTTA
>CAKOZD010000001.1 GCA_934131175.1 uncultured Bacilli bacterium | reverse complement strand
GATACATTAGAATTATTAGATAAAAAAATAGAACTACAATTAAAGAAAATAGAAGACCTTAAGTTATTTAAAAAAGGGCTATTGAAGAAAAATTATTATAAAATAGCTAATAATAATTTAACTGAACTATCATGTATATCAAATATTTATCAACCACAAACTATTTCACAAAGTGAATTAGACAATGGTAAATATTATGTATTTGGAGCAAATGGAATTATTGGTAAATATAGCAAATTTAATCATAAATTTATGCAGGTAACTATTAGCTGCAGAGGAGAAAATTCAGGAACAATTAATTTGACACCAGATGAATGCTGGATAACAGGTAATTCTATGGTTTTAAATGTTGATGAGAATAAAAATGTAGATAAACTATATTTAAAAAATATTTTAGAAGCTCAAAATTTAAAATATTTAATTTCAGGATCAGGTCAACCTCAAATTGTAAGAAGCTCAGTTTTAAAACATAAAATACCATATATTTCAATAGAACAACAAAAAAAATTTACAATTCCATTTATAAAGTTAGATTCTAAAATTAAACTAGAGCAAAATAAATTAGATAAATTACAAGAACTAAAAAAAGGACTTATGCAAAATATGTTTGTATAAATCCTTTTTTGATTTTTATAATTCTTCTAAGCCTAATTCTTTTAAGTAAACATTAAGTTCTTTATCTACTTCTGCTATTTGTTTGTCTATGTCTTTAAGATCTTGTTGAACAGCTTTAATATCTATTTCTTCTTCCTCTTCAAAAGTATCTACATATCTAGGAATGTTTAAATTATATTCATTTTCCTTTATTTCAGACATTGGAGCAACATGGCAATATTTTTCTATCTCAACTCTATTTTTATAAGTTTCAATAATTTTATCAACATCTTCATCTCTTAATCTGTTTTGATTTTTTCCAGCTTCAAAATCTTTTGATGCATCAATGAATAAAATATTATCTTCATTTTCTCTACATTTTTTAAATACTAATATACAAGTTGGAATACTTGTTCCGTAAAATATATTAGCTGGTAATCCAATTACTGCATCTAAATAGTTTTTTTCTTCAATTAAATATTTTCTAATTACTCCTTCTGATGCTCCTCTAAATAAAACTCCATGAGGAAGAACTACTGCCATAGTTCCGTTATCTGATAATTGGTATATCATATGTTGAATAAAAGCAAAATCTGCCTTTGACTTTGGTGCTAATTTACCATAGGCACTAAATCTTTCATCTTCTATAAACTTTGGATCAGCACTCCAATTTGCAGAATATGGAGGATTAGCAACTATTGCATCAAATTTCATATCTAAATGTCTAGGTCTTTCTAAAGTATCATCATTTTTAATATCAAAATGTTTAAATGAAACTCCATGTAATAACATGTTCATTCTAGCTAAGTTGTAAGTTGTAGAATTAAATTCTTGTCCATAGTATGAACTTACCTTACATTCTTTACCTACTCTTAACAGTAATGAGCCAGATCCACAAGTTGGATCATATACACTTTGAAGTTTTGATTTATTTAACGTAACTAATTTAGCAAGAATTCTTGATACTTGTTGTGGTGTATAGAACTCTCCTGCTTTCTTTCCTGCTGATGCTGCAAAGTTTGAAATTAAGTATTCATATGCATCTCCTAAAACATCAATTTCAGCATCTTCATGATGAAAGTCTATATCATCTATTTTTAACATAATAGTTGAAATTAGTTTAGTTCTTTCTGCCTCTCCTCTACCTAATTTAGAGTTGTTTAAATCCATATCCTCAAATAAATTTTCAAAATCATCTTCTGATTCATTACCTAAAGTAGATTCTGAGATAACATTAATTGCTTTAGCAAGCATTGAAATATCAAACTTACCAGTTTTAATGTTATCAATTAATGTACTCCATAGATACTCTGGTTCAATACAATAGCCTATATTTTCTTCCTCTATTAAATCAGATTTAAACTCTTGTGCTTGTTCCTTATCCTTAAACATATCAGCATATTTCATTTTATTTCTTAACATTACATTTTCAACGTAATTAACTAGATTTTCAGATAAATACCTGTAGAATATTAATCCTAAGATATAATTTTTGAAATCATTAGCATCCATATTTCCCCTTAGGGAATTAGCAATACTCCAAAGTTGTTTTTGAAGTTCTGCTTGTTGTGATTGTTGTTTTTCTTCTCTTGACATAACATCCTCCTATAAAAATTTCTTAAATATATTTTTAATAAATTCTTTTACTTTATTTTTTACAGTTCTTCTTTCCCAATAATCATCTATATCAATAGCCTCGTTTATTTCTTTATCTGGGAAAATACTACTATATTCATACTCATTAATTATTTCATTTAACTTATCCAAATTAATTTTATTATTTAATGCAAATTTTTCAATTTCTTTTTCTCTTTCTTTATTCATATGTTCATTGAAAGCATCATCTATTGAATCATCTTCTTTTAGTGCAGGTAATATAGATTTTAAGAAACTCTTAATTAAATCTGCTTTTAAGAATAATTCATCATCTGTAATATTTGTTAATTTACTTTCAATATCTGCAATATCACGTTTCTTTTGTTCTTCATCTGTTAAATCAACATTTCTAATTAAATTAAGTATATATGAAACATTAATTCTATCAGTTTGAATTAGTTCTAGTGAGAATGTAACATCATTTAGAATTGAACTTTTTTCCTTATCATTAGAAATTTTTCTGTATAACTCATAATATTTACTTTTATAATCTTCATACATTTGAGTATTAATAACAGTATCATCATTATCTAAATCAAATTGATTAAATGTTTTTAAACTAACAAGTATTTTAGCAACCTCTCTAAATGCTAAAATAAATTCTTTTATATCTTCTTCTCTTTCTAGTTCATCAACACTTTCTACTACTGGCGTAATTTCTAACAACTTATCTACAGCTTTATTAAACTTATCTAGGTAAGTATCATATGGTGCCATTATTACGGTGTCAATACTGTCAGTTTGAGAGAACAATTTAACAGCTTCATCTACTCTAGCTTTAGTAGTTCTATAACAAACTATGTTCCCAAATGGTTTTGTGTCAGATTCAACTCTATTTGTTCTTGAAAACGCTTGAATTAAATCATGATATTTAAGTGGTTTATCAACATATAAAGTATTTAATCTTTTAGCATCAAATCCAGTCAATAACATATTAACAACTATAACTATATCAATTTCTGTATTTTTTATTCTTTTACATATATCTCTAAAATAACCATCAAAATTATGAGTAGAGAAATTTGTGTTGAACATTTTGTTATAATCTTCCATATATCTTTCTAATACTTCTCTTGAATGTTCTGGATTTTTATCTAAATCTTCATTTGCTCCATAAGTAAATATTGCTCCTATTTTTAAATTGTGATTTATCTTTTTAAAAGCATCATAATATTTTATTAATAGAGGTATTGAAGATACAGTAAATAATGCATTATATTTCCTATCTCTTGTTTTTATATTATGATGTTCAATAATGTGTTGAGCAATTAAACCTACTCTTTCATCTGCTAAAAATACTTCATCAGTATCTATGCCTTCTACCATAACATCTTCTTCTAATGCACCTGTATTTACTTCCATAAATTTTATATAATCAACATTAAATCCTAATACATTTTCATCTTTAATAGCATCTTTTATTAGGTATGTATGTAAGCATTTTTCAAATATATCAGCAGTACTTCTACCATCTTGTGATGGATTTTCTTTAAATCTAGGTGTACCAGTAAATCCAAAGTATTGTGCTTTACTAAATGTCTTTGAAATCTGTTTATGCATATCACCAAATTGTGATCTATGACATTCATCTATTATAAATACTGTTTTTAAATCCTTATATTTTTCCATAATATGTGCATATTTAGGATTAGTACAAGCGTTAGCCATTTTTTGGATTGTAGTTATAATTAATGGTTTAGAACTGTCTTTAATTTGTTCTATCAATTTATCAGTTTGATTAGTCATATCAACACAACCTGGATCAAATTTGTTAAATTCATCTAAAGTTTGTTTATCCAAGTCTTTTCTATCTACTAAAAAGAATACTTGATTGATAGATGGTTCTAAAGATAAAATTTGACTTGTTTTAAATGAAGTAATAGTTTTTCCAGAACCAGTTGTATGCCATACATAACCATTATTGCTTGTATCTAGTGCACGCGATACAATATTTTCAACTGCATATACTTGATAAGGTCTCATTACCATCAACATTTTTTCAGTTTCATTAACAATCATATATCTTGCTATCATTTTTCCTATATGGCATCTATCTAAGAAAAATACACAAAATTGTTCTAAGTTATTAATTCTATCATTATTTATATCAGTCCAATAAAAAGTAAATCCATAATTTAACTCTTGATCTCCATTTGCAAAATATTTAGTTTCTACCCCATTACTTATTACAAATAATTGAATAAATTTATATAAGCCTTGGTATGAATGCCTTTTATATCTCTTAATTTGATTAAAGGCTTCTTTCATATCAATACCTCTACGTTTTAATTCAACTTGAACCAAAGGTAATCCATTTATTAAAATAGTTACATCATATCTATTCGTATATTTTCCTTCAACAGTAGTTTGATGAGTTACTTGAAATATATTCTTACACCAATCTTTTGTATTGAATAATTCAATATAAACAATACTACCATCATCTCTTTGAATATCTTGCTTTTGTCTTAATTCTTTTGCTGATTGAAAGACACCTTTACCAGATATTTTAACCATTAATCTTTCAAATTCTTTATCACTTAAAATTTTACCTTTAAGTTCTATTTTGTTATGAATATTGACTTGTTCTCTAAAATTTTGTTCTAATTCATTAACATCATTTATTACTACCTTAGAATAACCTTGCTTTACAAGTTGATCTATCATACGATCTTCTAGTCTTGCTTCACTCTCATATACTCCCATCATTACACCTACCAATCAACATATATTTCAATTATATCACGAAAATTGTCATTTTTTGGCTTATGTCCACCAAAAAAGAAGAAATTAATATTAACTTCTAATCATTTTTCTATTAATTTCTTCAATTTATTTATCTGTCTATTTAATAAAATACATAGTTTATTAATTCTATTATCTGAGTATCCTGTTATATCTTGATACTCATGTAATAAATTATCAAACCATTCAGGAATATCTTCTAGTTTACTTATATCAATTCTTTTTATATCTTTTACTACTTTAATTATTTCATCAAATGGTTTAACTTCATAAAATAATTTACCATCACCAATAATATGCATTTCTTCTTCATCATAGTATTCAATATTTAAACTTTGACCATTATCAAATATTGGTGCTACATCTAACCATTTTAAAGTATTAACATCTCTTATTATTCCAAAGTTATTAAGATGTCTATCTTCATTCATAATTAGAAAATCTAAAATATACATATTTTCTATTTTTTCTCTTGCATCTTTTATTTCTTCTGATTCTAGTTTTTTAATATATTCTTCATAATCTTCTATACTATTATGTTTTTTCATATCATTTCTTATTTGATTACAAGTAATTAGTTCTGTATCTTTTGTTATGAAACAAGGACATTTTGATACAACCATATCTTTATAAGTATCTAGTGTGTATTCTACATGATCAAAGCCTAGTCTTTTACATATTTCACTTGCTAATACTTCATTAAACGGTTGTAATGTTTCATTCTTATATCCACCTTTTAATAAATATCTTGTACCATTTTCAATAATCCAAGCTTTTTTTAACATACCATCTGTAGTATTATTAGGCGTTTTCAAAGATGTAGCATTATGAATCATCTTACTGTTTTTAGAAAGTGATGCTTCCATAAATTCAGCGTAATCAAAGTCATTATCAAAGAAATTAATATCTTCATATTTAATATTAGAATCTACTGGTTTTAGCCAATACTGATCTGATAAAGATAATCCAAAGGCTTTATCTAATAATTCACATGGGGCATTAATATTAAGTCTATGTAGTAATAAGTCTAACTTATCTCTCCAAGATGGTATTCCTCTTCCCTTAAACCATTCACTTAAATTAGTTCTTAAAGAAGTATCATTAACATCTTCATTTTTATAAAAACTTTTTAAAATATACGGAGCATAATCAATATTATAAACATCATAAATCTTAGTAAATACTCCTGTTGCAGAATCATATTCTGTTAGCATTACTTCTTTATTTTTATTCATTAAAGTACATTTCATAGGAATTCATCTCCTTTTCTATATATTATTATACCATACTTATATTTTCTAACAGATTCTATTTTCTCAGAAAAAGAAAAATAGGGCTCCATCAAAATTGACAGTGTCCTTGCAAAAGTTAATTATACTTTTTCCTCGCATAACTAATATATCTAAATAGATTAATTACTTTTTATCAAACAATTCTTCTACAATTAAATCTTTTGAATGTAAATTATTATTTTTACCTAATAATAGATTTTCATAAAATTTAATTAAATAACTATTATCTTCTTTTATATTTAAATAATTATTAAAATAATTACTTCTAACTAGTGCATTTCTAAAATAAACTGATTTATCTTTAAATAAACTATTATCTACGTTATAACCTAAACTAACTAAATACTTTTCAATAAATAATGCCGTTGTTCTAGTATTTCCTTCTCTAAAAGGATGTACTTGCCATATACTAGAAGAAAATTTAGTTATGTTATTAATAACTTCTACTATACTCATTTCCTTATAGTTTTTTTCTAATTCTTTTGATATATCATATTCAAGTGATTGATTTAAAGTAGTACAATCTCCATATGCTACTGAATCATTATTAAGTATTTTTTCGTGTTTAGAAAAATCTATTTTTCTAAATTCACCAGCGAATTCATAAACATCTTGAAATAAAAATTTATGAACATATTTCAAATAATCAACTGATAAATTAAAATTATCTTTATTTAATAATTCAACTATTCTAGCAGATACAAAATCACATTCTAATTCACTATGATTTATCTCATTTTTATTTTCTTTTTCAATGTAATATTCTTTTAATTTTTTTTCTACTTCTTCTATTGTTAAAGTCCCTTCTATTTCTTCTTCTAATAATTTTTCTAAATATTTAGAAGGTTTTAAATTATCTACTTCTTGAAGTCCAATAGCCATATCCCATTGCAATTGTTTTACATAATTATTAGATTTATATTTTTCTTCATATTCATTAACACTCGAATCCAACTCTCTTTCACTCATAATTTATACCTCCTATTCACTTACAATTATAGCATATCTTAATATATTTTTTAATCTTTATATACTACATTATATACTACATTTTTTAATCATTTTCATTTTTAACGTTTCAGTTAATTAAGGCAATGAAGTATATAATAACAAAAAGTACTATTACATATATCAAATTATAATTCTTTAACATCACTTTTAAATATTCAGTCTATTCTAAATATACAAAAAAACAAATAGAAACTATTCTATTTGCATTTTTTCGTATTTTTAATAAATTTAAAGTTTATAATTAATATACATTAATTCCATACTATTATATAGCAAGTTTTGATAAATTTCTTTTAACAAATATTGACAATAAACTGATCTAGTATCTATTTTTAAATTTTCATTAAAGCCTAAAACATATATTATTTTTTTATTTTTAAACATATCTTTAAACTCATTTTTAGAAATAATTTTTTTATCTTCTTCATTTAATTTATCATAATATTGTTCTAAAATATTAGTTTCATTATCCCTAGCTCTACTTATTATTGAGGATGAAGTAAATACTTGATTTTCTAAATCACGCATTCCTGGTCCATTAAATTCACTTTTATTACACATTAAATAAATCGAATCATCATCCCAAAAAATCAAGTCTGCTATTTCAACATTTTTAAAATTTTTTTTATGAGCAAAAATAACATCATCAGATTTTTTAAAGGTTTCATTGTAATCATCTTCACATTTTTCATTCTTTTTCAAATTAAACGTTTTTATAATGCTATCATCTTTGCTTAAAATTATATTGCAAATGTCTTTATATTGTTGATTTAACATATCAAAATAAGAATCCTCAAAAACATACCATTCACCATTTAATAAATAATAGCTATCACTTTCAATTTCTAAACAACCACGTATTAATGTAATAATCTTTGTTTGTGGAATAATTGTGTGTCCATTATCATCTAGAGTTGATAAATACGTGGAATTTAAAAAATTCTTTATAAAATTGATACTCATTTTTTTCTTACATTGTTCTACCATTAAACTAATTAAATCATCAAAACTAATTGGTTCTTCTTTTTCCATTATTATACTATCATTATTTTTTATGATAAATTTATCTGACGAAAAGTAAAACGTTTCAATATCATCAGCTATAACTTCAAATGATTCTATATTATTATTCAAAATACAATCATATAACAAATTGTTCAAATCTGATTTTTTCTTTCTTTTTTTCTCAGCAGGTACAAAGTAATTTAGAATAAAGTTATCTTCTTTTTTTGAAAGTTCAGACAAAGTATTTAATACATTTTCAAGTATTTTAATAGATATGCTTTTTCTTATAACAAAGGAATCTCCACTTGATACACCTATTAATTTTTTGCTTTCTTCTAATGGAATACCCAATTTAGGAGCAAGTTCATTAGATATTTGTATTGAAAGTTCCTTATATATGCTACCAATATTACTTTCAGCAACTAAACTACTCATATTTTTTGTAACTCTTCTAGTTGTTAAATTATTCCCACTAGTATTATTTTCTACAATTCTTTTTAAAACTGGGTTATTTCTTTGTATTAATTTAGGTAATAAATATAATCCAAAATTTTTTTCAATAAATTTAGATATATAATTACTTCCATGTCCACCTGTCATAACATATATTTCATCAGCAACTATTTTAAAAATTATATATGAAGAACTGTCATTAAATATTTTAAATATTGTTTCATTTTCTTCGGTCATTTCCATCAAATTTAATATCAATGACTTCCAAATTGGCTCTCTTCTACTTTTTATAAAAAATATATAATATCCATTTTTCTCGTTTTTCTTAACATGATCTCTCCCACCACTTTTATTTATATAACATTCTAAATAAAATAATAATTTTTCCAATAATTCTTCTGTGCTATTTGTTTCATCAACATTATCTAAATTATCTAATATCTGCTGTTTAGAAATTTTATAAATGCTAAATTGAATTTCCTCTTTATCCATTCATTACACCTCACTTCAAAAAAAATAAGCAGTATCAATCTTAAAAAGATTAAATACTGCTTATCTTTATAGATTTATTTTACCATATTTATATATTTTTTTCAGTATTTTAAATATAATTTAATATTTTTTATACTAGAAAAGGAAAAAATAGCATTTATTCCTTAAATAAACACTATTATTATGCTATTTACTATCTTTCTAGATAAATTTATACTATCTAACTCAATCATCTAAATATGGTCGTCTTAATACCCAATCAAATTATGTAATGGTAAGTAAACTCACCACCTCCCGCATTTATGTGATTACTCACAATCAACGTATTTGGATCATTATTGTATAAACTCATTATTCTTTTTACCCTATCTGATTTTGGTAAATATTCATCATCAGTCCTTGTCATTACTGCTCTTATACCTAAATCCTCTAATCTATTAAATATATAAGTAGCAGCAGTTAATGTTAAATCTTTCTCCTGAAGACCATTTCCAACTGCTCCACTATCAATACCACCATGTCCAGCATCAACAATAACAAGTGTTTTACTATTCATATATATCACCTAAAGTATTCTATGTTAATTGTCTAATTTTGAAACAAAAATAATAAATTAATCTTTTTTATTATAATTTTTGGAAGTTTTTATTAAATTATAAAAAATATGGTATAATCTATTTAAAGTAAGATAGAATAATCTAAAGATATTTAAATTTATGAGAGGTGTTTATATGAATAATAGAAAGAGAAATATTCAAGGATTTACTATTTCTTTATTTACCTTTGCTTTATTTATTGGTATGTTTACATTTATAAAGAATTTTAGTGTTAGTTATGCGATTGATACTGGAATTAATAAAAGTGGTCTTCCTTCATCAACGTTTAAAACTAACTATACAACTACATCAACTTCAAATTATATAAAAGATGCAGTATCTGCTAACAACGGCAATACAACTTATTTAAATAACTTCAATGTTCCAAAAAACTTAATGACTGCTGATAATAAAACTCTTTTATATATTTTAATGAAGAATTTGGAAACTCCAGCAAATAGTACTGAATCATTTGAACTTACAACAGATAATCCAACTACTATTATTGATAATGGTTTAAAATACATTATTACTCATGGATACAATAATACAAATACAACAAATACTATTTTTACTACTAACACTTATGGTAATGTATCTGATAATAGTATTAAACAATATATTACACAAGTTGCTTTATGGTTATACATATATGAAAATAATTCAAAATTTACAACTACATACTGTAAAGATAATGCATGTACTTTCTATGATACAAGTAACAATGTTATTACAAGTCAAAATATAAGGTCATATATTACAACATGTGCAAATTATACAAATTATAATTACTTAAATTACATAATTAAATTAGTAGATAATGCAGAAAAGTATACTGGTGGAGAATCATCAAGTATTGATGTAACTAAAGATGGTTCTAGTAATTATATATTTAATGATAATTTTACATTGATGATGACAGAGGCTCTTACTCCTCAAAGTAAAACTAATAATTCAAATTATTTATATTATTCACTTGAAATAAGTGACCCTAATAATTATGGAGCATATTTTGTTGATACAAATAATAATAAACTTACAAATACGGATGTAATGACAGGCTCATTTAAAGTTGCAGTTCCTTTAAAAGAAGATATTGAGTCTATGGATTTAACTACAATTACTATTAAAGTGTATGGACATTATATTACTAATAGTGGATATGATTATAGAGTTACTAATTCATCTAATGGTTTATTAAAAGATAAAAAAACAAGATATTCTAATGTTATGCTTGGTTATGTTCCAACAGAAGTAATTGAAGCTGATTTCAGTTTAAGAAACTTTGTTAAGGTTAGTAAAATAGATGCTGCTAATTCTAAAGAGTTACCGGGAGCAACACTTGAAATTACAAATGTAGATGATAGTTCTAAAAAATATAGTTGGGTATCTACAAATACTCCTCATGCTATATATTTAGAAAATGGAAAATATAAGTTATGTGAAACTATTGCTCCTAAAGGATATACTTTAAAAACTGAATGTATTAATTTTACAGTTGATGGTAAAAAGATTGTTAGTGTTACAATGGAAAATGATACAACTATTACTCCTCCTGATACTGGAATGTTTAGTTCTAAGTCTGTTTATATAATTGGTGGTTTGCTAATAGTAATTGGTTTTTCAACAATAGTTATAATTTATAACAAAAAACAAAGGTTAAGTTAATTTCCTTTGTTTTTTTTTGTCTTCTTCTCTATGTTCTATGAATGAAATTATTTTATTAATATTTTCATAACTATTTAATTTGTTAAAATCTTTGGCAAGTATTTGTAATTCAAATGTATTAATTCCTTGATGAATATCTTTAAATGTAATAGTTGCATCATCTACAGTACAATCTCCATTAAATATATTTAGTTCTATACTGCCATGAGCAATACTATTTCTTATATGTTCTATTATTGATCTATTTTTCTTATATTTTTCATAGTTATTTTGCATAAATAGATTAGCTTTATTATATTGTCCTTTTAATAATTCTATTTTTTCAAGTACTTCATCCTGTACTTTTTTTAATTCATTATATTTTTCCTGTTTACTTTTATCTTTTTCTAAAACTTTTTCAATTTCTTTTATATTACTTTCTAACTTTATTACTTTGTTTTCTAATATTTCAATATCTTTTAATATTTTATTTATTTGTTCTGTAAATTCAGGATATTCTTTTTCTTCATTATTTATATAATTACCTATACTATCTAAATTAAGCTTTGAAAAATCAAATGTTTTATTAGTAACTATATCTCTTATATCTTCTTTATCTTTTATATTTAATATATTATCTAAAGAATAAATATATATAAAGTAAAAACTTGTTAAATAGGCTGATAGTATAGTCTTTTCATTTAAAGTAGCAAGTAATATTCCATATTCACTATTTTCTACTATATTTTGAACATCTTTAGTGTTGTCCTTTTCTAGTTCTTTAAAAAACACTGTATTTGCAGTTAAACCAAAACTAATACTTCCTTTTCTCATCTTTTTAGTTTCTGCTTCATGAAACCAATAATCTAAATAAATATGTTGAATTTCTGGACTCATATTCTTAATTAAATCTAGTTTTGATAAAAACATTGCTCTAACTTTTTTTGTTGACTCTAATTTTCTTGCTGGAATCTCAGTTATAGTAACATCTACTCCGGCATTTTCTAGCAAGAGTTTATTATTAGGATTATCCACAATTTTTTCAACATTCATATTATTAATTATTCTTTTTTTTACTGCATCTTTTAGAAAATACATCATTTTTACATAATCATTGTTTCTTACTCTTAACACTCTTGGTTTATCAACTATTTTTATGTAGTAAATATTATTTAGTACTTCGTCTAAATCCTTTTCTGATCTAATTTGTTTTTTCTTTGATACTTTTGTATCTTTAATTATTCCTGTTATTCTTTCACCATATTTTCTAATATCATCCCAAGAGCAAGCAATTGTACTTACTAAACCTGCAAGTTTATCTATTTCTATTTTTCCTTTTTGTCCATCTATTTCTAAATATGTGTATCCATCTATTATTTCATAGTCACCATGAGCTAATTTATTTCTTACTTTATCAAGTACTTCTAAATAACTTGAAAATTCAATGTTATCTATTTTCCATTTATTATTAGACTTTGTTGAAATTATACTGGTTGCTTTTTCTAAATTTTCTTCTATTAAAGTCGTTGATAAATTCTTATTATTATCTTTCTTAATAAAGTCATCTTTCCACAGAAAAAGTAGAAAACTTGCATATCCAACTTTTAAATAATTTAAATCGTCAATTGAAAGATTATTTTTCTCTCCAAATGAATTAACATAATCTATATACTTAGAGTTTGCTTCTAATTCTTTTAAATAATTATTAATATTTCTTTCTCTTTTAGAAATAGTTTCCATAATAATTCTCCATTTATAGCATATTCTTTTTCTTTAATATGATTGCGACTACTATTGATAGTGCTGCAGATAAAGCTATTATTAATATAAAAGCTTGATTATAAGTCATTATTGAACCTAATGGTACATTCATACCTAGAAATGAAGAAATCATTGTAGGAATAGATAAAACTATTGTTGCTCCTGCTAAGAATTTCATTATATAGTTTAGATTATTTGATACTATAGTTGCATATGTATCTGTTATAGATGATAAGATATCTCTATATATAGTACTCATCTCAATTGCTTGTTTATTTTCAATAATAGCATCTTCTAATAAATCTAAATCTCCTTCATATAAAGGTAAAATTGTTCCTTTAGATAATTTTTCTAATACTAAATCATTGGCTTTTAATGAAGTAATAAAATAAACTAATGTCTTTTCTACTTCAAGTAAATTTATTAAATCCTTATTTTCAGTTGATTTTTTTAATACTTGTTCTGCTTCTTCCATATCACTATACACTTGTTTTAATGCTCTTAAATAATAATTTGAAGTTCTAAGTAGAATTTGTATTAAAAATCTTGTCTTTTTAGCTGTTCTAAAATCTTTAACTTTATTCTTTTTAAAATCATTTAATAATTCTATTCTTTTTGATGAGACAGTTATTACGTAATTATTATCTGTAATAATTATTCCTAATGGATAAGTCTTATAATTGCTACCATTCTCATCTTTTTCAAGATATGGAGTATCAATAACTATGAGAGTAGCATTACCACTTTGTTCTACACGAGGACGTTCTTCATCATCAAGCATTTTTAAAATTAAATCTTTATCTACTAATGTCTTTTCAACAACTTTATCTATTTCGTCATTAGTTGGGGAGGTTAATTCTAACCATGTATCTACTGTTATTCTTTTTACTTTTTTTATTTTCTTTTCTATTGCACTTGTTTTAAATATTTTTAACATATTATCACTCCCCTTTTCAATGTTCTATATTATATCATATTTTACATATTTTGTCTTTAAGTTTTTAAGTAAAACATATTTATTATTTTATCTTTACATATTTTATTTACAAAAGAAAAGTCCTGATTACTCAGAACTTGTTAAAGTTACTTTAATTTTATTTTCACTACCATTATGTATATATGTTAAATCTATAGTAGTTCCAATATTATACTTATATAATTCACTATTTAAATATAAGTAATTTCTTATTTTTTTATTATTTATTTTTGTAATAACATCATTTTCTTTTATATTTGTTCTTTCTAAAATACTATTTTTATTTATTTTTTTTATTATTACTCCATAATCTAATGTTTTATTATTATTTTTATATTCATATTTGTCTTCTACATCTTCTGTTTCTATATTTAGTGTTGGATGTTTAATATCTTTTTTATTTTCTAATTCTTTTAAATGATTCTTTGCTGTTTCAATTGGTATTGCAAAACCTAGTCCTTCTACATTATCTTCTGTTATTTTTAGAGTACATATTCCAATTACTTCACCATTAGCATTTAAAAGTGGTCCTCCACTGTTTCCTGAATTAATTGATGCATCTATTTGTAAAACATTCATTACAATATCTTTATTACTATAGTTAGATATTTTTGTTTTTACTCCTCTATCTTTACCTGATAAGATACCTGAAGTCACTGTGTTTTTATATTCTTTATCTACTGGTGTTCCTATCGTAAACACAACATCGCCTATATTTGTTTTATCACTTGATGCTAATGTTGCTACTTTTTTTATATCACTCTTTGTAGTTCTTAGTACCGCTATATCTAAATAACTATCACTGCCTAGGACAGTTGATTCTTTTTCTATATCATTAGAAAGAGATATTTTTACCTTATCTTTTCCAGTTATTACATGTTCATTTGTTAAAATATATGCATATTTATTATCTACTTTATATATAAATCCTGACCCTAGCGCATCGCCATCATTCATTATTGTAATAACTGCATCTTCTACTTTAGAAATCGCAGATGATAAAGAACTCTTTTCATATATTTTTGTTTTATCTTTTGTAATAGTAATACCATTATTTGAATTTAACATTAAATTTAGTGGACTAAATACAAGTAAAATTATAGTAAAAATACTTCCTAAAATAAAAGAAGAGATAAGTAGAATAAGTTCTTTTATATCTTTTTTTTGAATCTTATTCTTCAACTTCATCTCTACTCCTTTCAATACTAGCAATATCTTTCCAGTTTATTGGGAATCCCATTCTATCTAAAACATCATTTATTGTAATTGTATGTAAATTAAAATTAAGTGTTTCTATTACTCTATCTAATTCATAAGTCATATTAGTAAATTCTTCTTTTTGAAGAAGTTGTTTCATAATAATTATTAAAGTAAATAAATCATTTTTTCCTTGAATATATTCATTGTCCTCTTTTGGAATCTTTAATAATTGATGGTAAACTGTATCATTAATTGCTTTTTGAGTTCTGTTTTCATATAAAATATCTTCATGAGCACATAGATTTCTATAGTTTGCAAGAATTGGTAAATAAACAATTAATTCATTTGCATCTATATCATATACTTTAGCAATTTCTACTTGATCCTCAGGCTTTAAGATAGAGAACATTTCACTTACAATACCAAATGATAGTACTTTTACTAATATCCAAAGAGGAATGTATCCATAATTAGATACGTAGTGAAGAGTTGCACTATGTTGTGAACCATTTACTCTTATTTGTCTTTTCATTTTTCTTAATAAATCATTTACTTGAGCTTGCTTTTCTGGAGCACTAGTAAAGTTTTTTGGTTTTAAGTAATCTCTTTCTCTATAACCATATTTTTTAGATAATTGATAAGAAGTAATTGATTTTAAATTATTTTCTATTACAAGTAGATATTTAAATAATGTATTTCTAAATGATCTATCAAATAAAAATAAGCTATACATTTCTTCAAATGTTGTTCCTGGTTTAAAAACTCTATCTGTTTCTGATACTAAGAATAAGTGTCTATATCCATTTAAAAAGAAATAATTTTCTCTTAAAAGAACAATTTTAGCATATCTTTCATCATTTATAATCATACCTTTATGTTTAAATATTTCTATTTGTTCATCTAGATTTTTAAATTGTTTTTCTATCATAGTCTCACCCTATTATAGATTATAACATATTATTAAAATAAAAGTATGAAATTTTAGTTAAATTATATGTTATAATTAAATAAATAAATCGGTATGGGGGAGATTTTATGCCAGCTACAATGACACATGCGTGTTTTGCTAAAGACGTTTATGATATTTTACCCGATGATATTAAAAATTCTTTAAGTATAAGTAGATTAAAAATGTTTGGACAAAGTACAGATAGTTTAATGTTTTATAATTTATTATCTTTAAGTCCTGGAAAAGATATTAGAAAGTTTCAAAGTTTTTTTCATAGAAATCAGACACAAGAATTCTTTTTAAATCTAACAAGATATATTAAAGATAATTCTATTAATGATTCTGATACTTTATCTTTTTTAGTTGGATTTATATGTCATTATATTTTAGATTCAACAATTCATCCATATATATTTTATAAAACTGGTAATTTTATAAAGGGTAAAAAAGAAACTTATAAATATAATAATATTCATGCTTTTATGGAGACGTTTATTGATAATGATATGATTAGAAGAAGATTTAAATCTAATCCATATAAGTATGATATTTGTAGTTTTTGTTTTGATACTGAAAAGTTTTCTGATAGTTTAAATAAGACTATTGATTATACTTTCTTTAATACTTTTAAAATGAAAGATATGAGTAAAATTTATTATAAGTCCTTAGTTCAAATGAAGACTGCAATTAAGTTACTTAGATGTGATAAGTATGGTATAAAAAAGAATTTTTATAAGTTAATTGATACTTTTACTACTGCTGGTACTTTTAGATTTGAAGCAGTAAGTTATCATTATCCTTTAAAAGATAGACATAATTTTTTAAATAATAATCACAGTATGTGGAGAAATCCTGTTAAGTATGATTTAACTAGTACAGAGTCTTTTGTAGATTTATATTTAAAATCTATTAAATTAGCTAAAGTGTTAGTATGTGCTTCTTTTGATTATTTAAATAATAAAGATATTGATTTAGAATCAGTTTTTCATAATAATAGTTATGTTACTGGACTTGATTGTTCTATAGATAAAGAAATGAAATATTTTGAATTTTAAAAAAATAAAGGAATTAATTGTTCCTTTATTTTTTCATTCTTTTTAAATCTTCTAAGGCTTTATCAGCATCTTTATTCATTAAAACTGTTGTTTCTAAAAATTTTGAATATCCTTCTACTGTTGCGGCAAAGTCTTTTAAGTCTTGAATATTTCTATTTTGTACTAATTTATCAATAATATCTGCTTGAACTGATAGTTCTTTAGAAATTGCTAGTATTTGATCATATGTTAATTTATCAATCATCGCCTAAAGCCTCCAAACTTTCTTGGGTTTCATTATTAGCAGGTGGTGCAGATGCTTGTTTTTTAAATTGGTCAACATTATTAACAACAATCTGTTTATATTCTTCAATACTCTCAATATAATTAATATTATCTAGACTATTCCAACCTGCTTTCATTTTTTCAAGATAATCAAATATCTTATTAACTGCTGTTATGTATTGATTATAATCTGACATATGTACCTCCTAAATTAATATAATTCTAGAACCATTTCTTAAATTAGTATCTCTTACAGTTTTATTGACATCGAATATTTCACCAGTTTCTTTACTATAGAAATTACTATCATCTTTTGGAACATAAGCATTATCTGTTAACTCTACTAGAGCATTTTCAATTAAGTTTTTTACTGTTCCAATCTTTTTATTTATAGGTATAAATAAATCATACCTTTTCTCAATAAGAGGAATTTCTAATTCAATTAAAATTTTATTATTCATATAAACCTCCTATTCATCAGACATTAATTTCATTAATACTGCTTTACCTTTTCTAATAACATAACCAAATCCTGCTTCTACTTCTGCACGAAGTATTCTTGAATTTGTTGTTACTTTTAATGTAAATTGGTTTCCAATACCATTTCCTAACCAAATACCTTCTGCTAGGTCAACATTACCTTTATACCAAGCTTCAAAGTTAATACTCTTAATTACATCAATATTATCAACAATTATAAACTTAATATTATTCTTTTCTTTACATTCAGTAATTAACGAAGTAAACTTTCCTTTTTCAATAGCACTTAGTTTATTTAACATTGCATTTATATTAATTAATACTGCGATTGTTGTTGTATTAGGATCATTATTGTTACATGCATCAGTTAATTGATCTATTGCTGTGTAGCAAGTATCTTTACTATAGAATGCATTTTCATATGTAACTTCATTTATTACACTATTTGTATCAAATATAATACATTTTGTATTTGGAGTATGTAAAATATTTTTGATAAATCCTTTTAAGAATCTTGGTTCTGCTGTTATATCTTCTCCTGTTATATTGTACATAAATTTGCTGTTTAAATCTATTGTAGCAATATCTAGTGATTCTTTTTCTACTCCTACTGGTAATGTTCTTAAGTTTCCTAAATATTGACCTACTATACCTTCTGTAACTGTATCTGGTAAAATTGGAATTCTTTGTGCTTTATAATCACATATTTCATTTAATTTATCACAAACAATTTTTATATAGTCAGTCATTTTTTCTTCTCTATAAGCATAAGCTGTTTGGAATTCAAATATTGAATCTAATAAAATTAATCCACGACCATATGCTTTAGATGGCTCTTTCTTTCTAACTCCTGGTATTACTGATGAATAATCCATTGGGTCATTAAATTGTAATACAACATTTTGTTTAAAGTTTTGTCTTAGACGGTATCTAACTGTATTTGGACCATTTGTACTAAATATAAATACAACACCATATTTTAGACAGTCTCTTGTCATTTGACCTATTAACTCTTCGTATTCATTATATGTTTCTAAGAATGCTTCTACATTATTGATCATTATTACTATCATTGGAATTTGTTTTCCTCCATGATTAATGTAGAAATCATAAGAACCATTATAATCTACAAATATTTTCTTTCTTTCATCAATAATTTGATTAACCATTTTAAATAAGTTAGCAATTTTTTCTGCATCAGTTGATAGTATTACTTCACCAACATGAGGGGCATTATTAAACATTCTTAATGTTTCTGCTCCAAAGTCTAAAATATAGAAGTTTACTTCTTTTGAATCATGTGAAGTAATTGTTTGATATACGATTCCTGCAAGCATTAATTCTTTACCACTACCTGCTGAACCGAAGACAATTGTATTACCTTCTTGTGATAAAGGTAGAGTTAAAACATTTTGAGCTTGGTTATCTGGGTCATCATATTCTCCAATAATTGGATTAATAACGTTCTTTTGAGCTTGATAGTGATATTTTGCTTTGATGTCATCTGTATAAATAACATTTGGAATTCTATCAAGCCATAGTTGATCTATTGCTATATTTTCACTTTTTGCTTGGTCAACTATATATTTAATAATACTTGTTATTTCTTCACCTTTACTTGCTACTACAACTTCATTTTGTTTAGTATCAAGAGACTTTATTACTGTACCAACATTATCAACTATCTTTATAGTTTGATCTACTTTTTTCTTTCTTTTTTCAGTTGGATAATATTGAGCTCCTGCCCAAGCAGCTTGACCCATTGCAAATAATTCATTATAACCTACTTGTAAATAGAACCTACCTGTAGTTTTCAATTCTGCTGCATCTGGACATTTAATCATATCCATTGAGTCTGACTTGTCTTGAACTCTTAGACATATTCTAAATTTTGAGTTTGACCAGATTTGGTCATTAACAACACCACTTGGTTTCTGTGTTGCTAGTATTAAGTGGACTCCTAAAGAACGTCCAATACGAGCTGTTGAAATTAATTGTTCCATGAACTCAGGTCTTTGTTGTTTCAATTCAGCAAACTCATCTGAAATTATAAATAAATGTGAAATAGGTTTTTCTACTAAACCTCTACGATATAGACTTTGATATTTATAAATATCGATAGTTGATTCGTCTAACTTATCTCTTGCTTCATTAAACATTCTTTGACGTTTTCTTAACTCACTTTGTACAGAGGCTAGGGATCTATTCATTTCAACTGTATCAAGGTTTGTGATAGTACCTGCTAAATGTGGTAGTTTCATACCTGTTTCTTTATTTTCGAATGCTCCAGTTAAACCTCCACCTTTATAATCGATAAGCACAAATGATACTTCGTAAGGGTGGTAGTTTAGTGCCATTGATAATATATAACTAATAATGAATTCTGATTTACCTGAACCAGTCATTCCAGCAATTAAACCATGTGGACCATGTGCTTTTTCATGTAAGTCTAGTTTGAATAACTCTCTTGACTTATCTAGTCCAATTGGTGTTTGCAATGACTTAGTTGGATCATTCATTTTCCATCTGTTAAGTACATTCAATTGCTCTACCATACCAACATTATACATTTCAAGGAATGATACACTTTGTGGTAGACTTCTACTTTCTCTTGCAATATCAATTGGAATATTTGCTATTATTTTACAACATTCATACATATTAAGTGTTGGGTCAAAATCTGCTTCAAATTCTTTTTGTTTGTTAGAAACAAGTTCATTCTCAAATACACCTGACTTTTTATCACCAATACTGATGAAAGTTTTACACTCATTTGGTATATTAATAAGTCTTGGACTAATAACTACTAAACTAAATCCATAATTAATTGGCATTTCTGATACATCTTTTATAATGTCTGTGTCTCTTATTAATTTATAATCATCAGTTATTATCATATAATATGGTTTATATTTGTGGTAATCTGCTCCACTTAATTCCATTTTACCATTATTATCTTTAAATTTTCTTGCTTGCATTGCTTTTTCTAGTTCAAGAGATATTTCTTTTGCTTCATCTAAGTTTGTTGCGAAATATCTAAATGTTTTACTATTATTCCAACAATGAGGAGCTACTTTTAAATAATCCCAGTTAGATTCATTTTGTTCGTTTGTTAAAAGTACAATTTTTAAATCTTCATAACTGTGATATGCAAGCATTTGTAATATTAAACCATCAACAAATTGTTTTTTATTTGTACCTGTTCCAATGATTGCTATCATATTTTTTTGAACAAAGTTTAATGATACTGGAACATTTTCAAGAGTACGTGATGTACTTCCTACTTTATAAACTTCTTTTAATAAGTCATCATCTTTTAATGAGAAATGTTCTTCTGGTACACCTATTTGTCCAATTAACTCAGTAGTACCAACACCCAGTCTTAAATCCATAAAGTCTGGTTGTTCAATTTCTCTTTCCCATAAATTTCTCTTTTTCTGGTAAATAATTTCTTTTGTTTCATTTAGTGGAAGATAATTATCTATTAATATTTGTCTTTGAATTTTCATTTCAGACTGAATTTTTTCTTTTTTACTTTCAAGATATTCTGTATATTTAGTTTTTCTTTCTTTTTCTTCTTTTTTACGTTGTTTCTTTTGATATCTTCTTTGAAGTGTTGGCCATAATAACATTGTTGACATCATAGCACCAGCCATTACTATTGATGGAAGTGATGAGGCCCAATCTGCTGTTCCATTTATAACTCCCATTACAGAATTATATCCCATAGACATAGACATCATTGCCATAGTAAGCATTGGTCCTATTGTAAATATTGCTGGTGTTTTATCCTCTTCAGATTGTCCTGGAGGTGGGTCAATTGCTATATTTACTGGCTCTATTCCTGTTTTAAAACGAGGTGCTCTATAAAAATAGTCATCTTCTTTATAAAACTCTATTTGCTCTTCATCTGGATTATCAAACTCAACTTGTTTTTGTACTATTGGTCCTATTGTTTCAAAACTTCCACTATCTATTCTTAAGAATCCTTCAACATTATTAACAATCAATGAATTATTCATAACAATTATTTTTAATCCCATGATAAAAACAATATCTCCATATTCTAGAGGTCTTGTAGTAACTGCTTGATTATTAACGTATGTTCCATATTTACTATTTAAATCTTGTACTACCCATGTTCCATTATTATAAATTAATCTTGCATGTTGTCTTGATACTAATGGATAATTATAACAAATTTGTGCTCTATTATCAGTTCCTATTAATATTTCTCTTTGTGAAAGTAGTCTTAATCTAAAACTCTGTTTATCAAGAGTAGGTGAACAATATAATATTACAAATTCATTATCTGTATTTACCTTTAAAAAATATAATGTATATTCTTTTAAAAATGCTGATTCAATTTCAGTTTCTCCAGACATAATCTTTGTCTCAAAGTCACTTTTTATTTTCCATTTACCATTTTCTTCTTCAACATTTATTAAGTTTCTTGTATTTCCTAAATAGTCATTATCAGTAATCCAGTAGTTTCCAGATATTTTAGTTGGTAGAACAAAGTTGTAAATCTTATTTTTTTTGATTAGCCTAACTATCACTAGAAATCACCCCGTATTATTCTAATTATATATTTTATTATATCTTTTTTTAATTTTTTTTACAATATAAAAGAACAATATTTATTGTTCCTTCTCTAGCTCTTTATAATTAATTTTTCCAATGAGGGTCTTTGGTAATTCTTTTCTTATTATGAAATATTTTGGAATCATATACTTAGATAAATTTTTTTCACAATATTTTTTTATTTTATTAATTGCTTCTATTTCATCAGTTATATTTTTCTTTAGTACAATATATGCTTTTGGTACTTGTATTTTATATGGATGTGGTATTCCTATAACACCGGCTTCTTCAATAAGTTCGTTTTTTTGTAGAATTTCTTCAATATATGAAGGATAAACGTTATATCCTGATGAAATAATCATTCTTTTTAATCTTTGAATATAAAATAATACTCCATCTTCATCTATATATCCTAAGTCCCCTGTATGAACCCACTCTATATTATCTGGATGTTTTTTTATGATAGCAGCAGTCTCTTCTTTATTATTAAGATATCTTGACATTACAGTTGGTCCTGATATACATATTTCACCAATTTCTTTTGTATTTACTTCTTCCATTGTATCTCTATTAATTATTTTTACTTTATTTCCAGGAAGAGGTATTCCAACTGATCCAAGCTTATCGGAACCCTTAGCACCAAAAGTTGCTGGACCTGTTGTTTCTGTCATACCATAGCCTTGTATAATATGTGCTTTACTATTATGCTCTTTTAAAAATTTATTTACTTTTTCATTTTTTTCTATGCTTAAAGTATCTCCTCCACTTACTACATATTTAATATTAGACATATCTAAGCCTTTCATGTATGGATTTTTTATTAGTGCTTCAAATAAAGTTGGAACTCCTAATAAAATATTAGGTTGATATTTTCTAATTAATTTATCAAATCTTTTCGCATCAAACTGTGGAATTAGAATTACTTCTGCTGAAAACATTAATGGACAACATATATTTACAACAAGTCCAAAGCAATGAAACATTGGTAAGATAGACAAGAATTTATCTCCTGGTCCAATATCATTAAATATTATTTTGGCTTGTTCCATGATAGCGTTGATATTTCCATTTGTTAAAACTATATTTTTTGGTGTACCTGTTGTACCTCCACTATGAAGTATAACTGCATCATTTTCTTTTGTTCTTCTTATAAAAACATCTTTATTGTATAAATTACCTTTTTCTAAGAAATTATACCAATACATAAATTTTTCTGTATTTTTGGGAATTTTTACTTTTAAATCTTTTGTAAGAAGATAACCTAATCCTAATAGTGATGGCATTGAGTCTCTTGGAGATATTAATATTGTTTTATACACTTTTGTTGAGTCAATTATATTTTCTACTTTTTCATAAGATGCATTGTGTAAAAATAAGCATACTGAGTTTGTTTTAATAAGAGAATCTTTTATTTCTTCTTCAGATGAAAGTGGATGTAACATACTAGCAATTGCTCCTATTTTATTTACAGCATAAAACGTAATAACTGCTTCTGGCACATTTGGTAAACATATTGTTACTACATCATTTTCTCTTATTCCAATACTTGCAAGTGCTTTGGCACATAAATCGATTTTACTTATTAGTTCTATATAACTTGTTTTTTCTCCAAAATAATTTATTGCTGATTCATACTCATGATTTAGAGTTGTTCTTTCAAAATAGTCATATATAGAAATATTAGGTATAGATATATTTCTCTTATCTTTTTCATAATATTTATCCCAGGCATTCTCATAAACTTCTTTTTTCTTTTTAAATATATTCATAAATCCTCCATTTTTTATTAAACATGTGTTGAATAATTTACAAATGTATTATATATTTTATATTGATATATATTCAATCAACAATTTTTTATAAAATGGTATTAGTTAAACATTTCTAAATAGTTATGTTTAATAAAATATTTTATATTGTATATTAAATTGGAATTTAGGGAGATGCTTATGGATAGAAGAATTAGATATACTAAAAAGATTATTAAAGAGACATTTTTAAATTTATTAGAAGAAAAAGAATTAAATAAAATTACAGTTAGTGAAATATGTAGAATTTCTGATATAAATAGAGCTACTTTTTATAGATATTATTTAGATGTATTTGATTTATTTGATAAAATACAAGATGAATTTGTAGAGAGTTTAAAAGAATCAATAAAAAATAATTCAGATAAAAGTTCTGTTTCTACTTATACTAAGGGATTATTAGAAACATTAGTTAAAGAAAAAAAACTTACTAAAATTATATTTAGTATAAATAATAATACTGGTTCTTTTCTAAATGAGATTTTGGAAATTACATATAATAATTGCTACGTAAGATGGAAAAGTGATTTTCCTAAATTAGATGATGAAGATATTTCATACGCATCTGTTTTTATATTTAATGGTGCTCTTGGTATTATTAATTATTGGGTAAAAAATGATTTTGATAAGAGTGTAGATTATATTTGTAATTTAATTGAAAAGTTAAGTTATGATGGTATAAAGAAGTTTATCTATAGGGGCAATTAATTCTTTAGAAGATTAACATAATAATTTATTAGACATATTTTATAGTGGTGATATGTTTAATGAATTATTTTTTTTCTTTTAATCCTATAATTCAGGTTTTAATTGCTGGTATTATTTGTTTTATATTTACTAGTGCAGGAGCTTTCTTAGTACTTCTTTGTAAAAATATTAAACAAAGTGTTCTTGATGGAATAAATTCTATATCCTCTGGTATTATGATTTCAGCTGCTTTTTTTTCTTTACTTTTACCGGCAATTAATTCTAGTAAAAGTATGTTTATTGTTGTTTTCAGTTTTATTATAGGTGGAGTAGTTATGTATTTTTCGAATAAATTACTTGAAAAGTTTGATAAACGGTATACTGATTGTAATTTAAAAAGATGTCTTTTATTATTTTTTTCAATAACGCTTCATAATATTCCAGAAGGTATGGTTGTTGGAGTTGCATTTGGTGGTTCTAGTATTGTTGCTGCTATTAGTTTAACTATTGGTATTGCTTTACAGAATTTCCCAGAAGGTGCAGCAATTGCTTTTCCACTTAATAAAGCTGGACTTTCTAAAAATAAATCATTTTTGTTCGGAGCACTTAGTGGTATTGTTGAACCTATTGCTGCTATTATTGGTTATTTACTAGTATTGCAAATTAAAAGTATTTTGCCTGTTATTTTAGCAATTGCTTCTTCTGTAATGCTTTATGTTATTGTTTTAGAAATTATTCCAGAGTGTCAAAGAAGTAAAAAAAAAGACCTAATGGCCTTATTGACAATTATAGGATTTAGTTTTATGATGTTACTTGAATTTATTCTTGGATAGATTTTATAATTAATGTTTCATCTTTATTTAGATACACTCCATATAAATCTGTTTTTGGTGCTTTGAAATTGAATATTTCTTTTTCCACAATGGTTGTGGAATTATCTTCTTTTTCTGGTACTTTATCATTACTTTTATTAACATCATCATTTTTGCTATCCACAGAATTTGTGGATATTTTTTTGAAGTTATAATTATTACTATTTAA
This sequence comes from uncultured Bacilli bacterium, assembly GCA_934131175.1. GTDB lineage: Bacteria > Bacillota_I > Bacilli_A > RF39 > UBA660 > UBA3789. Next base: position 189,084 of record CAKOZD010000001.1, on the reverse strand, counting down.
AATATTAATACTATCATCTATCCATAAACATTCTTCTGGTTTTTTTCCATTATTGATACTCCAATACCCTGCATTATTTTTATGCCATCCTGTTCCAGTAAACCTTCCTTTTCCACATTCTATATGACAATGATTCCCTGTTACATTACCTTTTGTTCCTTCTTTATAAAAGGCTTCATTTTGTTTTATAATTTTTCCAACAAAAAGATTACTTACATCATTACAATGAGCAAACATAATATTCATATAATCAATTGTTCCATCAGGATATTCTACCTTATCGGTACTTTCTAACCATACTTCATTTGCATCATTTTGATATATTTTCTTTATAATTCCAGTAAATGGAGCATATATATTACTTATTCCACTATCTTTGTCTGCATTATCTATTGCGAATGAATCTTTATGAGTTCCAATGTTATATCCTTGAGTTATTCTCATATATTTACTTGGGAATATTGGTTTTTCCATTTTTATCCTCCTTATTTATTATATTTTCTTCTGGTATGCTAATTGTTTTTTTATTTATTATATCTTTATGGGAAGATATTTTTCCTTCTAGTGATTTATATAGTGAATCGGCCCCTAGGAAAGAGAATAGACCTATCCATAAGCTATTAGGAAACTTTATATCAGTAAATGTGATACAAAAAATTATACTTACTAACATATTAACAAGGAATGAGTAATATTCTATATATTTACTACTTTTAAATAATATTTTTGTTTTTTGAATAAATGCACAAGTTATTGTACTAAGAGCTATTGAGATAATTAACAATTGTTTTAAATAATCTATGTTAAACATATAAACCTCCTGGTATATTATATGCATAAAATATTTTCTTGCAAAAAAAAATAGAGATTTCTCTCTATCTAGTTAGTTTTAATGATTCATTCTTAATTGAATTATAATCTAAGTAATAAAAGTCGTATGGATATCTTTCAAGTAAGTAGTCTCTTACTTCATATACAAATCTATTCTCATCACAATCGTATTTCTTTACCATAGCTTTATAATAATCTAAAACATCTAGTATAAATTTTTTTCCATATTTTTTTGAATCCACATGATTCATTTCAATTTCTTGACTTGTTCTATTAAATACTCTATCAATTTCTATAATGCATTCTTTTATTATATAGTTTTCTATCATTCTTTTTTCTGTTTCATTTAATAAATGTCGATATTCATTTTCATTATAATGTGGATCTGGTATTGGAATTGGTGAGCCTTTTTTGGGATAAAATATTTTTCTTGGAAAGTTTGGAATATAAGTTACATTAGCATATCTATCAGCAATCTTTTTTAATCTTGTATTGATTGCTAAAGATGATGAGAATGGTAAGGCTATTCTTGGTGCTCCACATAAATAAACTTGTGTCTTACCATAATTTTCTCTATTATTAAATTGTATTTTACTTAATATCGCTTCAATACTTCCAATATCTTTTGGTATACCATTTAATAAATGTTTACCTCTTCTTGTTACATTGTCTAAAAGAGAACCAGTTCCTCCGTTATAGATAACAAAGTTTGCTGTATCAGGTTCACTTTCAAATAATACATCTTCCATACCTTTGTCATCTTCTAATGTTTCTGGATAGTAATAATCAATTTCTGTTGGTGATAGCAATGTATCATTTCTTTTTAAATACATTTCATAGTCTCTTCTATTTTCCTTGTTAAATTCAGATTCTAATTTATTTTTATTAAAAGCATTTAAAATGTGTTCATCACTATTATTTTCTCCTCTAGAAAATTGATGCAATTCTAAATCTATACCTTCATCATCTGCACATTGTTTTAATGTGTTGTTTCTTTTTAATAATGGTGCTGATGAATTACATATAGAAAATCCTGTACTTATCGAATTACCTACACTACTTATAACTAATTTTTTTATTCTTTTTTTAGATAATTCTTTCATTAATTCTTTATTTGTTTCAGTTAAATTTTCTTGTTCATTTATATATTTTTCCATAATACCCCTCTATTTGAGAACATATTATACTACTTTTTTATAATTTTGTAAACAAAAAAGAAGCATAAAGCTTCTTGAACTGTATATTAACGTTTTGAGAATTGTGGGGCACGACGTGCTTTCTTTAATCCTGGTTTCTTACGTTCTTTCTTACGTGAATCTCTTGTAATCATTCCTGCTACTTTTAGAGTTTTTCTAAAACTATTTTCTGAGTCAGCTGGAGTAGTTTTATCATAATCTAATAAAGCCTTTGTAATTCCTAAACGGATTGCTCCTGTTTGTCCTTGGAATCCTCCACCATTAACCTTAGCATCAACATCAAACATTTCAGTTGTATTAGTTAATACTAATGGTTGACTTAAATCCATTACACAGATTTCTGAAGGGAAGTATTCTCTTACATCTCTACCATTAACTGTGATTTTTCCTTTTCCTGGAGTTAATGTAACTCTTGCTACACTTGACTTTCTACGTCCAGTTCCAGTATATACATTCTTCTTTTCTTTTGCCATTACTTTACCCTCCTATTTAACTTCAAGTACTTCTGGCTTTTGAGCCTCGTGCTTGTGTTCACTTTCTGCATAAACAAATAACTTCTTAGCCATTTGTCTACCTAATCTGTTATGAGGTAACATTCCTGTTACAGCTCTTTCCATCATTTCAACTGGGTATTGTTCTCTCATAGTTTTAGCAGTTCTTTCTCTTAAACCACCTGTATACATTGAGTGATTATAATACATTTTGTTTTCTAATTTGTTACCAGTTAAGTTAACTTTTTGTGCATTAACAATAATGATATAATCTCCACAATCAATATGTGGTGTATAAGTTGGTTTGTTTTTTCCACGTAAGTAAGTTGCTGCTAAAGAAGCTACTCTACCTAAAGATTTTCCTTCAGCATCAATTACATACCATTTACGTTCTACAGTTTCTTTTTTTTGCATATAACTTGTCATAATTTTTCTCCTTTTACTTAAATTAGACTTTCCCACAGTCCAATTTATGTGGGGATTTGAATGTACCGATTGTAATTATACTAAAAAAAGTATTAAAAATCAATACTTTTTCTTTATTTTATATAGTTTTTACTGTATCTTCATCCATGTCATTTATAAGTAAATTTACTTGTTGTAAAGCTGCTTCTAATTCTTCATCAGTTAATGAATCAAGATATGCTTGTGAATATTTTTCATGTATTTCTTTCATACCATGTTGACTTACTGCTTCACTTGCAATTACTGTAGCAGTTGATGCTAAAGTAGTTGCTAATACGTGATTTCTTTTTTCTTTATTTATTCCATTATCATCTGTTGTATATACTGCAGTTCCTATTGCTGCTCCTCCTATTGTAGTTATTCCTAATGTTGACATTAAACTCATCTTATTACCCCCTTATTTTCGCTAACTTGTAGTTTACGTCTTTTTTCTTGCTCTTGTATTAATGCTTTTAATTGACGTAGCTGTTCTTTACTTTTTGAATTAGCAATAATTTCTTCTGTTGTTGGAATTTTCTCATCTGCTTTTTCAATTGAATCATATATCAATTCAGCTGCATCACTATACTGTTCTATTTTTTTCTTCTTTGTACGTTCTGCATATCTTACTAGAGCATCTTCTGCTATTTTATATCTACAAATATTATAATCTTGAAGATTAACACATTGAAAATTAATTAAAGCACTTACTGATTCAATAGCAATAAGTGGTAGTATAAAGTTATAGCCTAAAACTGTTGCTGCGGATAAAGCTCCAATTACTGCAAAATTCTTTATTAAGCCACGTTTATGTACACCTTTATTCCATTCTAGATATGATAATGTTTCTTTAGGTCTATTCTCATCTAAATGATAATTTCTATTTTTTTCTTGATTTATTTCTTTACGCATATCTAATTTTGAAAATAGTGCTTGTTCTTTTATATGTTTTCTTTCTTCATCTGTTTTGGCTTTTGCTAGAGCTCTCTTTGTTCTCGAATCCACACGTTTTTCATAGAATTCTTGAAAATTAGGAAACAATTTCTTACCATATTTAAATTTTGCTTTCTCAACACTTAGAACTATTTCCTTAAATGTTTCTGCTCCAAGCACTTCATGAATTTTCATGTTTCTTTTCAATCGCTTTTTTTCTTTCTTATCCATAACCATAACCCCTTACATCTCTCAATGTGGCTACATTATAACACAAAATTAAAAAAAAATCAACACTTGTTGATTATTTTGGCTTTTACTATACTTTTCTTATTTAATTTTTACTTTAGGCATGTCTTCATTTGATTCTATTAACTGATTATCTTCAAAAGAATTATCATTTAGTTTTTCATCTACTAGTTCACTGAATCTCATTAATTCATCATCTGATAATGATTCTACATACCTTTGTGTTGTATCCATAGCCATTGTATTATAAGGCGTTGAAGAAGCAGCAGTAGTTGTTGATGACGTTAATGTTGTAGTTAATGCATCTGGATCAATATTATAATCTGTAGTTGATGATGTTGATACAGCAGTTGAACCTGCTGACATTAAGCTTGTCATTGAACCTAAGTCTATATAAGTACCTATCATTTTTATTCCCCCCTTTTTTAGAATATTTACTATATTAGTATATTATTTTTTCAATGTCAATATTTAACATCTACTAAGTATAAACCTTCTGCCGGTGCAGTCTTGCCAGCTTTTGTTCTATCTTTACTTTCTAATATTTTTTTTACTTCTGACGGATTAATTTTATTTTCACCTATCTTTATTAATATTCCCACCATGTTTCTTACTTGATACCTTAAAAATCCGTCTCCTTTGAATGTTATTATTAGTTTATTATCTTTTTCTTCTATATTTGTTAATGTAATTGTTCTAACACAATTTTCTTTTTCTTTGTTATCTGTTACAAAGGCTCTAAAATCATGTGTTCCTTCAAAATACTTTATTCCTTCTTTTATGGCATTTATATCTAATTTATAATTGTATTGAAAGACATAATTTCTTTCTATTGGATTATACTCACCTAAATTTATAATATATTTATATGTTTTTTCTTTTACATTATATCTAGCATGAAAATTATTTTCTACTATCTTTGTCTCTATTACATGTATATCATCTGGAATATTGCTATTTAAAGCTCTTTTTAGCTTATTTTCAGTTATATTAACATTTATATCAGCATGTGCATATTGCGCTAATGCATGAACCTTTTTATCTGTTCTACCGGTTGCTGTAATAGATGTTTTTTTACCATTATTTATTTTTGTTAGAGCCTCCTCCATTTTTCCTTCTATAGTTTCTAACCCAGGCTGTTTTTGATAGCCACAATAATTTGTACCATCATATGAAAACTTAATTAGAAAACGCATATTACTCCTCCTATACATGTTTATATATATCTTTAATAATATCTCTTATATCACTATGATAATCAATATTTACATTTTTTTTCTTTTTAGCCAAATAAGTAAATTCAACAATTTCTGGAATGTTTATTTTATTCCTACTTAAAAAGTCTACTCTTTGAAATATATCTTTAGTATCTCCTTCTACTAATATTTTATCTACTTTGAATATTATAGTATGTGTTGTATATTTAAAAAGAATATTTGTATTATTAGTAACAATTACAATTGTTTTTTTATACTGTTCTCTTATTTTATTTAATAAAATCATTATTCTTTTTTCATTTTTCATATCTAAAAATTTAAATGGTTCTATTAAAATTATCATATCAGGATTAGATAAAAGTGAGATTGCTAATTGGATGAATTTCTTTTCAGATGATGATAGTGTATAGATATTTCTTTCTAATAATGATTTATCTAAATTTACTATTTTTAATGAATCATATATTTTCTTTTCTGGATTTTTTATAGATAATTTTCTTCGTTCTATTTCATATTTTAATAAGTCATATACTGTTTGTATATATATTGAGTCTTCTATTTCTTCTTTTACAACATTAATTTTATTTTTAAAAGTATTAATATTATCTTTATTTAATTCAATATCATTTATTATTATTTTTCCTTTATATGAATTTTTTAATTTAATGATATTAATTAAATCTTCATAGTTTTTTCCACATATTCCATTTACTTCTTTTTCTTTTATGGTGAAATCTAAACTATTATCTTTATATTTATACCCTTTAAATTTTACTTCCATATTTCATTTATCATCCTGTTTTTATCTAAATTAATGTTGCTGATGAGATCATAATCTATAAGTTTTACTGATAAATCTACCATAAATGGTAAGCTTAATCCTGTCTTATTTATAATATTATCTCTTTGTAATATAGTAATTGGTTCTCCTGATAGTAATACTTTCTTTTCTCCAATTATATATAAGTAATCAGAGTATAAACTTTGATTTAAATCTATAGTTGTCATTACTACTGTTAAACCGAATTTTTCTCTAAAGTCTCTTAAAAAATTGTAAACATTTTCTAATTCTTTTACTTCAAGATAATTATCTATATTGTCTAATAAAAGTATTTGTGGATGATTAACTAAGGCAAGAGCAATTTGTGCTAATACTATTTCATTTGTTGATAATGTTTTTATTTCTTTATTAATCATTCTTCTTATTTTTAAACCTTTTATTATATAGTTTATAAATATTGTTTTATCTTTACCTGGAAGTTCTGATTGAAAATACATTTCTTCTTCTAAATTATTTTCTATAAAAATTATTTCTTTTGGTATCACACATCTTATATATCTAATATAATCTTCTAATTTATATTCATTTATATTCTTACCATATAAGACTATATTATTTTCTGTTTTTACTTGTCTTGTTAAAATTCTTAATAGTGTTGTTTTTCCACAATTATTTGCACCTGAGATAGTTGTAATCTTATCTTTTTCAATATAAATACTTAAATTTTCAAATAAGTTTTCATATTTTAAGTCATTAATATTAAGTATTACTTCCATTATCTCACTTCCCCCTGTATTGTGTTTTTAAAAGCCAACTATTAGCTGGCCTTTCTTTTTTGTACTCGATAAATAATTCTTAATAAAAATTTATCTGATACAAATCTACTAAAAAATTTAGCACATTTCATTTTAAAACCTGGTATTATTAGCATTTTGTTTTTTAGCATATTATCTATTGCGTATCTTGCAACATAAGCACTCGTTAATGGTTTTACAGAAAATTTTACTCCTGCGACATTATTAAAGTTTGTTGCTACTGGTCCAGGACACAAAACTGATACATGTACTTTTGTTTTTTTCTTTTGTTCTTCATAATATAATGCTTCAGTCAATTGATATACATATGATTTAGTAGCATAATATGTACTCATTAATGGTCCTGGTTGGAATGCTGCAGATGATGCAACATTTAGTATATATGTATCTGTGTTTCTCTTTTCCATGTCTTTAACAAAGTATTTTGTTAGTATATGAACCGCTTTTATATTTGTATTTATTAGTTCTAAATCTTTGTTTAAATCTGTATCTGTCAATGGACCGAAGTCTCCTAGTCCAGCATTGTTTATTAGTACGTCAATATTTTCTTTTTTTGCAAAGGCATAAAGTTCTTTTACCCTTTGTTCTTGTGATAAATCAGCTACTATTATTGTTACCTTCGTTGGTAGTGTTTCTTGAATTTCTTCTAGTTTTTCTTTATTTCTAGAAACTAGAATTAATTCATATTTTTTAGTTGCTAGATATCTTGCCATATCAAGTCCTATTCCCGAAGATGCCCCTGTAATTAAAGCTTTCATAAAATCACCTGTTTCTTTTTTATTATATCAAATTGTGTATATTTTTTCTATACATATATTAACGTATAAAAAAGAATACTTTATATTATACTGCAAATAAAAATGATTTTACATAAAAAAGCAAGTATTTTAGTATACTTGCTATAAGATAATTACTTATCTTCCTTCTTTTCTTCAGGTTTAGTTTCATCAACTAATCTTAAAATAACCATTAAAGCGTTATCTCCACGTCTTTCATTTAATTTTAAGATTTGTGTATAACCACCATTACGGTTTTCATAGCGTTTTGCTAAGTCATTAAATATTTTGTCAACAACTTTCTTGTCATTGTGTAAAAAAGCTAATGCTTTACGACGAGAAACTAAATCACCTTTTTTTCCGTAAGTAATCATTTTATCAACGAATTTACGTACTTCTTTAGCTCTAGTTTCTGTAGTTGTAATTGATTCATTTAAAACTACTTGTTTTGTTAATGTAGCTAATAAACTTCTTCTATGTTTATTATCTGAACCTAATTTTCTATATGCCATAGTTACTCCTCCTTATTTTAGTCATCATCACGTAAGATTAGGCCCATATCTCTAATTTTGTCTAATACTTCTTTTAGAGATTTTTTACCTAAATTACGAATCTTCATCATATCTGATTCACTCTTATTTACAAGATCTTGTAATGTATGAATTCCAGCTCTCTTTAAGCAGTTATATGCTCTAACAGAGAAATCTAAGTCTTCAATAGATGTTTCTAATGCTTTAACCTTTGGATCTTCTGTTTTTTCAATCATCATACCACTTACATCAGCAATTGATGATAAGTCAGTTAAAATTTCTAAATGTTCAATTAAGATTCTTGATGCTAATGCAATTGCTTCTTCTGGTTTAATTGAACCATTTGTCCATACATCTAAAGTTAATTTGTCATAACTTTCATCTTGTCCTACACGAGCATTTCCAACTTCATATGAAACTCTTTCAATAGGAGAATAAATAGAGTCGATAGCAATTTCTCCAACTTGTTTAATATCATGTATTCTCTTGTTATCTTCACTTCTAACATATCCACGACCATTTGTAACAGTCATTTCCATGTTGAAAGAAGCACCCTTTGATAAAGTACAAATTACTTTATCTTTATTAATTACTTCAATATCAGCATCATGCTCGATATCAGCAGCAGTTACTTCTCCTTCTTTTGTAGTATTAATACGTACAACTTTTGCCTCATTTGAATGATTTTTAAATACTATACCTTTTAAATTTAAGATGATAGTAGTTACATCTTCATAAACCCCATCTATTGTTTGGAATTCGTGAAGAACTCCATCAATTTTAATACTACTGATTGCACTTCCTGGAAGAGATGATAACATAACTCTTCTTAATGCATTACCAATTGTAGTACCAAAACCTCTTTCTAATGGTTCTAATTCAAATTTTCCATAAAAATTACTTTCTACAGAATCAGTTATTTTATAAATTGGTTTTTCAAATTGTAACATGAAACTAACCTCCCTTTACTTTTTTTCACAACTTATATTCTATTTATTATCCACGAGGACGTTTTGGTGGACGGCATCCATTATGTGGAATTGGTGTAACGTCAACGATTGATGTTACTTCTAGACCAGCTGTTTGTAATGAACGAATTGCAGTTTCACGACCTGGACCTAAACCTTTAACGCGAACCTCAACTTTACGCATACCCATATCGAATGCAGCTTTTCCTGCAGCTTCAGCAGCCATTCCTGCAGCGAATGGAGTTGATTTCTTACTTCCTTTGAAACCGATTGCTCCAGATGATGCCCAACTAATTACATTTCCATCTTTATCTGTAATTGTAGTGATTGTATTATTAAATGTTGAATGAATATGAGCAATACCTTCAGGAACATTCTTTTTAACTTTTTTCTTTCTTGTCTTATAAGCCATAAGTCTTACCTCCTTTAAATATTTATCCTTTAACTAATTAACTAAGCTTTCTTTTTGTTTGCTACAGTTTTACCTTTACCCTTACGAGTACGAGCATTACGATTAGTTCTTTGTCCTCTTACAGGTAATCCTTTTTTATGACGACTTCCTTCGTATGAATTAATTTCCATTTTTGTCTTAATATTCATACTTACTTCACGACGTAAGTCACCTTCAGTTAAATGTTTGTTGATTTCATCACGGATTTTAATTAAATCATCTTGTGATAAATCTTTAGTTTTTGTAGTTGGATCAATGTCAACTTCTTTTAAAATTTGTTTTGCAAGACTTCTTCCAATTCCATAAATGTAAGTTAATGAAATACAGATATGTTTGTCATTTGGAATGTCTACACCTTTAATACGTGCCATTTAATACACCTCCTATAAATTATCCTTGAACTTGTTTGTGTTTTGGGTTTTCACAAATAATTCTAACTTTTCCTTTACGCTTAATAACTTTGCATTTTTCGCATATTGGTTTAACTGATGCTTTAACTTTCATATTTTTCCCTCCTATTATTTACGATAGGTAATACGCCCACGTGTTAAATCATAAGGCGATAGTTCTATCATTACGGTATCTCCTGCTAAGATGCGAATATAGTTCATTCGTATTTTACCAGAAACGTGAGCTTCCACAATGTGTCCATTTTCCAATTGAACTTTGAATTTTCCTCCTGGAATAATTTCAAGAACTTTACCTTCAATTTCAATTGTATCTTCCTTAGCCATCTTTTCACTCTCCTGTCAATTATTTATCCATCGGCAGTTTTTATAGAGCGATGGAATTTGTATCCTTTTAAGAAGGTATTTAATATACCTTCTTATATATTAGATACTGATTTTTGATACATTAATCTCTTATTATTTTATCAATTTTTTTAAATATATTTTCAACGGTATCATTACCATCTACTTCTATTAAAACATTTTTTTCTTTGTAGTGTTCAACAATTGGTTCAGTCTTTTCAATGTACATTTGATATCTTGTATCGAAAGCTTCAAGATTATCATCTGATCTTTGATAAAGTTTACCGCCACAATTATCACATACTGAATCAACTTGTGGTGAACTACTTTCATAATTTATATTATAAATTGTTTTGCAGTCTTCACAAATTCTTCTTCCTACAATTCTTTTTTCAAGTGTTTCTTTGTCTACTTTTATTAAAATTACATTACCTACTTCATATCCTAATCTTTCAAGGATTTTATCGTATTCGTAAGCTTGGTCTAAATTTCTTGGAAAACCATCAATTATGAAACCATTCTTACAGTCATCTTTTTTTAATCGTTCTTCGATTAATTGATATGTAATTTCATCTTTTACTAGCTTTCCACTTGCTAATGTTTCTGCAACATATTCTCCAATCTCATTATCTTCTTTTGATATTTCTCTTAAAATATCTCCAGTTGATATGTGAGGAATACCGTACTTTTCAACAACAAGTTCAGCTTGTGTTCCTTTTCCGGCTGCAGGTGGTGCTATAAACATAATATTTTTCATTATCTTCTACTATATCCTCTCTTATAGCTTCTAGTTAGTATACTTCCCTCTAACTGTTTATAAGTTTCAAGAGCAACACCAACTACAATTAACAATCCTGTTCCACCAATAGTTACTGATGTTGGTAGGCTTGTTAATTTTGAAAATATAATTGGTAGTCCTGCGATTACTGTTAAGAATGTAGCTCCAAGTATTGTTAATCTTGATAAGATTCTACTTAAATAATTCTTAGTTTCATCTCCAGGCCTAATTCCAGGAATATATCCTCCATTATCTTGTAAGTTCTTTGCAAATTCATCTGGCTTTAATTGAATAAAAGTATAGAAGTAAGCAAAGAAGAAGATAAATATTACATATAATATGAATCCAACTGGAGTAGTATATGTTAAGTATTTTTGAACAATAACTGAAAAGTTATCATTTTTTATTACCTGTGCAATAATGCTTGGAATAGATAATAAACTTGATGCAAAAATTACTGGTATAACTCCTGCTGAATTTAATTTTATTGGCATAAAACTTTGTGCATTACCATAAGCACTTGTTGACTTATTAGCATATTGTATTGGGATTCTTCTTTCTGATTCTTGAACAAATATCATTCCAATTACTATTGCAAAATACACAAGTACAAATAATGCAAACTTAACAATTCCTAATGTTATAACTTGTGCAGTTCCTGTAAATGTTACAAGATTTGTAAATGCTGTTATAAACATTTGTGGTAATGTTGCAATTATACCTGACATAATTATTAAACTTAGACCATTTCCTATACCCTTTTGTGTTATTTGGTCACCCATCCACATTAGTAAGGAAGTTCCAGCAGTTAATACTGTTGCAATATACATATATTGCATTGGACTTGAACCTTTACCGATGAAAGCAAAGGCAAAGGCATAACCTTCAATGAAAGCAAAAGCTATACCTAAATATCTTGTAATTTGGTTTATCTTTTGTCTTCCTGTATGTCCTTGTTTTCTAAGCTCTGTAAAGTATGGAATAATATCCATTTGTAATAGTTGCATTATAATTGATGCTGTAATATATGGCATAACTCCTAATGCAAATATTGAGAAATTTTTTAATGCTCCACCACCGATTGTATTCATTAATTCTAGAAAACCTAAGTTACTAGTTAAATCATCAGTTCCTGGAACTCTAATTGAGCATCCTAATATAAATATTGTTAATGCTACCAAAGTGAAGTAAATTCTGTGTCGTAGATCTTTGTTTTCTGAAGTAAATAATTCCTTCATTATTTTAAACATATTAGATCACCTCAGCTTTACTTCCTGCCTCTTTAATCTTTTCTAATGCACTAGCTGAAAATTTAGAAGCTTGAATAGTAATTTTCTTTTCTAATTTTCCATTACCTAGTACTTTAACTCCATCTAATTGTTTCTTTAATAAACCAGTATCTTTTAATAATGCTGGTGTAACTACTGTTCCATCTTCAAAAACGTTTAAGTCTTCTACGTTAATTGTTGCATAAACAGTTCTAAACTTAGCGTTCTTAAATCCTCTTTTAGGGATTCTTCTATATAATGGTAATTGTCCACCTTCAAATACTGGGTTGATACTACCACCACTACGTGCTTTTTGTCCTTTTTGTCCGCGACCACTTGTTTTACCAAGACCACTACCTGATCCACGTCCTACACGTTTCTTTGCATGAGTAGCACCGATATTTTTTTCTAATTCATGTAACTTCATTATCCTAATATCTCCTCTACTGTTTTTCCGCGAAGTGCAGCAACTTCTTCTGCAGTCTTCATTGACTTTAATGCATTCATTGCAGCTCTTGCCATATTTAATTTAGTTCTTGCTCCTAGTGATTTAGAAACAACATCACGAACTCCTGCTAAATCAAGGATTGCACGAACTGATCCACCGGCGATAACACCAGTACCTGCAGCAGCAGGTTTGATGATAACTCTAGCAGCTCCAGCTCTACCAATTGCTTCATGAGCAACTGTTCTTCCATCGATTAGAGGAATAGTGATAATATTCTTGTTTGCATCTTGTAATGCTTTTTTAATTGCATCAGGTACTTCATTTGCTTTTCCAATACCTAATCCAACTTTACCTTTACGATCTCCGATAACAACTGTTGCAGAATATCTTCTTTGACGTCCACCTTTGTTAACTTTAACAACGCTTTTAACATCAATTACTAATTCTTCGAATTGTTTTTCTTTAGAGTCATTTCTTTTTTGCATATTACCCTCCTATTAGAATTCTAATCCGTTTTCACGTGCAGCTTCTGCTAAAGCTTTAACACGTCCATGATAAAGATATCCACCTCTATCAAATACTACTTTTGTAATTTTAGCTTTTGTAGCTTTTTCAGCGATTGCCTTACCTACAACTTTAGCTGCTTCTACATTACTTCCATTTTCAATTTTTAAATCTTTATCTAATGAGGAAGCTGATACAAGAGTAGTTCTAGTTTCATCATCTATGATTTGTGCGTAAATTCCAGTATTTGAACGGAATACACATAATCTTGGTACAGCGCTTGTTCCCATTAATGTCTTACGAATTCTTTCGTGACGAGATTCACGCATTTTATTACGAGATTCTTTTTTAATCATATAACTTTTCTCCCTTCCTACTTATTAAGCAGCTTTCTTTCCTTCTTTACGACGAATATGTTCATCTTTATATCTGATACCTTTTCCCTTATATGGTTCAGGTTGTCTTACTTTTCTAATATTAGCTGCAAATTCTCCAACTAACATCTTATTAATACCTTTTACAGTTATTTCTGTGTTACTTACTGATTCAACTGTAAGTCCTTCAGGTACTTCCATTTCTACTGGATGTGAATATCCAGCACTGATTACTAATTTTTTACCTTGTACATTGAAACGATAACCAACACCAACGATTTCTAATCCTTTAGCATAACCTTCAGTTACACCAATAATCATATTTTTTACTAAAGCATTCATTGTTCCATGCATTGCTTTAGCACTTTCGTTAAGACGTTCAAAAGTTAATTGATTACCTTCAACCTTCATTGTAATGTCTTTTAACATTGGTTGTGTTAATGTTCCTTTTGGTCCTTTAACAGTTACAACGTTATCAACATTTTCAACAGTAACTCCTTCTGGAATTGTAATAATACGATTTCCAATACGGCTCATAATGACACCTCCTTATATTTATTATTATATTACCAAATATAAGCTAGAACTTCTCCACCTATATTTTGTTTACGAGCTTCTTTATCTGTCATAATTCCTTTAGATGTTGAAATGATTGCAATTCCTAATCCGTTTAAAACTTTTGGAATTTCATCATTTTTTGCATATACACGAAGTCCTGGTTTGGAAATTCTCTTTAAACCAGTGATAACTCTTTCTTTCTTATCAGTATATTTAAGAGTTAAGATAATAGTACCTTGAGTATTATCACTGTCAATCTTATAATCTTTTATAAATCCTTCTTCTTTTAAAATCTTTGCGATTTCTTTTTTAATATTAGAAGCTGGAACTTTTACTTCTTCATAACGCATTTGGTTAGCATTACGAATTCTTGTTAGCATATCTGCAATTGTATCAGTTACTACTGCCATTATAATTTCCTCCTTTCCAATTACCAACTTGATTTTTTAATTCCTGGTATTTGTCCTTTATAAGCTAATTCACGGAAGCAAATACGGCAGATTCCGAATTTACTCATAACTGCGTGTGGACGACCACAACGAGAACATCTTGTATATTCACGTACTTTATATTTTTGTGGTCTATTAGCCTTTACTATCATACTTTTCTTTGCCATAATATTCCTCCCATTTTTACTTTTTAAAAGGAATTCCAAGTCCATTTAATAAGTCGAATGATTCTTCATTTGTGTGTGCTGTAGTTACGAAAACGATATCCATTCCACGTACTTTTACTACATCATCATAATTAATTTCTTGAAAAATTAATTGTTCTTTAATTCCCATTGTATAGTTTCCTCTACCATCGAAAGCTTTTGGACTAACTCCACGGAAATCTCTAACACCTGGTAATGAGATAGTGATTAACTTATCAATAAAGTTATACATATTATCTCCTCTTAGTGTTACTTTACAACCAATTGCTTGACCTTCTCTTACTTTAAATCCAGCGATTGATTTTTTTGCTTTTGTTACTACTGGTTTTTGTCCAGAAATTAATGTTAAATCATGAACTGCTGCTTCTAATAATTTAGAGTTTGTAGTTGCATCACCAACACCCATATTAATAACAACTTTTTCTAATTTTGGAACTTCCATTATTGACTTATAATTATATTTTTCTTTTAAACTTGGAACTACTTCATTTAAGTATTTCTCTTTTAGGCGGTTCATAATTACCCTCCTTCCAATTAATCAATTTTTTCGTTTGATTTTTTTGCTATTCTTATTTTTTTACCTGTTTTTTCATCAGTTGTATGTCCAATTCTAGTTCTTTTTTTAGTTTTAGGATCAACTATCATAACATTTGATGCATTGATTGGTGCAGCAACTTCAATAATTCCACCTGTTTCAGTACCAGTTGGTTTTTGATGTTTCTTAACCATATGTACACCTTCAACGATAACTTTGTTTTCGTTTCTTAATGTTTTAACGATTTTTCCTGTTTTACCTTTATCAGAACCAGTGATAACTACAACTTCATCTCCTACTTTAAAGTTCATATTTATCCTCCTCTTATAGTACTTCTTTTGCTAAAGAAACAATTTTCATGTAATCTTTATCACGAAGTTCTCTTGCTACTGGTCCAAAGATACGAGTTCCTACTGGACTCTTGTCATCACGAATGATAACACAAGCATTGTCATCGAACTTAATGTAACTTCCATCTTCACGACGAACGCCTTGACGACTACGAACGATAACTGCTTTTACAACTTTTCCTTTTGGAATTGGTGAGTTAGGAATTGCGCTTTTAACTGTTCCAACTACTACATCACCAATGTTACCTGTTTTTACTTTACTTCCACCTAATACACGGATTACTAATAGTTCACGTGCACCAGAGTTGTCAGCAACCTTCATACGGCTTTCTTGTTGTAACATAGATTATTCCTCCTTCTCATCTAAGCGTTAAATAATAACTGCTTCTTTTACTATTTCTTTTAAATAGAAATGTTTAGTTTTTGATAATGGTCTAGTTTCTACTATACGAACAGTATCTCCAACTTTTGCTATATTTTTTTCATCATGTACACAATATTTCTTTGAGCTTTTAACTCTTTTGTGATATAACGGATGGTTTTTATAAGTTTCAACTAAAACACTAATTGTTTTATCATTAGTTGCGCTTACTACTTTTCCAACTAATTCTTTTCTTACTTTCTTTTCCACTTTATATCCTCCTATTCGTTAATCTCACGTTCTTTTAGAACGGTTTTCATTCTTGCAACGGTGTGTCTTAAATCTCTAATTCTAGAAGGTTTTTCTAAATTACCTGTTGCTTGTTGAAAACGTAAATTGAATAGTTCTTCTTTTGCTTCAACTAATTTTTTGTTGATTTCTTCAGTTGATAATTCTCTAATCTCTTTAACCTTCATTTGATTCACCACCATTTTCTTTTTTTACAAATTTTGTTGCTACTGGTAGTTTATGAGAAGCAAGTCTTAATGCCTCACGTGCAGTTGCTTCATCAACACCTGCGATTTCGAACATTATTTTTCCTTCTTTAACTACTGCAACCCATCCTTCAACATTACCTTTACCTTTACCTTGTCTTGTACCGATAGGTTTTTTAGTTAATGGCATATGTGGGAAGATATTTATCCAAACTTTTCCACCACGTTTCATGTAACGAGTCATAGCTACACGAGCAGCTTCGATTTGGTTTGCTGTAATCCAAGCACCTTCTTTTGCTTGAAGTCCATATTCACCGAAATGTAATTCTCTATTTCCACGTGATCTTCCTTCGTAAGGTAATCTATGAACACGACGATATTTTGTTCTTGACGGTATTAACATATTAATTACCTCCCTTAGCCTTTTTATTTAGGATTTCTCCTTTATAGATCCATACCTTTACACCAATTTTTCCGAATGTTGTATCAGCTTCACTTGTAGCATAATCAACATCAGCTCTTAATGTATGTAGAGGAATAGTTCCTTCTGTATATCCTTCACTACGAGCCATATCTGCTCCACCTAAACGTCCAGATACACTTGTTTTAATTCCTTTAGCTCCAGCTTTCATAGCATTTCTAATTGCTCTTTTTTGAGCCATACGGAATGATGCTCTATTAGTAATTTGGTTTGCAATATTGTCTGCAACTAATTGAGCGTTTAAATCTACTTTTTTAATGTCAGCGATTGAGATTTGTACATTCTCACCTGCAACCTTTGAAAGTTGTTTCTTTAATTTTTCAATTTCTTCTCCACCGTGTCCAATCATAACACCTGGTTTTGAAGTATGGATAACAACTTCTGTTTTCTTAGCATTTCTTTCAATTTCAACTTTAGCAATTCCAGCATTAGTTAAATTCTTTTCTAAATATTCACGGATTTTAATATCTTTATCTAAATACTTAGAGAAGTCTTTATTATTACTATACCATTTAGCTTCCCAGTCTTTATTGATACCAAGTCTAAGTCCATTAGGATTTACCTTTTGTCCCATTTTGTTACCTCCTTATTAGTTTTTTGTAGCCACTACTATATTAATGTGACTAGTTCTGTGATTTCTATGTCCTATGTGTGAACGTGAATCAAAAAAGTGACGTTTCATAACAGGACCAGCATCTACTCTTGCTTCTTTAACATAAAGTGTAGCAGCATCTGCACCATTATTATTAACAGCGTTTGCAATAGCAGAATCTAAAACTTTTTTAGTTAATCTTGCTGATTTATTATTAACATTAATTAAAATGTTTAATGCTTCTTGTACACTTTTACCACGAATCATATCAGCAACTAATCTTGCTCTGATAGGTGATACTCGAAGACCTTTAGCAATTGCTTTTGCTTCCATATTTCTAACCTCCTAGTCATTATTTCTATTTTTTGTCTGAACCATGTCCACCAAATTTACGTGTTAATGCAAATTCACCTAACTTATGTCCAACCATATCTTCAGTTACATAAACTGGAATAAATTCTTTTCCATTATGTACTGCAAATGTGTGTCCAATAAAATCAGGAAAAATAGTGGAACGGCGTGACCAAGTTTTAATGACTTCTTTTTTTCCAGACTTATTTAATTCTTGAACCTTTTTTAATAATCTTGCGAATACATAAGGTCCTTTTTTTAAACTTCTTGCCATTTTTTAATCATCCTTTCCTATTTACTATTGCGACGACGTACTATGAACTTGTCAGATTGTTTTTTCTTACGTGTCTTTAATCCAAGTGCAGGTTTACCCCAAGGTGTCATTGGTGCTTTACGTCCGATTGGTGCACGTCCTTCACCACCACCATGTGGATGGTCATTTGGATTCATAACTGAACCACGAACTGTTGGTCTGATACCCATATGACGTTTACGACCAGCTTTTCCTATTTTAACAAGTGATGCGTCTTCATTTCCAACTACACCAACTGTTGCATAGCAAGTTCCTAACACTTTTCTTTGTTCTCCACTTGATAAACGAATCATAACATAATTTCCTTCACGACCAAGGATTTGAGCTGAAGTACCAGCACTTCTTGCTAATTCTCCACCTTTTCCAGGACGTAATTCAATATTATGAATCATTGTACCTACTGGAATACTCATAATTGGTAATGCATTACCAACTTTAATATCTGCATTTTCTCCAGATTCAATTGTTGCTCCAACTTCTAATCCTTTAGGAGCAATGATGTATCTTTTTTCTCCATCTGCATAATTGATTAATGCAATATTTGCAGTTCTGTTTGGATCATATTCAATACTTGCTACTGTTCCAGGTACGTTTAATTTATTTCTTTTAAAATCAATGATACGATATTTTCTTTTAACACCGCCACCTTGATGACGAACTGTTATCTTACCTTGATTATTACGACCACTGTTTTTCTTTATAGTAACTAAAAGTGATTTTTCTGGAGTGCTAGTAGTTAATACTTCATTTACTAATGCACTCATCTTTCTACGTCCTGGTGTAGTAGGTTTATAATTTCTGATTGCCATAATTTATTTCCTCCTTCTAACCAAGATCAATTGTTTGTCCTTCTGCAAGTGTAACAATTGCTTTTTTTGAACGATTAGTTAATCCAGTATAACGACCAACTCTTCTTTTCTTTGGTTTTACATTGATTGTTCTAATTGAAGTAACTTTAACATTAAAGATTTTTTCAATTGCTTCTTTTATTTCAATCTTATTTGCTTTTGGATCAACTTTAAAAGTATATTTTCCTTCGCTTTTTGCTGCTTCTGATTTTTCAGTAACAACTGGTGCTTTAATTATTTCTAAATATTTAGTATCTTTCATTATTTAAGCACCTCCTCGATAAATTTTAAGGCATCTTCTGTAACTACCATTACATCAGTACCTACAACATCTAATACATTAATTTCATCTGCTAAAATTAATACTAAATTCTTTAAATTTCTTGATGCAAGAATTAAATTTTCATCAAATTCTTTTACAACTAACAATACTTTTTTATCAGCTATTTTTAATGTTTCTAAAACATTAATCATATCTTTAGTTTTTGGAGTTGCAACATTTAAGTTTTCTAAAACTAATAATTCGTTGTTTGCAACTTTTTCAGCTAAAGCTGATTTAATAGCGATTTGTCTTTCTTTACGGTTTTGTTTTTTACTATAATCTCTTGGTACTGGAGTTCCGTAATTTCCTCCACCTACCCATTGTACAGCTCTAATTGAACCTTGACGTGCATGTCCAGTTCCTTTTTGTCTCCATGGTTTTCTTCCTCCACCAGAAACTTCTGAGCGATTTTTAGTTTTATGTGTTCCTTGTCTTAATGATGCCATTGATAAAATAATTGCATCTGTTAAAACATTTTTGTTTGGCGTAATTCCAAATATTTCTTCATTTAAATTAATGTCCTTTACTTTTTCACCTTTAAGATTTAAAAGTTCTACTTTCTTCATCTACGATTCCTCCTTTCATCACTTTATAAAATTTTATTTCCTTATTATATAACTGTGATGATTTTATTCTTCTGTTGTTTCTTCAGTTGTTGTTTCTTCTGCAACTTCAGCAGCTTTTTCAGCATAATTTACTAAATTAGCAGCTTCTTTTTTTACAGTTGGTTTTTTAACTGCAGTACGAATCATTACTAATGATTTTTTTGGACCAGGAACATTACCCTTAACTAAAATTACGCTATTTTCTGTATCGATTGATACAACTTCAAGATTTTGAACTGTTCTTTGAACATTACCCATTTGACCAGGCATTTTCTTTCCTTTAAGTACGTGCATTGGTAACATTGTACCTAGAGAACCAACACCTCTATGGTATTGAGAACCATGTCCCATAGGACCTCTTGATTGGTTATGGCGTTTAATAACACCTTGGAAACCTTTACCTTTACTTGTTCCAGTAACATCAACAATTTCCCCTGCTTCGAAAATGTCTACACCAATAGTTTGACCTAATGTGTAATCATTAACATTAACTCCTCTAATTTCTCTTAAGAAGCGCTTAGGTGTTGTGTTAGCTTTCTTTACGTGACCTAATTCTGGCTTGTTACTTAACTTTTCTCTAATTGTTTGAGTACCAAGTTGAATTGCATCATATCCATCTTTTTCAACTGTTTTAATTTGAGTTACAACATTTGGTTCAACTTCAATAACAGTTACCGGAATTAATTTACCTTCTTTAGTAAATACTTGAGTCATTCCGATTTTCTTACCTAAGATTCCTTTCATTACTTTTTCCTCCATTATTTAGTTTTGATTTCGATATCTACACCGCTTGGTAAATCTAAATGAGCTAATGCATCAATAGTTTCCTTGCTTGGATTTTTGATATCAATAAGTCTTTTGTGTGTACGCATCTCGAATTGTTCACGAGAATCTTTGTATTTGTGTACAGCTCTTAAAATTGTGAATTTTTCAACTTCAGTTGGAAGTGGTACTGGACCAGAGATTTCTCCACCAGATCTTCTTACTGTTTCAACAATTTTCTTAGCAGCATTATCAAGAATTCTGTGATCATATGCTTTAATTCTTATACGAATTTTTTCTGTTGACATTAAAATCCTCCTCTCGCCTATATCTAGTATAGACTTGCTCCGTACGAATAACCCAATAACCAATTATCAACTTAACCTGGTGTATCAGCAACCTCGCACATCTAAGCAGTCACACGTATTAAATTATAACGGATGAGTCCTGTTTTTGCAAGTCTTTTTTTACTTTTTTTCTTATTTTTCAAAGAATTTTTTATTTTTTTCGACATTTGTATTATATTTCTTCATTTTTTTGTAATTTTTTTATAGAAGCCGGCATAATTAAACTTGAACCGAACTTTTTATTTATTTTATCTACAGTCTTTTGGATGCTTTCTTCTTTAGAGTTATCATAAATTTCTGTATCAAATAAAGATACTTGTGTATTTTTATATTTTGTTAAATTGGCAAGTCTAACTCCTATTAATCTAATTGGAATATTATTGTAACTTTTTTCAAACAAACTATTAATTTTTTTTAAAATCTCTTTGGTATTATCTGTTGCGTTTTCTAGTTGTTCTTGAACAGTTATTGATTTAAAATATTTATCCTTATATATAATAGCTATAGTTGATGCATATAATTTTTTTTCTCTTAATTTTCTGCAGACATCTTCAGTTTGCATAAAAAGTACTTCTTTTAATTTTTCTCTATTTTCTTCATCATGGGGAAGGGTTTTTGTTGTACTTATACTTTGGCGTTTGTCTTTTCTTTCTTCTACTTTTGACTCATCAATTCCCCAAGCAGCTTGTTTTAAATATTTTGCTTGGCTCTTAAATTTTTTTTCTAATTTTTGAAAATCATATTCTGCTAAATCTTTAATTGTATATATATTCATTTTATTTAGTTCTATGGATGTTTTCTTTCCACACATGAATAAATCATTTACTGGTAATGGCCATAATTTTTCTTTTATTTCATTTTTTAACAGTGTATGTACTTTATCTGGTTTTTCAAAGTCACTTGCCATTTTTGCACATAACTTGTTATTTCCAATTCCAACATTTACAGTAAACCCAAATTTTTCTTTTATTTCATCTTTTATTTTGTATGCTAATTCTAGGTAATTGTCATATAAATACTTTGTTCCTGTCATATCTAGGAAACATTCATCAATTGAGAACTGTTCCATAATTGGAGTAAATGCTTTTAGATAGCTCATTAGTTGCTTTGATTTTCTTTGATATATTTCATGATTTGGACTAAATATTTTTAAATTAGGGCATTTCATTTTAGCTTGATAAATGGTTTCTGCAGTTACAATTCCATATTTTTTTGCAATTGGACTTTTTGCTAGTACTATTCCGTGTCTTTTGCTTTCATCTCCTGCAATAATAGCAGGAATTTTTCTTATATCAACATTATATCCTTCATCAAGTAATTGAACAGCAGTCCAAGAAAGAAATGCGTTATTTACATCTATATGAAAAATTATTCTTTCTGCCACTATTCTCACCTCGCCTATATTATACTACTTAAAAAAAAAGATAAAAGAAAAAACGTTATATTTTAACGTTTAAACTGTAAAATTATCTATGCAGAATGTTGCATAAACTGGTATATATCTAATATCTTTTTTTGTTTGAAAATTATTTTCAGTAATCCTATATCCTTCTTTAACTGTAAATTTTTTCATAAAAACTGATAATGACTTTGCTTTTGAATTTGATTTTGTTGTTAATTCTATTGGTATTATTTGTCCCATTCTATTTTGAACAACAAAATTTACTTCGGCTTTTCCTTCTGATTGATAGTAATATAGACCGAAACCATTATCTGATAATGTTTTTGCAATATGATTTTCGTATAACACTTCTTTTATACTCTCATTTGATGCAAATTGTTTATAGTTTAAGTGAAGCATAGTATAAAGTAATCCTTCATCTATTGCGTATAATTTAAAACTATCTAAGTCTTTGCAACTACTTAATACACCCTTTATATCTTTTGCCTTATAACTTCTATACACTAGTTGATTATTTACTAAGTAGTTAATTGAACTTTCATATTCTTTAGCTCTTTTTCCTGCACCAATTACACCGTATTGAAATTTTTTATTTTCTTTTTTCAATTGTTCAGGTAATGAATCTATTACTTCTATTCCTCTTGGAATATCGATTAATGTATTATTTAGTGCAACTTCTTTTTTATACACATCTATTATCTTTTGCTTTATTGCGTCTAATTCATACTCAGTTGCTCCTGCAATAGATGCTTTTACCACTTCTGGAAGTCCACCTGATACTAAATATTCTTGAAATAAATCTAATGCAACTTTATGAAAAGAGCAAGTCTTTCTTTTGTTGAATGATTCTTTAATTAGTTCCGCAAGATTCTTTTCGTCATGTGCCCATAAAAATTCTTCAAAGTCCATTTCATTCATACTTTTAAATTGTAACTCTTCGGCTTTAAATTCATTTATTTTTTCTTTTCTTGAAGTAATAGCAATTATATTATATTTACTATGTTCACTTCCAAAGATTTTTAATCCTTTTGCAATTTCATTATTTGTAAGATTATCTAAAATTACTAATGTATCCTCTTTTAAAATTGTCTCTCCTGATATTAATGAAAGATTTAAGATTAATTTTTCTGTTGATTTTTCCTTTGTAAATAGATTTATAATTTCTTTATTATTATCAGTATTAAAATAAATCATATTTTTATATTCTTTTTTTCCAAAGTCAAGTACAGAAAATGTCTTTCCTATTTGTTTTGAACCAAATAAAATTAATGGTTTTTTCATCGGATCATCTTTCCATTTTTTTAAAAATTTCTCGATTTTTCGTTCCATTTACTGTATTCACCTCACATATTTCATAAATTAAGTATACATTTTTTATAATATATTTGTCAAATAAAAAAAGACTATTTCTAGCCTTTATGATTGTCTTATTGGAGTGTTATATTCTAATCTTAGTTTGTCTGCTATTGTTACTATAAACTCTGAATTAGTTGGTTTTGCTCCTTCTATGTCTATTGTGTATCCAAATAATTCTACCATGTAATCCCAATTAGCTCTTGTCCAACTAATGTCAATTGCATGTCTAATTGCTCTTTCTACACGTGATGCAGTTGAATCAAATGTTTTTGCAATCGCTGGATATAACTCTTTTGTGATTCCACCTATATATTCTGGATTTTTAAATACTAGTGTTATTCCTTCTCTAATGTATTGATATCCTTTAACATGTGATGGTACTCCAAGTTCATGAAGTGTTTTTGAAATTGAGATTTGTAAATTGTTTTGAAACAGGTCAACACTTTCATTTGGATTACTATAACTTGCATATACACTTTCTATTTTTGCTTTTAGATGACTTAATTCAAATGGCTTCAACATATAGTAGCAAGCTCCAAGTTCAGATACTTTTCTAATCATTTCTTGTGTATTATATGATGTAAGAACAATAATTTTTTTATTTATATTATTTTTCTTAAGATATTCTAAAACTTCAACCCCATCTACTCTTGGCATTACTAAATCTAGTAAGATTATATCTATATTATCAGAATGTTTATCAATAATATCTATTCCATACTTTCCATCTTCTGCTACATAATTAACTGAGATTTTCTTATTATCTTTAAAGTACTCTCTTATCATATCTACTAAATTTTTATTATCATCAATAATTAATAATTTTATTTTATTCATAATTTCTCCTCTTTATTCTCTTTACCACGTACCTTAATTATATACTATCGAATTAAAAAGATAAAGAAAAAAAATAGACAAGTTTTGTCGATTATTAAAACTTACCTATTTTCTAGTTTTGAAAGAAATATTTTTAATTTATCTGGTTTTAGACTTATTCCACCTAATAGATAACCATCTATTATTTTGCACTGGTTTAAAACATCTATGTTTTTTTCATTTGCGCTTCCGCCATAAAGTACCTTATTTTTGGGAAAATTCTTTTTTATTAATTGAAAAACTTCTTCTATTTCACTATTAGTTGGAATTATACCTGTTCCAATTGCCCAAATTGGCTCATATGCAATAATTATTTTTTCTTTATCTTCATCATTGATATTTTCAACTGCCGCTAATAATTCTTTAATTAATACTTCTTTAACTTTTCCAGATACTCTTTCTTCTCTTGTTTCTCCAATACATAATATTGGAATAATACCATTTTCTAATAAGTTATTTACTTTTTTATTTATTTCGTCATTTGACTCTTTTTGATATTGTCTTCTTTCACTATGTCCTACTATTGTATATTCTACACCAAATGATTTTAATTGACTTGCTGATATTTCACCAGTATATGCTCCATTACCATTAATACTTACATTCTGAGCACCTAATGAAAAATTATTTAAATTATAATTACTTATATTCAAAAAAGTGGGACACAAAATCATTTTATTAAATGTATTTATTGTTGAAAGTTCTTTTTGATATTCTATAAATCTATCTTTTTCTAAATTTGACTTGTTATTTAATGCTATTATCATTTAAACCTCTCTTTAATACTTTTATATATTTTTGAGAAGAATCCAAATCTATTTTCTTCTTGTTTTTCTTTGATTGCTCTATTGTATACTTCTAGAACTCTATCAGCATAATTCTTAGAACTATAATGTTCTGCTTGAATTCTTGCTTGCTTATCAAATCTTTGTAGTTCTTTTGGATGTTCATATAATCTAATAATTTGTTTTTCATATTCTTCTTTTGTTTCAAAGAATAGACCATTTAATTCTTCTGTTACCATACTTTGGAATGCTTCATCTTTCATACAAACAGGTACAACATTTGAGGCCATTGCTTCTATTATTGTTAGACCTTGTGTTTCGGTTTTTGATGCTGTAGCAAATACATTTGATATATGATAGTAGTATGGCATATCATCCCAAGCAGCTTTTCCTGTAAAAATAATATTATCTGATAATCCAAGTTTATTACTTAACTTCTCATATTTTTCTTTATCAGGACCATCACCTACAATTATTAACTTTATATTTTTTGATTTTTTTACTAATACTTGTTGCGCATAAATTAAAAATTCAACATTTTTTTCTTCTGCTAATCTTCCAACAAATAATATTATAAAATCCTTTTTATTTAACTTTAGACGATTTCTTAAATCATTTACATCATCTTCTTTTATGTTTTCTTTAAAGAATCTTTCAACTTCTATTCCTGTTGGAATTATATGAATGTTCTTTTCAAACTTATACTTTTCTGTAAACAATTTATAAGTTTTTGTTGTTGGGACAATTAATTCTGTTGCTGTTGTATCACAATAAAATTTTGTAAAGTATTCTAATAATTTTTTACTTGATTTTTGGAAATAACCTTTTGTTATGTAATGAATATAATCTTCATACATTGTATGGTATGTATGAACTAATGGAATATTATATTGTTTAGCAATTAATCTTGCAAATGTTCCTATTGCAAACTCTGTTTGTGAATGTATAACATCTAAATTCCAACTTTTTATTTTTTTTACTGCTTTTACAGGATAAATACTAGTTAATCTTGAATCATATATTCCTGTTGGTAGTCCTGGTATTTTTAATACTCTTTCTTTTTCATCATATTCATATTTAAAACTTTCAATGTTAGCAGTTACTACATATACCTCATGTCCTTGTTTTTCTAAAGCTTTTTTTAGCATAACTTCACTTGTAACTAAACCGCTAATATATGGGGTATATGTTTCTGAAAATATACCTATACGCATTATTTCACCTTCTTTTCTAAACTGAAAATTAATGCACCTATTATAACACCTAAATAATATGTTATAAAGCGCCAAATTAATAAAACTGCAGATAATGTTCCAGCTTTTATAAAATTACCATAAAATTGAGTAAACCCATATTCTATACCACCACTTGCTCCTGGAATTGGAACAAATGCTCCAATTAAATAGATATATGCTGATGCAGTTATTGTGTCTGCAACATTTAGACTTGTAAAGTCACCCATACTAAATAAAACAAATAAAGGTATTAAATATAAAAATCCTAAACTTAAAATATTTAAGAAAATACCAATTATTGATAACTTTTTATTTTTTGATAATTCTTTAAATCCATTATATAAATCATCAAATTTAGTTTCTATTTCTTCATCTTTTCCATTTATCTTTAATTTTTTGCAAGCTTTCTTGCATAGATTGCTTAACTTTTGTGTTGTTTTTTTTGAATTTGCTATTAAAAGTAATATTACTACTACAAATATGTTTATGGCAAACCCCAATAATACTAAGTACTTTAAGAATGTTACTTTAGGAAATATTTTAAATATAAAGTTATATGTCACAGCAAGTGCTCCACATATTACTAAGGCGATTTGATAAAAGATAAAACTTTGAACTGTATAGTTTGTGGCTTTTGGTAATGAAATATTATGTTCTGTAAGCATATATATTTCCATAGGTTGTCCACCTGTTGAGAATGGTGTAATTCCATTAAAAAATTGTGTTATTAAATTATGTTTAATTGCTTCTCTTACAGTGATTTTTTTCTTATCATTTACTATTAAGTAATTGGCTATTCCCTTTAATGAAACAGATATTAAAAATACTATAATTGCTAATAGTAAATATTTTACATCCATTGTTGTTAGAGCTTTTGCTATATTTGGCCAATCATCTTTTAGTATTACGTATAATACAATTATTGTAATCAACAATAAAACTATTGTATTCTTTTTTATTCCTTTTAATATATTCATGCTAGTTTCCTTTGGTTATTTAAAGTATCTTCTGTTTCTTTTAAATATATAACATTTCCATTTTCTTCACCTAGACTTTCAAAGCCTTTTGCTTCCAGATTTTCTATCATATTTCTGTCACTTGATGATGTTTTTATAAATATTTCTTTCATTCCTAGTGTATGAATTGAATAATCTGTAGCAAGTGAAATTAATCTTCTATTTTTTAATTTTGTTTTTATTGGAGCAAAAGAGATATTACATGTTTTTATATCTCTTTCCCCTTCAATATAACATATATCCTTTATTTTAGAGGAAGATTCTAAAAATAATGATTCTCTTACTTCGTTAGCAAGTTTTTTATGTTGTTCATATTCTTCTCTTGGTACTTGTTGTATTTTCTTTGCATTTTCTACAGTCATAGTATGAATTTCATTTTCTTTTTCAAAATCTTCTACTAATTTCATATGATCTTCGTCATATGGATCTACTAAAAATAGTCTCTCACTATTCAACCTTCTCACCTACTTAATTGCTTCTATTCCTGGTAATTCTTTTCCCTCTAAATATTCAAGTGTTGCTCCTCCTCCAGTTGATGCATGATATACTTTATCTTTATATCCTGCATTACTTGCAGCAGCAACAATATCTCCTCCGCCTAAAATCGTTTTTATATTATTTTCAACTACATATTTTAATAATACATCTGTGTTCTTTTTATACTTATCAAATTCATATACTCCAAGAGGTCCATTCCATATAACAATTGAAGCATCTTTTAATATATTCTCATATTTTTCAACAGTTTTTTCACCAATGTCTAATCCCATTTCATCTTTTGCTATTTCATCAGCCATTTTTACTCTATAGTCTTCATCATTTGTAAATTCATTTGTTACAGCAAAGTCCACTGGTAATTCTATTTTTTCAGGATATTTTTCTAACATTCTTTTACAAAAGTCAATATTTTCTTCGTCTAACAATGATTTTCCAATTTCATAGCCTTTTGCTTTTAAGAATGTAAATGCCATTCCTCCACCTATTAATATTTTATCTGCTTTTGTTACTAAATTTTCAATTACACCGATTTTGTCTGATACTTTTGCTCCACCTAATATTACAACAAAAGGATGAGTTGGTTCTTCTAAAATACTAAGTGCATTTAATTCCTTTTCTATTAAAAATCCAATACATGATTCCATATTTGAAGCAATTCCTACATTAGAGGCATGGGCTCTATGGATAGTTCCAAATGCATCATTTACAAACACATCTCCTAGAGATGCCCAATATCTTCCTAATTCAGGGTCATTTTTGCTTTCTTTCTTTCCATCTAAATCTTCATATCTTGTATTTTGAATTAGTAACGCATCACCTGGTAACATACTATCTATTGTTGCTTCTAATTCTTCTCCTCTTGTATTTTCACTAAATAATACATCTTTTTCTAATTTTTTTGATAAACATTCTGCAACTGGTGATAAGTCATTTTTTTCTAAATCTTCTTTTTCTTTAACTCTTCCAAGATGTGATAATAATATTACTTTTGCATTATGTTCAATGGCGTATTTTATTGTAGGTAAAGCACCTTCTATTCTTGTGTCGTCTACTATTTTTCCATCTTTAATTGGTACATTAAAATCGCATCTTATTAATACTTTTTTTTCATTTAAATCTATATCTTTTATTGTTTTCATTGGCTAATTCTCCTATCTATTTCAGTATAACATTAATTTAAATCAAAAAAAAGGGAATATTATCCCTTATTTTGTCATTAAGTACTTTGCAGTTCTTACCATTTGTGCAGTATATGACATTTCATTATCATACCAAGAAACTACTTTAACAAGTTGTTTTCCATCCACTTCTACAATACTTGTTAATTGTCCATCTACTAATGAACCGCAACGTCTTCCAATTACATCACTAGAGACAATTGGATCTTCTGTATATTTTAATGTTTCATTTTGTGCATTCTTTAATACTTCATTTATTTCTTCTGTTGTTGTATTTCTTCCTAATTCTAATACTAAGTCAACAACTGATCCTGTTGGTACTGGAACACGCATTGCAGTTCCTTCAAGTTTACCATCTAAGTTTGGACATACTTTACCTATTGCTGAGGCAGCACCTGTTGATGTTGGTACTATATTTGCAGCACAAGCTCTTCCACGACGAGCATTTATTCCTTTTTTATGAGCAACATCCAAAGTAACTTGGTCATTAGTATATGCGTGAACTGTTGTCATATATCCTTTATTTATTCCAAATTCTTTATCAAGTACGTCTACTACTGGTGCTAAACAGTTTGTAGTACATGATGCTGCAGAGATAATTTTTTCATCTCCAGTTAAAGTTTCGTGATTAACATTATAAACTATTGTTTTTATATCTCCTTTTGCTGGTGCAGATATAATTACATGTTTTGCTCCAGCGTTTATGTGAGCCATTGCTTTTTCTTCAGATGTAAATAAGCCTGTACATTCAAATACTACGTCAATATCCAAATCTTTCCATGGTAACATTGCTGGGTCTTTTTCAGAATATACTCTTACTCTTCTATCTCCAATTACAATATATTCTCCATCACTTGTAATTTCATCAATTCTATAATTTCTATGATTAGTATCATATTTTAATAAATAAGCTAATTGCTCTGCATCTGTTAAGTCATTAATTGCAACTACTTCAAACTCCTCATTTTCTTCCATTAAACGGAAACATAATCTTCCGATTCTTCCAAA
The DNA here is from genome assembly GCA_934131175.1 of uncultured Bacilli bacterium. GTDB lineage: Bacteria > Bacillota_I > Bacilli_A > RF39 > UBA660 > UBA3789. Next base: position 158,350 of record CAKOZD010000001.1, on the reverse strand, counting down.
TCCATTGATTGCTACTTTTATCATTTTTCAATCCTCCTATGATTTCATTATATATTTTTCTCTTTTTTGTTTCAATATATTCAAGAAGTTTTAGTTGTAAATATGTCAAATAAAAATATCCACAGGTTATGGATATTTTTTATGTACTTTTACTGTTTTTTATTGTTTTTTCCACAATAATTGTATATAACTTTAATTTTAATTGTTTTTTACACAGATACTTGTGGATTATTCATGAAAGTAACTTCCGCCAATAAACTCTCTAATTACTGCATCTTGTGGAATTGACTCTGATGGAATAGGCAAGAAAGAACGTAAGAAGTTTATCAATCTTTTTGCTTCTTCATAACATGGCGAGTCGCTTTCAACAGAATACAATAATGGTTCAGCATAAGTTTTTAAAACTCCAATTTCATAAATCGCTGCTGAGTTTATTGTAGCATCACTTTCATCTTGATATGGGAATATATATTTTTCTTCTCCAAGTCTTACACTAGGCCATTGTTTAATTGTATTTTCAACACTATAATTTCTTGTTCTATTATCACGAACTATTCTTCTTAAAAGTCTATTATCTGTTGTAGGAATACGATTATGGTCATCTATACTTAATTCTGTTAATGGTGAAATGTATATTTTAAATTTCTTTTCTCTACTTATATTAGAAAGAATTTTAGGGTCTAATGCATGAATTCCTTCGATAATTAAAATATCTTTATCACCTAATTGCATTTCATTATGATATTCTTTTTTTCCTAATCCAAAATTATAAGTTGGAAGTTTTACTTTTTTTCCATCTAATAAATCTGAAATAACTTTATCAAATAATTTTAAATCTATTGCTTCTAAACATTCAAAATCATAATTTCCATTTTTGTCTCTTGGAGTTTCTTCTTTTTCTACAAAATAATCATCCATACCTATAGTTTGTGGCTCTAGTCCAAAACTTTTTAAATACATACATAGTTTTCTTGATGTCGTTGTTTTTCCTGATGAAGATGGTCCTGCCATTAATACTACTTTTACTTTATTTTTTCTCGTATTTATAGCCTTAGCTACATTTAATAATCTATTACTTTGTAGAGTTTCATCTATTTTTATTAAATCACTTATTTTTCCTGTAGAAACAACTTTATTCAAATCTACTGAATTCTTTACTCCAATTAATTTTGCCCATTCCTTGTATTCTGCAAAAACTTCAAACATATGTGGATGATGTTCATATTTTTTTATTTTATCATTTATATAGACAGTTGGAAATCTCAAGGTAAATCCATTATCTTTTATATAAGTTAAGTCAAAGTCTTTTAGTTTTCCAGTTGATGGTGGCATCTTATTATAGAAATAATCATATATACTACCTAATCTATATAAAGTAATATAGTTATCTGTATTATATTTTAGTGTATCTGCTTTAGTTTGATTACCAATTTCTACAAAATATTTCATTGCTTCAATTCTATCAATTGTTACTTTTGTAATTGGTAAGTCTTTTTTTACTATTTCTTTCATTAATATTTTTATTTTCTCTAATTTTTCTTCTGTTAGTTTGAAACTTGTTTGAATATAAATACCTTTATCTAGCGAATGTTGAACAGTTATATTAGCAGTCTTTCCATATAATTTTTTTACTGCATATAAAAGCATAAACACTAATCCGTTTACATGTGCTCTATTTCCTTCTGGTGAAGTTAAATCAATAAATTCTACTGTTGAGTCTTCCTTTATTTTTGAAGATAATTCTTTTAATCTATTGTTTACTCTAGCAAGAATTATTGGATATTTAAATTCTGTTTGATGTTCCTTATATATTTCTAATAAGGTTACATCTTTACTATACTTATATTTCTTATCATTAATAGTAACATTTACTGTTTCTATCATAATGTTCACCCCTTCATCTTATCATATAAAGTATAACATACTTCATACTAATATAATATGCATAATTTTTTTATTTGACACTATATTTATAATGGGTGATTTAATGAATTTAATACCAGTTGTATTTGACAACGAAAAAAAGAATCTTGGATTAGACTTATATTCTAAGTTATTAGATAACAGAATAATATTTATAAGTGGAGTAATTGATGATGATATTAGTAATACTGTGATTGCGGAATTATTATATTTAGATTCTGTGTCAAATGATGATATTTATTTATATATAAATTCTGTTGGAGGTAGTGTGGCTAGTGGTTTAGCAATTTATGATACTATGAATTTAGTACGTAGCGATATTTGTACATTAGGTATTGGTACTGCTGCTAGCATGGGAGCATTTTTACTTTCTAGTGGTACTGTTGGGAAAAGATATTCTCTTCCAAATACAAATATTATGATACATCAAGTACTAAGTAGTTTTGAAGGTTGTACAAATAATATTAAAGATTCTACTGATAGAATAATTGAACTACAAAAAAAGTTAAATAAAATATTATCTAAAAATACAAAAAAAAGTATTAAAAAAATTGAAAATGATATAAAAAAAGATTTTTATATGTCAGCAGTTGAAGCTTGTGAGTATGGGTTAATTGATAAAGTTTTATAAAAAAAATCACTCTTTAAAGAATGATTTAATCTTTTTTATTCATTTTTTCAAATGAGGTAGCAAGTTCTCTTACTTTTCTAAATCTATGATTTATTCCTGATTTAGATAAAGATTTTCCTGTTTCTAATGTAATTATTTCTGCTAATTCTTTTAATGATGTTTCAGGATACTCTTTACGATATCTTATTGCAGTTTTTGTTCTATCATCTAGTAAATCCATTCCATTGTTGTCTTCAATTATCTTTATTTGCCTAAGTTGTTCGTTTGCTGTTTCAAATACTCTGTCAATATTTGCTTGTTCCATATTGTTTAAGCGATTTGTTTTATTTTTTTGGTCTCTATAAATTCTTACATTTTCATAATACATTACAGCGTTGTTTGCGCCAAGTATCTTTATAAAGTCGCTTATTTTTTCGGCTTCTTTTATGTATATCATATAGCCTTTTTCTCTATTTAATATTTTTGCATTTAAGTCAAATATATTTAGTAGTTTTTGAACAAATACTGCTTCTTCTGGTTCAGTGACAAGAATTTCTAAATGATATCTTGATGTTTTTGGGTCATTGATACTACCAGATGCGAAAAAAACTCCTCTAAGATATGCTCTTATCTCCTCATTTGCACCAACTATATATGTTGGAACTACAGGAAGATACTCATTTTTTTCGTTATATATTCCTAATTCTTTTAGCATCTTATCTAAATTTTTTTCTATTGTTATTTGATATAATTCTTTTTTACTAAAATTTAGGTTTTCTATTATTTCTACTTGGGGATTAATATCTGTAATTACTTGTATAAAATTTGATATTCTATCAACCAAAAATTTATTTTCTGTATTTAATGTTACTTTATTATCTTGAAATATTCCATTATTTCTTATATACCCAGATAATTCTGCTATTATTTCGGATTTTGTACTTTTTATATTAGATATTTCTTCTTTTATTTTTACTGTAAATGACATTATTTTCTCATTAGATATGAAAATATTAAAGAACTAAGTTTTAAACTATCATGTTTTAGAGTGTTGTCATCTATTGTTAATAAGTTATCTTCAATTAGTTCTACGCCAATTTTTTCTAATTCTTCATAGTCTATTAAAACTGGGTCTTTTTGTTCTTGACTTTCATATCTTTTTGCTATTTCTTCTTCTATTTTTGCATTGTTTGCAATTACTACATCTACTTTTTTCTTATCTAAATATCTATTTAAAAGTTTTACATGATCTCCTACTGTAAAATTATCTGTTTCTCCTGGCTGTGTAACAATATTACATGTATACATTATTGGTGCCTTTGTTTCATTTAAAACTTCTTCTACTTCTTTACAAATAATATTTGGTAAAACACTTGTATATAAACTTCCCATACTAAATATTATTAAATCTGCTTCTTTTAAAGCATTAAGTACTTCTTGTAATACTTTAGGTTCCTTCTTATAAAAAATCTTTTCAAATTGACGATGCGCTGCAGTTATTTGTTCTTCTCCTTCAATTATATTTCCTTCTTTATCAAGTCCCATTAATGTTAAATCACAGTCTTCTGATATTGGTAATACCTTGTGTCTTACATCAAGAAGTTTACTTAATTGTGCAATTGAATCTTTTAATGAACCAGTTATATCTAACATTGCAGTTAAAATAAGGTTTCCTACTGCATGTCCATCTAAATCACTTGAAGTTTTAAATCTATATGACATCATATCTTTAATTGGTTGATCTATTTGAGATAAATTTGTAATAACTTTTCTAATATCTCCTACTGCTGGTGTGTGGAACTCTTCTCTTAATTTTCCAGTTGATCTTCCATTATCTGATACAGTTATTACTGCTGTTATATCGACTGGGAAATCCTTTAACCCTTTTAATAAATATGAAATTCCTGTTCCTCCACCTAATACTACTACTTTTTTATACATTTTTTCCTCCTTGTTTATATCATAATTTTATCATCAATGTATTTTTTGTTTTTCTTATAACTATATATTATTAAAATTATTCCTGATAGTAAAAATAACAATGATACTAATTGAGCTATTCTTATATTTCCAAGCATTAATGAATCAGTTCTTAATCCTTCTATGAAAAATCTTTCAATACCATACCATGACAAATACATACCTGTAAGTTGTCCAGTATGTAATTTTTTTGTTTTTCTAAGTAATATTAAAACTATAAAACATAATAATGAACTGAATGATTCATAGAGAAAGGTTGGTGTTCTATAAGCTCCATCAATATACATACCATTAATTATAAATTGTGGTAGATGCATACTTTTTAATGTACTTAAAGAAATTATTCCACCATATGCTTCTTGGTTAAAGAAGTTTCCCCATCTACCAATTGATTGAGCAATTATTACACCTACTACTAATATATCTAAAATTCCTAAAATATTGATTTTATGTTTTTTAGAATAATATATCATGAATAATAATCCTGCTAATAAACCACCATGTATGGCAAGTCCTCCATTCCAAATCATAAGAATCTCTAATGGATACTTTAAATAATAATTTAGATTAAATAATACATAATAAAGTCTTGCTCCTAAAATTCCAATTATTATTCCATAGAATATCATATTAAATAGTGTGTCATCATCTATTTTTTTTCTTTTTGCTTCTCTATAAATTAATATACTTGCTACTAGCATGGCTATAAATATAAATAGTGAATACCATTTTATTTGAATTATTCCTAAATCAAGAAATATTTTATTCATGAGTTTTCACCTTGTTAATTATAGTTTTTATTACCTCTTCCATGATAAAATTAGTAATTGATAATAATACTGCTGCAAAAATAGCAACAAATAGATTAGTTATTTGAAAGTGTGGTCCCAATATCCAATCCGTTAACTTTAGTAAAAATACATTTATACAAGGATAAAATAATCCTAGAGTTATTCCTGTTATTGGGATAGTTAATGTTACTAGAACTGGCTTTACTGTTTTGTTTAATAAATAAACTATAAATACAATTATTGTTGACCAAAGTATAAAGTGATTTTTATCAATATGAATACTTTTAAATAATGTTGTAACTAAGATAAATACAATCGTATATCCTATGAAATATAATAACCAATCTAAAAATTTATTTAGTCTAAGCTTGTTTTTTTCATTTATAACTACTTGCACATTCTCACCTCTATAGCATTTTCTTTAGAAATTGTCCTGTGTATGAGCCTTTTACTTTTGCAATTTCCTCAGGTGTTCCAGTAGCAACAATATTACCACCTTCATCTCCACCTTCAGGACCTAAATCTATGATATAATCAGACACTTTTATAACATCTAGGTTGTGTTCAATTACTACCACAGTATCTTTATTATCTACTATTTTTTGTAGAATTGCAAGAAGACGCTTGATATCATCAGTGTGTAATCCTGTCGTTGGTTCATCTAAAACAAACAATGTTTTTCCAGTTGCTTTTCTTTGAAGTTCTTTTGCTAGTTTTACACGTTCTGCTTCTCCTCCTGATAATGTTGGAGCACTTTGTCCTAATTTTATATATCCTAGTCCAACGTCTTCTAAAACTTGTAGTTTATGACTTATTTTTGGTACGTTTTCAAAGAATTTTAATGCTTCAGAAACTCTCATATCAAGTACTTCTGCAATATTCTTTCCTTTATATTTTATGTTTAATGTTTCTTGATTATAACGTGTTCCATGACAAACTTCACAAGGAACATATACATCTGGTAAAAAGTGCATTTCTATTTTTTTAACACCATCTCCACGACAAGCCTCACATCTTCCACCTTTTACATTAAATGAAAAACGATTCTTTTCAAAGCCATACATTTTTGCTTCTTTTGTTGTTGTGAATAATGTTCTTATATCATCAAATACTCCAGTATATGTAGCTGGATTTGATCTTGGTGTTCTTCCTATTGGATTTTGAGAAATAGCAACTATTTTATCTAAATTATCAATTCCTAATATCTTCTTATGTTTTCCAGGTTTTTCTTTACTGTGATATAACTCTTGAGAAACTTTTTTTACGAGTATTTCATTAATTAGAGATGATTTTCCACTTCCAGATACACCTGTAATACAAGTAAATGTTCCTAAAGGAATATCTACATCTATATTTTTTAAGTTATGTTCTTCAGCACCCTTTATTTTTATAAATTTACCATTTCCTTTTCTTCGTTTTTCTGGTACTTCTATTCTTTTTTTACCACTTAAGTATTGTCCAGTAATGCTTTTTTCGTTTTTCATTACTTCTTCTGGTGTTCCACAAGCAACTACTGTTCCACCATTATCTCCAGCTCCTGGTCCAATATCAACCAAATAATCACATGCTCGCATTGTATCTTCATCATGTTCTACAACAATTAACGTATTTCCTAAATCTCTCATTTCAAGCATTGATTTTATTAATTTTTCATTGTCTCTTTGATGTAGTCCAATACTAGGTTCATCTAATACATATAAAACACCCGTTAAGTGTGAACCTATTTGAGTAGCTAGTCTAATTCTTTGGGCTTCTCCTCCTGATAATGTTCCAGCACTTCTGCTTAAAGTTAAATATTCAAGTCCAACATTTTGTAAGAAATTTAATCTGTCTTCTATTTCTTTTAATATTAATCTTGCTATCTCAGTTTTTTCTTTTGATAATTTTAAATTATTAAAGAATACAATTAACTCTTTTATACTCATACAAGTTACTTCATAAATATTTTTATTTCCAACTTTTACTTGTAATACATCATCATTTAATCTTGCACCTTTACACGTATCGCATTCATATTCAATCATGTAATTTTCAAGCCATTCTCTAATCCAAGTTGAACTTGTTTCCATATATCTTCTTTGAAGATTATTTATAATTCCTTCATAGATGTTTTTTGAGTTCATAATATTTCCACTTTTTGTTTGATAGTTAAAGTGTATTATTTCGTCTGAGCCATATAAAATCATTTCTTTTTGTTTTTTAGTTAACTTACTAAATGGTTTATCCATATCAATTTTATAATGTTTGCAAACACACTCTAGTTTTTTATAGTCCATATTTTCTTGGTCATCACTAAGTGTTTTGATGCATCCTTCATTAATTGATAAACTCTTATCTGGTATTACTAAGTCTGGGTCTATTTGTAATTTTATTCCTAATCCTTTACAATCTGGACATGCACCATATGGAGCATTAAAACTAAATAATCTTGGTTCTAATTCTGGTAGACTGAATTCACAATGAGGACATGCAAATTGTTCTGAAAAAACTATTTCTTTTTTATTTTCTCCTAATATTTGAATTACAACTTTTCCGTTTGATAATTTTGTTGCTTGTTCAATTGCTTCAAATAAACGACTTCTTGATTCTTCCTTTAATACTATTCTATCAATTACGACATCAATTTTATCCTTAATATTTTTTTCAAGAGTAATTTCTTCACCTAAATCATACATTTCTCCATTTACACGTACTCTTACATAACCTTCTTTTCTTAATTTATCAAATAAGTCTTTATGAGTACCTTTTTCTCCATGTACTACAGGAGATAATATAACCATTTTTGTACCTAGTGGATATTCCATAATTTTATTTGTCATTTCTTCTACACTTTGTGAAGATATTGGAATATTATGATTTGGACAATATGGTGTACCAACTCTTGCAAATAATAGTCTTAGATAATCATATATCTCTGTTACTGTTCCTACAGTAGAACGTGGGTTGTTAGATGTTGTTTTTTGATCAATACTAATGGCTGGAGATAGACCTTCTATTGAATCAACATCTGGTTTTTCGGAACCACCTAAAAATTGTCTTGCATAAGCAGAAAGACTTTCTACATATCTTCTTTGACCCTCTGCATAAATTGTGTCAAAAGCAAGTGAACTTTTTCCACTTCCTGATAAACCTGTCATAACTATCATTTTATTTTTAGGAAGTTCTATATTTACATTTTTTAAATTATTTTCTCTGGCACCTTTTACTATAATTTTATCCATATAAACACCTCTCGCATATTATACCACAAAAACTTATTTTTATTAATGTAAAGATACTTTTTAAATAAAAATATGCTATATTATTATTAGGATGTGGTAATTTGAATAAGATTTTAACAACTTTTATTTTAGGAAATGAAGATTTATTTATTAATGAGATACGTGATGATGTTGAAATAATAAGATTTAATAAATTGGAGGATATCTTTAATGCGCGTGGTAGTTATATATCTTTTATTGATAGTGAAGATAATATTTCAGATGATTATTTCAGTAGAATTGTAGATAAAATTAAATTTAACGATTTTGATTCTTGTTTTATAAATTATAGAATTAATTATGATTATGTTCGTGAACTTAAAGTTAGAACTGATGAATATGATTTAAATAGTAAAGTTCCAAAGAAAAATTCGTATATATGGAATTTTGTTTTTAATAAAAATAAATTAATTGAATTAATAAGAAATAATTTTACTGGATTTAATGATATTTTTACTAATCGTACTAATATTTCTAATGTTTTATATTTTCATAATAAAGATGGAGAATTTTATAATATCTTAAATATGGTAAATAGAAGACAAAGTGTTTACTATAAAAATATTGTTTATGTTGGTGCTTTTTGTAATGGAATGTTTAATGGTTATGTAACTTGGTTAAATGAAATAGGAAAAGCCTTTTCTGAGTATCCAGTTACAATTGTTTATACAGAAATTAATGAAGTTACTAAGAAAAGATTTGAAGAGTATTTTAGTTGTGTAAAATTAGATGAAGATATTGATTATATTTGTGATAGTTTAGTAACAACGTATTCAACTTATTTTTATCCCATTAATATTTACTCTTTAAAAGAGTCTTGTATTTTTATTCATGGTAATATGGCTGACTACGAGGCATCTGCTAGGTTTGTTGATGATATATATGATAGATATATTGCAGTTTCTAAAATTGCTAGAGATACAGCCTATGGTTATTTTCCAACAAATAATATTGAATATATATATAATCCATTTACTTATGATAAGAAAAAAATCAAGCCTCATATGAGACTGATATCTGCAATTAGAAATGCTCCAGAAAAAGGAATGGATAGAATCAAGAAAGCAGCAAGTATTTTAGATAAAGAAAAAATTCCATATACATGGAGTGTATTTACTGATCTTGTTGAAGCAAACCAAGGTGGTCTTATATTTAGAAATTGTGTTACTAATGTAATTGATTATATATCTGATAGTGATTATTTAGTTCAATTTAGTAGGACTGAGGCTCTTTCTTATTCTTTAACTGAGGCATTATGTTCTAAAACTAAGATTATTACTACAGATATTCCTGCAATTCATGAATTAAATGTTGTTGATAAAGAAAATGGTATTGTTATTCCACTTGAGTATTTTAATGATGGTAATGAAGAATTATTAAAAAATAAATTACTTGAAGCTTATAATTTAAAAGATAAGAAAATTGATTATGAGTATAGCAAAGATAGATTTAGTGATTATAATACAGTGTTCTTTAAATAAGTTTTTTTATAAAAAAAACATATCAAAATTATTTTGGTATGTTTTTAGTTGAACTTTTCTTTGAATGTACATGATTTACATAAAGCTTCACATGGTTTTCTATCTTGAAAAGATTTTTTTAATTTTTGATATTTTTCACTATTTATTATTTCTTCTAAATCTTCTGTGTAGATATTTCCTAACGGAACTTTGCCATTTGAATCTAGGCAGCATGGTACTACTGTTCCATCACATAATATTGCTATTTGAGTTTTTAATGCATAACAATAGCCATTACTTTGATAATTTGACTCTTTAGGCCATGAAAATTCATTATCTTTATCAACATATATTGTGGAATTTATCTTTATATTGCTTTCTTTTTCTATTTTTTCAACAGTTTCCTGTGGTAAATTATAATATTTTCTTATTTTTTCCACAATTTTTTGTGACTTATTATCTAATTTATTATTATTTAGAGTCCACAATCTATAAATTACAATTATATCTTTTCTTAAATGCTTAATATTTTCAAAGATATTTTCTGGATAATCTTCTAAATTATTTTCTGAATGAAGTGAAAAATTTATTTTATGTAAAGCATTTAATTTTCCTAGTTGTTCAGCAAGACTTGGAAATAATGTTCCATTAGTTGTTAGATTTACTTTTAAATTATATTTAGACGCCATATTAATAAACTCTATTATATCTTTATGAAGTAGTGGTTCTCCTTTTACATGCAAATAAATATAATCGGTATACTTATTTATTTTTTTTAGGATAAGTTCGAATTCGTCTTTTGTCATAAATCTTCTTTTTTTCGTTACTTCACTACAAAAAGAGCAATTTAAATTACATACATTAGTTATTTCTATATATATTTTTCTAAATTTTTTCATAAACTTGATTTCATTTCAAATAAGATATCTCTAAGTTCCATTGCCCTTTCAAAATCTAGATTTCTTGCTGCTTCGCGCATTTCTTCTTCAACATTTTCAATATTTCTAGCAATTTCCTTCTTAGTAAGTTTTTTCTTACTCTTACTTTCTTTAGTATCTGTATTTGAGATTACTTCTCTTATCTCTTTCTTTATTGTTTGTGGAATTATTCCGTGTTCCTTGTTATATTCTTCTTGAATTTTTCTTCTTCTTGCTGTTTCATCTATTGCTTGTTGCATAGAATCAGTTATTTTATCACCATACATTATAACATGACCATTAGCATTTCTTGCACATCTTCCTATTGTTTGGATAAGACTTCGATTACTTCTTAAGAATCCTTCCTTATCAGCATCTAGTATTGCAATTAGAGATACTTCTGGGATATCTAGTCCTTCTCTTAGAAGATTTATTCCAACTAATACATCATATTTTCCTGCTCTTACATCATGAATTATTTGCATTCTTTCTAATGTTTTTACTTCACTATGCAAATAAGCTACTTTAATATCAAGTTCTTTTAAGTAGTTAGTTAACTCTTCTGCCATTCTTATTGTTAATGTTGTTACAAGAACTCGTTCGTCTTTACTTATTCTTTCATTTATTTCTCCAACTAGATCATCTATTTGTCCTTCTGTTTTTCTAACTTCAATTGTTGGGTCTAACAAACCTGTTGGTCTTATTATTTGTTCTACATATTGATTATTAGTATGTTCTAATTCTAAATCACCCGGTGTTGCAGACACATATATAGCTTGATTTATTTTCTTTTCGAATTCTTCATACTTTAAAGGTCTATTATCTAGTGCACTAGGTAATCTAAAACCGTAATCAACCAAATTCATTTTTCTTGCTCTATCTCCATTATACATACCTCTAACCTGAGGTAGTGTTACATGTGATTCATCTACTACTAATAGATAGTCATCTGGGAAGAAGTCCATTAATGTAGTTGGTGTTTCTCCAGGAGCACGTCCAGCCATTGGTGCAGAATAATTTTCTATTCCAGAACAAAAACCTGTTTCTTCTAACATTTCTAAATCATAATTAGTTCTTTGTTCTAATCTCTCTGCTGCTAATAATTTGTTATTATTTTTTAATTCTTCTAATCTCTCCTGTAATTCTTTTTTTATTCTAACAATTGCTGCTTGTAATTTTTCATCGCTTACAACGAAATGACTTGCTGGGAAGATACTTACGTTTTTCATATTTTTTGTAATTGTTCCAGTTAATGTATCTATTTCACAAATTCTATCTATTTCCTCATCAAAAAACTCAATTCTAAATCCAATAGTATTTTGATTAGCTGGTATTATTTCTAATGTATCCCCTCTAACTCTAAATGTTCCACGTTTAAAATCGAAATCATTTCTTTCATAAAGCATCTCTACTAATTTAGTTAATACTTGTTCACGAGAGATATTTTCACCTACTGTTAATGTTAACATTTTATTTTTATATTCTTCAACTTCTCCAATACCATATATACAAGATACAGATGATACTACAATTACATCTCTTCTACTAATAAGTGCTGATGTTGCAGCATGTCGTAATTCATCTATTTCATCATTTATTGATGAGTCTTTTTCAATATATGTATCAGTTGATGGAACATATGCTTCTGGTTGATAGTAGTCATAGTATGAAACAAAATACTCTACTCTATTTTCAGGGAACAATTCTTTTAATTCACTATATAACTGTCCTGCAAGAGTCTTATTATGAGCTAAAACAAGAGTAGGTCTATTAGTTCTTGCTATTACATTTGCTATTGTAAATGTTTTTCCGGTTCCTGTTGCTCCAAGAAGTACTTGTTCATGTTTACCTTCTTCTATGCCTTTTACTAATTCGTCTATTGCTTGTGGTTGGTCTCCACTTGGCTCATATTTAGATACTAATTTAAACATAACTACCTCCTTATTACATATTTATTTTCTTTCTTTTATTTCTTTTTTATTTAATTTATTCATTATTTCATTTGCTATAAGTTCATTTCCTTTAGTATTTGGATGAAAATCTAAAGGAGCACAATAATCAGTCATAAAACTTAAATCTATAAATTGTACAAAGTCATATTTATTACACATTTCTTCTAATAACATGTTATATAAGTTTATTACTTCGGCAAATTTATTTTTATATTTTTTGTTCTTGTCTTTTACTTTTTCTTGTAAATAGATCACTCTTTGTATCTTATCAAATAATGGTGAGTAGTAAAATCCTAAAACAAATATTTCAACATCTTTATTTAAGTCTTTTAATAATAGAAGATTATTTTCAACATTTTTGACACTTTGAACAACCAAGTCATTTAAGTTTTCTGGAACTTTATTCCTAACATTTTCATCTAATAGTTCGACTGGACCTGCTTGTATATAAGTAAAAAAATCATTTGGACCAGCAGAATAGATGAACTTAGGATTTTCTGAATTTGTGTATAGGTCTTTAAATGTTGTCTTTTCATCACCTGGTGCTTCTCTATATCTATTTTTAAATTCTTTCGGTACTACTAATTTAAAAAGAATATTGGCATTTCTTAATCCATCTATAGAAAGCATTTGAATATTTTTTATTTTAGATAAATTATAATTGTAATTTAATATTTTTTCTAAATCCCAAGTATGATTTTTATTAAGACTTGATATATTTATGCCATCTACATCATAGCCTTCTTCTATTAGTTTTTGCTTTACAATATCAAAATATCCTAAATGTTCTTTATTTTCTCTTGTAAATGGCATTCCTAATGAATTAATACCACAAAATAAATTTATCTTCTCCATAGTACCTCCTGTAAAATATCACTACTTGATATTAATAGTTTAAACTTCTTCATTATTATCTTCAATAATTGTTCCACAATAATCACATTTTACTTTACTATACTTATTAAGTTCATTAATTGCTCCACAGTTTGGACAATTAATAGTCTTTAACTCTAAACTATTTTTTCTTTTATCAATAGTATAATATGATATTGATTTATCAACAGTATTTAACTTTATTCCATTTAATAGACCTTTTGAATAAAGATATGATATGTCATTATATATTTTTTCTTTTGTTTGTTCAAGGTTATTAAATGTTGTTGTTGGATATCTTAATGCTATTTCATCTATTTGTAAATGCTGATAATATAAAAATTTTGAATATTCTTCTAAAAGTTTTTCATCACTCTCAGAACATGGTCTTATTTTCTTAGTATTTACATCGATATAATAGTCACCAATTAATCTTTTATTTTTTAAATAGCGAATTTTCATTACACATTCTTCTAATGTGCAGTTACTTTCTTTTGAAATAATTTCTATATCGTCATATTTTTTATTTATAATTAAATCGTAAATTATATCTAACTTATCATTAAATGTGTTATCTGTTGGTTCAGTTAAATCATAGTATTTAGCATATTTTTTGTAAGAATCATCAGATATTATAGTTTTTGTTTTATTTATTAATTCTAGTAAGTTCATTGATTTCTCCTTTTTATATTTACTTTTTCTTTTGTCATTTTACTTAGTATTTCTAATGTTTTATTGTCTTTTTCTCCATTATAGTATTTTTGTAAAACTAAATTGTATATTGTATCTGGTTCAATATAGTCGAATAGAGTCATTGAAGATTTTAATTTTAATGAGTCAATTGGTCCTAATACATGTTCTGAATCATTTGTTTTTAATTTTAAAAGTTCCTTTGTTATTTCTTCTAAGTTTGTTCTTAGTTGTTTATTTTTTAAATATTCTTCTGCTTCTTCAATACTTTTTATTGAATAATAATTTGATATATAAGTCATACCTAAACCAGAAATTTGTGGAAAAACATACCACATCCAATGAGTTTCTTTTCTTCCGTTTTTAATTTCTTTTAACGCTTCTTCATAAGAGTTTTCTTGTGCTTCTATAAATCTTTCTAATTTGTTATTCATTTTATCACCTACTTTTATTATACCTTATTTCTATATATTTTTTTACCTTATAGAAAAAAAAGAATACTTAGTTTCCTAAATATTCAATTTATTTTTAATATGGTACATACTTGAATGGATTTATTATGTGTTTTATGTAAGTATAATATGATGAATTGTAATTCCATCCATAATCTTCTGACATTTCTAGGTGTAAGTGACATCCGAATGAGTAACCTGTATTACCCATATATCCAATAGTTTGACCTACGCTTACATCTTGTCCAGAACTTACTGCATATCCACTTAAGTGTGCATATTGTGAGAATACTAATCTTCCATTTACATTGTGAACTATTATTACCATTTTCGCTCCATAATTATCCAATGTATTTCCTACATAGTAAACTCTTCCTGCTGCTACTGCCTTTATTGGTGCTCCACAGCCTTTTCCAATATCTACACCTTTATGTCCTCTATTTCCATAACTTTGTGAAATATGTCCTCCACTTACTGGGAATGTAAATCCATTAGCTGAAATTATATTTCCTCCTGATGAGTTACCTCCGTTGTTTGGTGGATTAACAGGTTTTGGTTTATCACAATCAACTCCAATTACATCACTTGATTTACAACCTTTATTTTTATAGTACGTTACTCTTGCTTGTGCAGTTTTTAAATCTCCTTCAATATTTGGAATTGTTCCTTCAATATTCTTACTATCTTGTTCAATCTTTTTTTGTTCAGCTTCTTGATCTGCTTTTAATTTTTTTAATTCTTCTTTTTTATTTTTTAATTCAACTTGATTTTTCTTATTTTTTTCAATTAACTTATTTAATTCTTTCATAATTTTATCATTATAATCAGTTAATTGTTCTACTACAGACATTCTATATATCATATCAGTTATTGAAGTTGCTCCAAAGATATATTCAAAGTATGTATTACTTCCATTAGAAATTTGATAATATTCAACTAGTTTTTTTGACTCTGAAGTTTTTTTCTTAATTTCTTCATTTGATTTATCTATTTCTTCTTGTAATTTTTGTTGTTCTTCTTCATTTTTTGTAATTTGTGACTGATAATC
This sequence comes from uncultured Bacilli bacterium, assembly GCA_934131175.1. Lineage (GTDB taxonomy): Bacteria > Bacillota_I > Bacilli_A > RF39 > UBA660 > UBA3789. The sequence goes on along the minus strand of CAKOZD010000001.1, from coordinate 142,394 downwards.
TTTTATTTTTGCTTGAACACTTGCTATTGTTTCGTTGTTTTTAGCAAGTTGAGCTTTTTTTTCATTTATTTGTGCTTGATATTTAGCAACTTCATTTTCATATTCTTGTAATGTTACTGCCTTTGCATTAAGTGGTAGTGTACTTATTGATACAAGAAGTAATATTACAAAGAAGTTTTTTATTTTTTTTGTCATTAGATTTTTAAGTACTTTCTAACAGCACTAGCACTACCTATCATACCAACTAGTACTCCAATTACTATTACTATTAATGATGTTTGATATATAAATGGTTCTGGTGTAATTAATTTTATTAATTCTGAGAATAGATATCCATCGAAATGTTTATAGAAAGCTAAATATCCATAAGTTGTTACTAGGACTGGTACTATTGAACCGAATAGTCCTAATATCATACCCTCAATAATAAATGGAATTTTTATTGAAAGGTTACTTGCTCCTACAACTCTCATTATTTCTATTTCTCTGTGTCTTGCTGATATTGTTAGTTTAATAGTATTTATAATTAAGAATATTGTTACTACTATTAAGGCAACAACTATACCATATGTTACTTTTTCAATTGATGAGAATGCTGTTACCATTTTATCTACATAACCCTCACCATATCTTACTACTGATACATGGTCCATATTTTTAATTTTATTTGCAGTATCTTTTATTTTTGTGACATCCTTTACCTTTATTTGTAATGTGTCTTTTAATGGAGATTCATCTTCATCCCATCCATCAAGAACTGCTTTGAATACATCTGACTCACTTTGCATTTGTTCTTTTACATCTACTTTAGATTGGTATGTATATTTTTCTACGTTTGATAACTTCTTTATTCTTGTTTCTGCATCTTTTATATCATCATCTGTTGATTCATTATCCATAAATACAACTATAGTCATATCTTTTTCTATTTCTTTAGTAAAATTATCAACATTAAATGACGCTATTATTGCTAGTGCAACTATTATCAGAGTTATCGTTATACAGGAAATTGAGGCTAGTGACAAACTAAAGTTTCTTATTACACTTTTAAAAGCATCTCTTATGCTTCTAGTTAACATTCTAAGCGCTTTCATTATTATATGTTCCTTTCTGTTTATAGTTTACTAAGTGTCCATCTTTTAATGTTAACACTTGTTTTTTCATTTTATTAACTATATCTTTATCATGCGTTGCCATAATAATGGTTGTACCTCTGTTTTTATTAATGTCATCTAGCACTTTCATTATTTCCATACTTTTTTCTGGATCTAAGTTTCCTGTTGGTTCATCACATAATAATAACTTTGGATTATTTACAATCGCACGTGCTATTGCAACACGTTGTTGTTCTCCTCCTGATAACTGATCTGGATAATTATGAACCTTATTCTTTAGTCCTACATCTTCTAGAGCTTTTAATACCTTTTTTCTAATAACATCTTTTTTCTCACCAATACACTCTAAAGCAAATGCAACATTTTCATATACTGTTAACTTTGGTAACAATCTGTAGTCTTGAAATACAATACCTAGTTTTCTTCGCAGTTTATATACTTTAGAATTTCTAAGTTTTGCAACATCAAGACCTCCTACTATTACCTGTCCTTTTGTTGGTCTCTCTTCTCTATATAGCATTTTAATTAGTGTTGATTTTCCACTACCCGATCCTCCAATTACAAAGACAAACGACCCTTTTTCTATCGCTAAGTTTAAATCATAGATGGCTGTTACTCCATTTTTATATTTTTTTTCAACATTTTTTATTCTTATTAAATCCATCTACCTTTATCACCACCTTAGTTATTTAATTATAACATATATTTCGACATAAAAAAAGCAAGGCCTTTCTTTAACCTTACTTTACATCTTGTTTTACGTTATTTAGCACCCTCTACAGTATATGAATCTGTTACTACAAAGAAGGCATCTTTGTCTATTTCTTTTATACCTTCTGTAACCCTGTAATATTCTCTTGATGGAATAACTGTTAACATTACTTTTCTATTCTTATCTAAGAAACCACCTTTTACTTCAAATGTTGTTACATTATGTTTTAGTGTTTTTATAATATATTCTTTTATCTCATCATCTTTACTTGTAATTATGTAGAATGCTTTATTGTTAGATATTCCAAGTAATACTTTATCTAGGACAATACCATTTATATATAAGAATATAATTGCATATAAGGCATTAGTTATTCCAAAAAAGTAAGCTCCAACTAAAACAATAGATACATTTATTGCTAGTGAAGATTTACTTATTGGTACTTGTTTTTCTTCAAAAAGAATTTGACTTATTACTGGAAATCCTCCATTACTGTAGCCAGTTTTATACATTAGTCCATTCGCAACTCCACTTATTACGCCAGCAAATAAAACCATTAATAACATGTCTATGTTTTCTGCATCTATTAATCCATTTAATGGAGACGTTAATTGTACAAGAAGTGGATAAACAATACTTGCTACTAGTGTTCCTGCCGTTCTTTTTACGCCTAAGAACATAAGACTTAATATTGCACAAGCAATTGATAATAAGAAAAGCATTGTTGCAGGATTGATGTCATATAAATAATGTGTAATTGTTGCAACACCTTGCGTTCCTCCAGTTACTAAACTTAGTGGTAATAAAAATACATTATATAAAATTGCACTTAAGAAAAGAGATGCTCCCATTAAAATTATTCTATATAATTGTTTCTTTTTTCTTATCACATCTAAAATATTTTCCATACTACTCTCCTCCAAATACTTCATAAGAGTCTGTTACTATAAAGAAGGCATCTTTATCAATTTCATTTATTCCTTCTTTTAATCTGTAATAATCTTTTGTAGGAAGAACTGCCATTAAAACATTCTCATTATTTTTGCTATAGCCACCTTTTCCTTTAAATATTGTTACTCCATGATTTAAATATTTTAAAATAAATTCTTTTACTTCTTCATCTTTCTTAGTTACTATATAAAACATTTTATTATCAGATGTTCCAAGTACTACTCTATCCGACATTAAACTTATTATATATAATATTATTACAGAATATAACATACTATTTATTCCAAAGAATAGACCAGAACATAATACTATAAGACCATCACTAAATAGCATGCTTTTTCCGAGACTTGTTTTAAAATATTTAGAAATTATTTGATTAATAATATCTGTTCCACCTGTTGTAAATCCTGCTTTAAATACAAGTCCTGCTCCAAAACCATACAACATTCCTCCAAAGATAGCATTTAATAATAGTTTTGAAGTATCTAATTGAAAATAGACATGTATATATTCAGTTAAACTTATAAATATTGGAAATAGTATTGAACCTAAAAGAGAGGCCCTTGTTTTTTCTTTTCCAAGTAAGAAATAACTAGTTATTAATAAAATTATATTTAATATTAAAACTGACAAAGCATTATTTATTCCAAATAGATTATTTATAATAATAGCTATCCCACCTACTCCTCCAGGTACTAAATCATTTGGTGCAATGAACATATTATAAGCAACTGATATTATAAAACACCCTGTTATAAACTGAAGAAGTCTTTTTTTATATGCTTTTTTATTAATGTACTTTACAAATTTTAAATCTTTATTTTTAGAAAATATATTCATATTATAGCCCCTTTTTTAAATTTTCTTCTATAAATTCGTCTATATCTCCATCTAGTACTTTTGAAACATTACTTGTTTCTTTATTTGTTCTATGATCCTTTACCATTGAATATGGATGCATTACATAACTTCTTATTTGAGAACCAAAATTTATATTCATTTGGTCTCCCTTAATTTTGTTTAATTCTTGTTCTTGTTCTTCTATTTTTAATAGTAATAACTTATTTTTTAATACTCGCATTGCTTGTTCTTTATTTTGAATTTGACTTCGTTCATTTTGACATGTAACTACAATCTTTGTTGGTAAATGTGTAATCCTTACTGCTGAGTCTGTTGTATTTACGCCTTGTCCTCCCGCTCCTGTTGAACGATATACATCAATTTTTAAATCTTTATCATCAATTTCTACATCAACGTCTTTATCAATATCTGGTGTTACTTCTACTGATGCGAATGATGTATGCCTTCTATTATTAGAGTCAAATGGTGATAACCTTACAAGTCTGTGAACTCCTTTTTCATTTTTTAAATAACCATAAGCATTTATACCTTTTATTAATAGAGATACGCTTTTTATACCTGCTTCATCTCCTGCTTGGTAATCAAGAATTGTTATTTTATAATTATGTTTTTCACAGTATCTTGTATACATTCTATATAGCATATTAGCCCAATCGCATGACTCTGTACCACCTGCTCCAGGATGTATTTCTAAAATACAATCATTTTTATCATATGGCCTACTTAAAAGTAATAATTTATTTAAGTCTTCAGTTTCTTTGTTTATTTTTTCTGAATTTGATATAACTTCATTATATAAGTCATTATCTTCTTCTAATTCAAGTAGATTTATTACTTCTAAATTATTATTTATATCTTCTTTTATAGATGATATTTTGTTTACTGTATCTTTTAAATCATTTAATTCTCTTAGTACTTTTTCAGCATTTTCGCGGTCACTCCAAAAATTTGGGTCTTCTGTTTGTTTTTGAAGTTCTTCTATTTTATTTACTTTAGTATCGATGTCAAAGTGACCTCCATAAATTAGTTATTGTTTCTAAATTTATTTCAAGTGATTTTTTTTTTTCTTTTAGTTCCATATTTATTCTCCTATCTATTAACAATAGTTTATCATATTTTATATTTTTTATTCAACTTTACAAAATTATGTATTATTTTTTTATTTTTACATATATTATTATTGAGGAAGGTTCACTATGTAGTGTGAAGATCCTCTGTATATAGATAAAGGAGCTTTAGTTTGGCTCCTTTTTATTTTTTATCATATTCTTCTAAGAATGAATGATGCTCTTTTCCATTTCTCCATCCTAAGATACAATCCATACTTATATTATCAAGTGCTTTAAATATATGTTCATCTATATTTGGAGAAGTTCTTTTTAGTCTTTTAATTAATTCTTTAACTTCTTTTCTTTTACTTGTTCCATCATTTAATAATGAGCATCCTTCTGTAAATCTACATGCACAATTTATAAATGTTAATTCATTATGCTTTTTCCACGTAATTATTGATTGCTCTTTTACTAAATATAGTGGTCTAATTAATTCAATTCCTTCAAAATTATCAGAATGAAGTTTTGGAAGCATTGTTTTTATTTCTGATGCATAAAACATTGATAAAAGAGTTGTTTCAATTACATCATCAAAGTGATGACCTAGAGCTATTTTATTACATCCTAATTCTTGAGCTTTCTTATATAGGAATCCTCTTCTCATTCTAGCACACATGTAACAAGCACTTTTTGAGTCCATTTTTTCAACAACATCAAAAATGTCACTTTCAAAAAACTCTACTGGTACATTTAATATTTTTGCATTATCTTCAATAAAAGAGCGATTGTATTCATTATACCCTGGGTCCATTACTACATAGTGAGCATTAAACTTATATTTACCATGACGTTGTAATTCTTGGATACATTTAGCAAGTAAAAATGAATCTTTTCCTCCACTAATACATACCATGATATTGTCTCCTTCATTTATTAGTTGATAATCAATTACCGCTTTTATAAATCTTGACCAAATATCTTTTCTATATGTTTTTATTATACTTCTTTCAATTTCTTTATATTTTTCCATTTAAAAACTCCTCATATCCTTTATCAAATATTTTTATAAATTCATCTATTTCTTCTTTTGTGGTTAAATGTGAAAGACTTATTCTTAGTGATGTTGTTGATAATTCTTTACTTTTTGTTAGAGCATAAACTAATTTTGATGGTGTATCTACTGGACAACATGAAGTTTTTGCTGAAATACATATGTTGTTTTTTCCCATATAATCCACAAATTCTGTTGATTTTATTCCACTTATACTAATATTTATAATATTTTTTATTGAATACTCATTTGAATTTATATGAATATTTTTATAACTTTTTATTTTTTCTATTAATGTGCTATTTAATTTTTCCACATATTCTGTTCTTTCTTTTTGATTATTCAATGCAATTTGTAGTGCTTTATAAAGTGCTGTTATTTCAGGAAGTACAGGTGTTCCGCTTCTATATACTGTAGTTGATCTTCCACCATCTATTATTGGAGATAGTTCAATACCTTTTTTCTTTATTAATAATCCTGTTCCGTTAAGTCCGTAAAATTTATGTGGAGCGATTGTTACTAAATCAACATTTTCCAAATTTAAATCAATCTTACCAATAGCTTGAGAACCATCTGTATGAAATATACAATGCTTATATTCTTTTAATAGTGCTCCAATCTCATTTATTGGTTGAATAATTCCGAGTTCAGAGTCCACAGATGTAACACTTACAAGAATTGTATCATCTCTTAGTAGATATTTTAATTCTTCTATATCAACTCTACCTTTTGAATCTACAGGTATTAATTCCACTTCAAAGCCTTGTTCTTGAAGTTTTGTTGCAGGAGCTATTAATGATTGATGCTCTAATGAACTTAATAGAATATGTTTACCATAGTTTTTGTATCTATTAGCAATTCCTTTTATTACTAAATTATTTGACTCGGTTGCTCCACTTGTATAAATTAATTCTTCTTTTCCTACATTTAACAAGTGTGCAATTTCTTTTGTTGTATCATCCAATTTTTCTTTTGACTTTATTCCTAATGGATGAACTGAATTTGGATTAGCATAATATTTATTGCTAGTTTCGTTATAAACTTCTAATACTTCTTTATCCACAGGAGTTGCGGATGCATAATCTAAATATATCATATATATCGCTCCTTTTTCCCTGTATATTATATTACTTTTTTTAATTTGCCGCAAATATGTTTTTCCACATATACTGTTGATTATATTAATTTTCTTTTTTCCACAAATTCTGTGAAAAAAAGAAATACTTTTTGTATTTCCTTTAATTTTTATTTACGAGTTAATTCCCATTTCTTTTAGCCATGATTCTACCGAAGATGTACTTGTAGTTGATGTTTTACTTTCTTCATTTTCGTCTAAAATTTCATCTTCTTTATTAGCATTTATTTCTGGTTGTTTTACTTCTTCTTTTTGTTGTTTATCTGATTCTTTATTTTCTTCTTTTTCCTTTACTACAATATCTTGTAAAGATACACCTTGGTATGTGTAATTTACATAATCAGTTTCTGCTAATATTGGATTTAATATATCATAGATATTATATTGGTCTCCAATTTTCTTTCCGTCAATTAACATTATCATTAATATTAAGTATTTACTAATTTTATTATTTTCTGTAAATACACTAAAATTATAAACTTGCTTTATTTTTGAATCTAATTCAGGATCTAGTTCACTAGCTTTCTTGATTGCTGTAATCATCTCATCAATTAGTGATGCCTTTATCTTTAGATTTGATGTCATAAATAAATCTAATTCTTCTTCTGTAAATTTTAATGCTTTAAAAGTATTTAAAATTGTATCTTTTATAGTTTCAGATAAATTTGTAAAATGTTCTGGTTTGAATACTAACATCATAATTTTCTTACCAGCCATTATTCCTCCACCTGCAAGGGATGCTGTTCCAAGACCTGCTCCTGCCATAATAGCAGCATTTCCTTGTTTTGTAGAAATGTTTCCTGATGGTTTTATACTGTTTATTACATGATTCATTTCTGATTTTAATCCGTCTAAAATACTTGAATTTTTATTAGCATCTCCTGATGAGTCTGATGTTGCACCTTCTGCAAGTGCCTCTTCTTCTGCACTTGCTGCTAATCCTGTTGCTTTCGAAGTAGTACCTCCAACTGCAGCAACTGTTGCTCCAAGTCCTGCCGCTGCTCCTGCTATTGTACTAGTTGTTTGACTAGAACCACCTATATCGTTCGCAACTACCTTTGTTACATTACCAGTTGTACTCTTATTACTACTATCACCTGTTGAGGTATTAGCACTTAATTTTGTTAATAGTGTTTTTAAATCGTATTGGTCGTTTGGATTTTTAGCATCCATAAGCATAGCGATTGCTAATTTTTCTTTGTTTACTGTTCCGTCATCATTAAAAATATCAAATCCATACAAATCTTTTAATTTTTGTCTTATACTTGGATCTAATTTATATAATTTTTCAAGTTGACTTGCTAGTTCTTCTAACTGAACTTTATCAACTGAAACTTTTCCGTCTTTAATATTGTTTATTTCTTCATCTGTAAATCCTAGTTCTTTTAATTTTTTTACAATTGCTTCTTTTTCTGATCCAGATAAGTTTTCCCAAGCTTCTGGGTCAAGAGGAAATTGTTCTGCTTTATCGGCAGATCCTAACCCACCAACAGCAGAATCTATAATAGAAGTAACTGCTGATAAGTCTTTTAATGATGCATCTCCTTCTCCTAATGATGTATCTCCAACATCTGGACCGATGTCACTTATGTCTGGAGTCATATCTTCTACATTAGTACGTGTTCCTGTATAATCTTCTAATGTTTGATTTAACCAATTTCCATATGTATCTATGTTATCTATATCATCTTGTATTTTCCCATTATAATTATTTATTTGAGAAAAGCTATCACTAAATTTTCTAAGAATTCTAGAATCGATTTTATTATAATATGATGTTGTGTCGTTTGAAATTGCTTCTAAATTTTGAGATATTTTAGATGAATTTTCTACTAAACCATTTAATTCATCTTCATTATATGTTCTATTACTCATATTTTTTCTCCTATCTTATCAATTAATGCCCCATCCATTTGCTTTTCCTACATCTCCATTAATCTTACTAGGATCATATGGTAATGGTTCACCAACTTTATTAAATAATTGTTCAATTTCTTCAAAAGTTGGATCTAATGGTGAATTAATAATCTTAAAGAAATTCCAATATTTAATTCGTTTATACTTGTGAATTTTATAAGTTACGGAGTTATGATATGTTGTCGACATAACCATACCACTGTCATCTTTAATATCTTCACGAGTAGAGTTCGTATTAGTAACTTCATATTCATAAATCTCAGTATCTGTTTCACAACAATAGTTAAAATTATCATCATACATTGGACCAACACCGTAAGTGTCTCCATCTGTTGTATATGTTTTTGTTTTAGGGAACCCTTCCCATTCAACTTTTTTTGCGTTGAAAGCGTCTGCTGCAGTTTCTAATAATTTTTTTCTACTATCTCTTTTCAAATTAGATAAATGATCATTATACGAATCAATTGCCGCTGATATTGCATCAACATTAATATTATCAACAGATGATTTTAAACCTTGTAAATTTCCTGAAGCTTCTGAAACATTATTTATTTGATTTTGTGCAGTTTGACCACTATAGAATCTTTGAGAGTTAGTTTTGCTTAATGTTGAATCAACCTCATCTAACATTGTTGTTGTTTGACTTGGTAAAGTTCCTTCACCACTAAATATTTCTTTTAATGAATTTATAGTTCCAATGTTTGACTTACTAATTTCTGTTGCATATAAAGTATATTCTGTTAGTGGACATGTTTCATTAATAACATCATCTATATCTAGCATTTGATCTTCTGCTACATCCATATTATCACCTCTTTAATCTCTTATTAGTAAGGGTTAATTATGTTTAACCCACACTAATAAGAAATTACTAAAAATTTCTTATTAATTTCCTATTATGCAGAAATACCAGCATCTGCTGAATCTTGCATTTTGGCATCTTGTGCAGCATAATCTTCTTGTTTTTGTTGTGTATTTGTTTTTAACTCAGCAATCATTGTATCTAATGTTTCAGTTATTTTATTAATAACATTAGTTAATGTGCTCTTATATGTTTCTGCTGCTTGTCCAGAATAATGAGCTGCTATTTTTGATGGAGCTTCATTACTTAAGTCTGTTAAGTTATTGATAATAGATGTCTTTTGTGAATCTAAATATTCGATAAGTTTCTGTACCTTATCATAATTCATTCCTGATTTAGTTGCCATTTATTTTCCTCCTTATATACTAAGCATTTTCAAATGAATCCCAAGCTTGTGCTTGTTCTTCTAGATTTGTTGCCATACTTGTTACATTTTTATAAGCGTTATTGAAATCATCTTTTTTCTTATTAAAGTTATTTAAAAATAACCCTGCTTGAGGTCCCCACCATGCGATACTTTCATTTGCATCTGCGCTTAAATTTGCTTCCATTTCTTGAAATAATTGTTCATATTGACTTTTAAATGTTTCTGCCATTTCATTAATATAGCTAGCATCTTGTCTTAGAGCTTCACTATCTTGACTTACTCCGTTCATTAAATGAACACCACCTTTCGATAAAACTAAAATTATATATAACACTTGCAAGAAAACCTTACCCTGTTACAATTTGAATATAGCATTTAAAAATTTTATTGTAAATGTTTTTTTATTTATTTTATATTTATTTACATTTATTTATTATTTTTTCAGCGGCCTTTTTGCCGGCTTCCATAGCAAGTATTACTGTTGCTGCTCCAGTTACAGCATCCCCTCCAGCATATATATTACTTTCGGTTGTTTCAAAATCATTAACTACAATTAATCCTTTATCACTTAATTTGATATTAGATTTCTTCAATGCTTCATGGTTTTGTAATGTTCCTAATGCCATAATTACCATATTGCATTTTAATATTTTATTTGACCCTTTTATTTCTGTTACTTTTCTTCTTCCATCTTCTCCAGCTTCTCCTAGTTGCATATCAACATACTCAATTCCTGTAACACTATTATTTTCATCTTTAATAATTCTTTTCGGATTTTTCAAGATATCAAAAATAATCCCTTCTTCTTTGGCATGTTGAACTTCAGTTTTTCTAGCAGGTAATTCTTCTTCACTTCTTCTATACATTAAGTGAGTCTCAATTCCAAGTCTTTTTAGTGACCTTGCTGCATCCATTGCAACATTACCTCCACCTATTACATAGGCAATACCTGACTTTTTTATTGGTGTTTTTGAACTATCTTTATAACTTTTCATAAGATTTATTCTAGTTAGTATTTCATTTGCAGAAAACACTTCATTCGCATCTTCTCCATCTATTCCCATAAATTTAGGAATACCAGCGCCAGTTCCAATAAATATTGCATCATATTCTTCTTTCAGTTCATTTATAGTAATTGCATTTCCTATTGGTATATTTAATTTTATTTTTACACCTTGTCTTTTTAAGTTATCAATTTGTTTATTTACTATTTCTTTAGGTAATCTAAATTCTGGTATACCATAAGTTAATACACCACCTGCTTTGTGAAGAGATTCATATATAACAACACTAAAGCCATGCTTTATCAATTCTGATGAACATGCTAAACCAGCAGGTCCACTTCCTATGATTGCAACTTTTTTATTATTTTTTTCCTTTATAAATTCACTTTGCATATCATTTATTAAAGCCTTATCAGATACATATCTTTCTAATGCCCCTATTGCTATCGCATCTTCTTTTATTCCTCTGACGCATTTTCCTTCACATTGTTTTTCTTGAGGACATACTCTTCCACAAATTGCTGATAATGATGAAGATTCACTTATGATTTTATAGGCTTTTTTTATATCTTGCTCTTTGATAGCACTTATAAATTCTGGTATTTTAATGTTTATTGGACACCCTTGTACACATCTTGGTATTTTACAGTTAAGACATCTATTTGCTTCTTCTAGCGCTTCTTCGTCATTATATCCAAGTTCTACCTCTTCAAAATTTTTATTTCTTATTTCAGGACTTTGTGTTCTCATTGGCACTTTTTCTAAATTAATCACATTTCTCCTCCTTAATCATTAGTTCTTCCTCTTCTTTTTTATAAATATTCATTCTTTTTAATGCAATATCAAAGTTTATTTTATGTCCATCAAATTCTGGTCCATCAATACAAGCAAATTTTGGCTTTCCTTCTACCTCACAGCGACATGCTCCACACATACCAGTTCCATCTACCATTATTGGATTCATACTAACAATAGTTTTCAAATTATATTCTTTAGTTAATTCTGCAACATTTTTCATCATTATTACTGGTCCAATTGCAACACAGATATCATATTCATTAATATGTTTTTTTAAAATATCTGTAACAAATCCCTTTTCTCCGTATGTTCCATCATCTGTTACATAATAAACTTTACTTGCAACTTGTTCTATTTTATCTTTTATAAGTAATAAATCTTTACTTCTTGCTCCATATATAACATCAATATTAAACCCTTTTTCTTTTAAATATTTAACTTGTGGATATACTGGTGCTATTCCTACTCCTCCTGCTACATAGACAATTCTTTTTTCTTTATATTCTTCATAGTTTTTGCATATCTCATTAGGTTTACCTAATGGTCCTGTAATTGCAAATACCTCTTCTTTATTCTTCGATAGTTCTTTAGTTGATGCTCCTACAACTTGATATATTAAATCTAGAGTACCATCATCTAAATTATAATCATAAATTGTTAATGGTATTCTTTCACTATCCTCTTTCGACATAACTATAATAAATTGTCCTGGTATAGCATTTTTTATAACCATAGGGCACTTTATAGTTAATAAATAACTACTTTCACTTATCTTCTCATTTCTTAATATTTTATACATATGTACCTCCTATAATTAAGTATACCATGTTATTAAATTTACTATGTATTTTTTATGTAAACTTGTTTTTTTATTTGTAATATCATTGCAATTATTCTTTTTTTATAGATATACTTATTTTTAGGAGATGTTTGATATGAATGAAAAAGAGAAAAATGAAGAGTTAGAAAATTTTATAAAGAAAATTGATGACATAGAATTTATTCCGGATAAAATGCTAAAAGATATGGATTTTTACCAATTAGCATATTATGTTCAGACACTTAATAATGTAGAAAATACTTTTATTGAAAAAGAAAACAATAAAGAAGAAAAAGGTGAATAATATGGAGATGGAAAATACTGCAAATAAAAGTTTTTCAATAAATCTGCCAAAAATTCATAGAAAAAAAAAGAAGGCTCTTAATGAATTAAGAGCTAAGATGGAAAATGCTAAACTTAATCTTATAAATACCGAACTTGAAGAAATGGGTATAAATATTGAAAATAATTTTAATTCAGTAAATGAACTTACAAAGTATCTTAAATCTAATTTAAATGAGCTTGATTTTAATAAAGCTATGGATAAAATTAATCATATATCTGAGTCTGTAAATAAAATGGTTGAATCTCTTGATAAAGGTTCTACATCTGCATTTACTAAATTTATGAGTAGTGATTTAACAAAGACTATTGGAAAGACTTTAGGAATTTCATTAGCAGGAAGAACAGCTTTACTTCTTGCTCCTACTATTGGAACTAAAGCTCTTGTCGGTGCTGCTCTTGGTGGATATTCTATATATAAAGTTGTTAAAAATAGAAAAGAAATAATAAAAGCTAATGAAACAAATGAACTAAATAATATTTTAATGGACTTGGAAGCTACTAGAAAAGATGGCAAATATTTAGATACTCGTTTCAGTGAAGAAATGCAAAATCAAATTATTCAATTTCTTAATGAACATTCTATTTCTTTTGAAAATACAGGATATTTATCGTTAAGACAAGCTATATATAGTTTACCTAATAAAGAAAAAAAAGAATTATGTGTTTTTTTAAATAATAAATTGGGAAAAGTTGATAATTTAGAAGATAGGTTGAAAAAAGCAAAGAAAAAATTAAACGTTGTTGCATCTTCTGCTGCTGGTATTTCTGCAGGTGGAGCATTTGGAATACATCTAGCCAATATGGTTAATGGTGTTGATCCTGGCGTTACAGCAGGAGTCCTTAACGGAACACTTTTAGGTGCATGGATTGAGAAACAAACTAATGCATCTTGGTATACTGCATTAAATGGGGCTTTAGGTGTTGTAGGAAGTGAAGTTTTACAACATATTCCGTTGATTGGTTCTTACGCTGAAAAATTCTTTGCCCTAGAAAATATTGCTTCTTTTGCTGCTATTGGTGCTACTGGTGGTTTAATAGCAAGCACAACTCTAGGTATTGCTTCTGCTATTAAGAGAATATACGAAAATTCAAAAAATAAAAAAGAAAACAATTATTTTATGAGCCTTGATAAAGAAAAATATGCATCTGAAGATGAAGAAGAACTTAAAAAAATTCAAGACAAGCTTGATGACTCATCAAATATTATTGAATTTATAATTGTGGATATTATGACTTGTTACATGAAAGATATAAATATTAATTTGGATCCAGTTCCTAAAAATGTTGATGAACTAGAAGAAGCAATTAATAAATTGAATAGTGAAGATAAGCAAAAAGCTAAAGAGATGCTTCATAATCTTAAAGAATGTTTAGAAGATAAAAGTTTTCTAGATAATTTAAAAAAAGCAGGTTCTATTTCAATAGGATTATTTACTGCTGGTCTTGCAGCACTATCAATATATGATATTTTAAAGGGAGGTACTTTTCTTCCAGAATTAAGTCAGAAATTATTTCCAAATAATAATATATATACGCCCGTAAAGATTCCTGATGGAAAAGATGTTCCGCTTGACAACGTTAAAGATGCTGACATTATTAAGGAAAACCAAGATCTTTATAATAAATTTGGTAGTGATGATTATAAAGTTGAAGATAATGGAGATGCAGTAATTGGTTACGGATATGAATACTGGAAAAATAATCATGGTAATGGTATAGGTTCTGATATTTCTTCTACAAGTGCAAGTTCATATATTGCTGATGCAGGCACAAATATGAATTTTGCTGATAATATCCTTAAATGGTTTGGTGTAGAGAGTGCTGAGAAAGCTTTAATTCCTGATTATGTTAAGATTTCTGAAGAAATTTCTAATATGGATGCCGAGAAATTACTTGATTTTTATAGATTCTTCGGTAATGCAAAAGATACAGATAGCGACTTATATAAAGTTGTATCATCTATTTTATCTTCAAATAATAATCTAAATAAAATATCAGAATATATTAATGGATTTACTAAAACTCAAGAAATGTACAATTTTATAAATGATTTATCTCACAAATTATCTGCAGGATATATATCTTTAATGACTGTGCTTGAGGCTTTAGGGGCAATTCAAAAGAAAGAAAATACTGAAACATTCTTACAAGAAGAAAATAATTCAAAAAATACTAGATAAGCTTTTACACTTACTAGTATTTTTATTTTAATTTAAATTTTATTTTTCCTTGATTATTTTTTACAGAAACAGTTGCGATACTACCATTAATAATAGTTAGGCATGGAGCCTTATGTGTAATATCAGCATTATATATTACGGGAATATCTAATTCATTTAAGATACTATCTTCTAAACAAGTCTTAGTATTATAATCATAATAACTTTCTTCACAACCAAATCTACCAAATATAATAGCTTTCGTGTATTTAAAATATCCAAGTTCATTTAGTTTCCAAAGTACTCTGATAGTTGCATCTAGATTTAATTCACAATTATCAAAATACCAAATAATTCCATCTTCTTTATACTTTTCTAGAAATTCTTGTGTTCCATCATACTTTGTTCCAGAAAGTTCAGAAATTATATCTAGACACCCTCCTATTATTCTTCCTTCTACATTAACATCTTTACTATTTAATGTTTCCCATTCTACCTTTTTAGTTAAATTATAGAACTCTAATCCTGTAGTTGATTCTTGATATCCATCCTCATATAAATCATAGCTTTCTTCTTCTAGTTTTTTACCGGTTATAATATTTATAAAGTCTTCTTGCGATTTATGAAGTTTCTCCATTCCAAAAGGACTAAAGTTTTGCCCATATATAGTTGCGACATCATACTTTGTAGTTAATGGAAATAAAATGCATGTCGGATCAGAAAAGCCTGCTACATACTTATTACATTCACTTAGTTTTTTAAAATCTATATATGGTAATATTTCTAAGCAAAAATCTCCTCCTGTTGCTGCTAAGATTAAGTCTATGTTTTCATTTTCTGTTACTTCATTTATTTCTTCTGCTCTATTAAATTTATTTGTACTTCTTCCTTTTTCACAGTTATATAAATACTTTGATTGACTTACTTTAAAGCCTTTTTCTTCTATATTTTTTTTAGCATTTATAAACTTATTTTTCTTTTTTATATCATATGCTCCTGCAGATGGTGCAATTATTCCTATTGTATCGTTTTCTTTTATGAATTTTGGATATTTCATATTACCTCCCTATAATTTATTATGTAATTTTAATATTTCAATTAGCATTTTATCTCTATATTCTGCAAGGGACTCATCTGTATTACCAATTTCTTTTGGTCTATTTTTTAAGGCTTCTTCTACTCCCTCTCTTGCTATTTCAGGAAATTTTTCTGGGAACTCTTTCCAATCGGCCATATCATTTAACCAAAGTTTTATCGAATCATTTAAATGAGTCATTAATCCATCAATATGACCTTGTCCTCCACCTAATTCAAATACTAAACTAGGGCCCATAATTGCCCATCTGATTCCCGGACCATATGTTACTGCTTTATCAGCATCTTCTATAGAACATACACCTCTCATAACTAAGTCACTAACTTCTCGATATACAGCCATTTGAATTCTATTACAGATAAATCCTAATGCTTCTTTTTGTAAAATTACCGGTTCCTTTTTTATTGATTTATATAAATCATATGCTAATTGTACATTTTCCTCTTTTGTTTTTTCACCTTTTGTTATTTCTACTAAAGGTATTAAATGTGGTGGATTGTATGGATGTGCTCCGATAAATCTTTCTGGATGTTTTGCATTTTTTGCTATTTCTGTTATTAAAAGACCTGATGTTGATGAAGCAATTATCGCATCTTCACTTGCATATTTTTCAACATCATTTACAATTGACCATTTAACTTCATATTTTTCTGGTCCTGATTCTACAATAAACTTTGTATTTTTTACAGCGTTTTCAATAGATGTTGTGTAACTAATTCTACTTTCTATTTTCTCAATTTTATTTGGATTTAGAACTTTGTTTGATGCTAAATTTTCTAATGAATCATGAATTCTTGATTTTGCTAATTTTAATGCATCATCCTTTACATCATATACATGTACTTTGTGACCATTCATAGCGAATGATAAAGCCCATGAATATCCTATAACCCCTGAACCAATTACAGCTATATCTCTTATATCATTTAATTTCATTTTTGTCATCTCCTATTTTTATATTATCACTATACGAAAAAAATAAACTATTAAATTTAGGTTCTTTACAATTAGATTACATTTTATTTATATGTATGCTATTATATAGTCAGGTAGGTGGTAATATGAATTTAGGAAAAGTAAAGGGAATTTTAATTGATAAAGATGGCATTGAACATCCATTTGGAATACATAAGAACTCTAAAGCTGGAGATTTAGGTGAAGATAATTATCATGATAGTTCATTTGCAAAAGATATTCTTCCAACGGAATGGTTTAAAAGTTTAAATTATAATTATACTGAGGAGACTATTCATAAACAAGCTATGAATTTAGCGGCTCTTGGAATTATTTTCTTAGAAAATGGTTGCTCTATTACTCCACGGGATGAAGACTACTTAATTTATACTATAATGGCTCCAAAGAATATAACAGAAAAGCAAAAAAAGAAAATGGAAGAGTCCTATGAATATTTAAATAATCTAATTAATTTAGAGAATGCTTATTTTGATGGAATGGCTTATTTAGAAAATACTGATTATGCATGGCCTGACTCTGCCTATACTTTAGATGAATTTTATGACAATATGGGAATTGAAAAGAAAATAAATAATCAAAGTAAACACTTATAAGGAGTTAGTTAATATGGATGATAATACAATTATACTTTTATGTTTAGGAGTTATAGTTTTTTCTATAGTATTTATACTTTATGTTAAATGGAAAAGAAATAAAGATGTTGATAAGTGGTTATTAGAAAATAAATATGCTAGAAAAGTTTATTTAGATAGTTCTATAGGTATTAAGTCACTTGTTGTACAAGTTCAAAAAGTAAATGGAGAAAAACCTAAAATTAAAACAATTAAAGGAAAAAACATTTTATATCTATTGCCTGGTAGAAATACAGTAAGTGTTCTTTGCTCTTATACAAGACCTGATGTTTTAAGAAAAAGCGTTACTTCAGTATATGGACCTATTGATGTTGATATGGATATAGAACATTATGTTGACTATAGAATATCTTTTGATTTAGATAATAATAAATTTATTATAAATGAAATTCCTGAAAATAAATAACAGTAAAAAAAGATTGCTTGTACATGACATAGTATCATGCTTTAAGCAATCTTTTATATTAGTCATTCATTTTTATAATGTATTTTATAGGTGACTCTATTCCTTGTTCTAGTTTTTCTAATGACTCTTGAACTTCTTCCATTTCTATTAATTTTGAATATGGTTCTAAGTTTAATTTTCCTTCACTCATTAATTTTATTACTTCTTCAAATTCTTCTGTTTTAAAGAATAGACTTCCTGATAAATGATATTCACTATTAACAAAGTTAAATACATTTATTTCTGGTGCTTCTCCATATGCAATCATAGACATATGACCACCTTTTTTTAGATGATTTAATCCCATTGTACTTGCTGTTTTATTACCAGAACATTCTATTACTGCATCAAATCCAGATGGTGCAACTTTTGTTAGTTTATCATTAATATTTTCATCCATTGCATCAAATGCTTCTTTTACAAAACCTGAATTTGATACTAATTTTATACGTTCTTTATTTGCTTCTGTAATATATACATTTTCAATACCTAAAGCGTGTGCGCAAGCAGCAGCGAACATTCCTATTGCTCCGCATCCTGTTATAAGTACTTTACTATCTTTATTTACATGAGCTAATTTCAATCCGTGCATTGAGATTGATGCTGGTTCTACCATTGCACCTGATATAAAACTTACATTATCTGGTAATATCCTTACCATATCTTCTCTTATAGCAACATATTGACCATAGCCACCATCTGTTCCAATACCAGGTCCACCTTCTAATACATGGTCACAAATGTTTTCTCTTCCTGTTCCACAAAATTCACATTCATCTTTTAAACAAGAATCTATCTCCATTGCAACAACTCTATCTCCAACTTTAAATGTTGTACTATTTCCAGCATCATAAATTTCACCAGAAAATTCATGGCCTATTACAAAGTTAGTTCCAGCATTATATCCTGTTTGCCAAATCATATGAATATCAGAACCACAAATTCCTGTATTCTTTACTTTAATTACAACTTTATTTCCTTCTGCTTTTGGAATATCTTTTTCAATTATTTCAAATTTTTTCTTATCAACTAATGTTAATGCTTTCATATTATTCCTCCAATTCTATATACTTATTATATCAAAATATAGAATTGTTAAACTAAAAGTTATAAAAACGGTAGTTAATTAATGTAAAGTTTATCTAGTTTTTATAGTATCAATTATATATCTATCTTTATATGTTCCATCAGATTCAACTAGTGATTTTACAATTTCTTCATTCTTTTTAGTAACATGTTTTGGATATCTATTTGTTTTAATCATTGCCATTACATCATAAAATTCATCAATATCATTAAGATATGATAATGTTAGATAATTATGCATAAAACTATGTACTCTAGTATCAATAACACCATATGTTTCTTTAAAAAATAATATTAAATCGTCATATAAGTCTCCTGGATAATCTTCCATTGTTACATTGTCAATATCACAAAACTTTATTTTTCCGTTATTTTTATTAATTAAAATATTTCCTTGATTTATGTCATGATATATTATTCCTTTTGATTCAAAGTATTTTAATATGTCTTTTATTTTTTTTAAAGCATTTATTTTTTCTTTTTTAGATAGTGTTGATAGTAAAAGATTAGTATCATTTTTATCATATTTCATTTCATAACCAATAGGTACTCCATTACTATATAAGATTGCTGTTGGTTCAGTTATATAATCTAAGTTCATTTCACTGATTTTTTCTATTTTCTTTGTTTTGTTTTCTACTGTATCCCTTGGAATGTAATCCTTATACATTTTATATACTTTATCAGGAGCAGTCTTAACAATTAAACTTTCTCCACCAAATTCAAAAAATCTTTTTTTTAATAGTTCTATATCTTTCTTTGGTATTTCAATTTTTTCTAACATACTACCAATCCCCTTTTTTCAACAGTAGTATATTTTATCATAAAAAAGGCATATTAGTCTAACTAAATATGCTTTTTTACTTATATTTACATTTTATTATGATATTTTTAAAGCTAGTTCTATTGCTAGTATCGGTACTTCTGTCTTCTTTTCAAAATTATCATCTTGACTTAAACTTCTTTTATCCCACTCTACTCCATCTAAATTATCTCCTGCATAATAAAAAGTAAAGTAATGAAGATTTTTTCTTTTACAAACCGCTGCTATTACTGACGCTTCCATTTCTACACATACTGCTCCATTTTCTTTAAAATAAGATATTTTATCTTTTGTTTCTCTATAAAAAGCATCTGTTGTCCAAGTTGCTCCTTCTCTGTAGTCAAAATCATATTTATTTAATATGTCAATAAAATCTTTTTTATACTCATCACTCAAAACTATACTATCTGAATCTGGTAGATAATGATAACTTGTTCCTTCTTCTCTAAAAGCTTTGTTTGGTATTATTATTGAACAATCTTCTATACTATTATCTAATACTCCACAGTTTCCAAATATTATAAATTTATTTACTCCATTATAATTTAATTCTTCTATATCTGAACTAATTAAAGGACCACCTACACCAGCACTAAATACTACAATGTCTTTTCCTTCATAATTAATAATATATACTGGTCTATGATATGACGCTCCACCAAAATAGCCTACTCTTTCTCCATTAAATTTTTCTATAATACTATCTATTAATTTTATTGAAAATACTCCAACTGCAACTTCTGGTAAAGCTACCTTTGTATTTCTAGTATCATCCTTATCTCTAATTCCTTCTGGTTTAATAAAACCTTCTTCTGTACTATAACGTATCATTTATAACTCACCTACCTATTTTTTAATAAATCTTTAATGAATGTTGAAACATCTTCATCAAATGTAAATGCATATCCTTTGTCATTATAACCTACTATTAAAATTTTTTCATTATTTGCTTGATATAAACTGAAAATACTATCACTTTTTGTTTTATAGGTTTCTAATGAATATTTAGCACAAAAGAATGATGCTGTAATATCACTTTCAACTTTTGTTGCTTTTTCTAATTTTGTGACTATTTTATCAATAACATCTGAATTCATCTCATATTGATGTGTTACTGTATTATCTGGTAATTGCCCCTCACATGTTTCTATATAAGTTTTATATCCTTCATTATTTATCTTATTCTTTATATCATTTTTCATGTCATTTAAGAAAGTATTTAATACTAATATTTTATCTTTATAAATAGTTTTTTCTGTATTACTAGATGTAGAATTTATATTTTCTTCTTGTTCTTTTTCTAACTTTTCAATATTTTTCTTTAACTTAGTATTTTCCTTCTTAATATTTTTTATTGTTTTACTATTGGTTTCTATAGTTTTAGCATTTTCTTTTAACTTAATAATACTATATACATTAAAACTAATCGATACAATTAATATTAAAGTTGCTAATACAGTAAAAATTATTTTTATTCTTTTTTTATTCATGATAACCTCCTACTATGTTTATATTTTATCATACTATTTAATTTCATTATATAAATAGCTTATAAACTTTTTACTAGCAAAGGTTGATGATATGTATTTATTAGTTGCTAGAAAAATATCTATCTTTGGAATTGTTTTATTGATACTTAACTCTTTTATATCATTATATTTTTGTTTTGCTAAATCTATAAAAGAAAAGCCTATACCTAAACCTAAATTAGTTAATTCAACTACTAGTTCTTGACTTGCTACTTCTATTTTAGGTTTTAATTTAATATTATTTTTCTCACTTATATTATTTAGATATTTTCTACTATTTGAATTATCTTTTTGTAATATTAATGGAATTTTATTTAAATCATTATAATTATTAATATTATCATTATATATTTTTGAATTATAAATAAAGCCTTGTTTTAGACTTGTGATTTTCTTATTATTGATATTCTTCTCTAAAATATCACTTTCATTATATATTACTAAATCTAATTTTCCTAACTTTAAGTCACTAATTAGATTACTTGTTAAATCATTAGTTATACATATTTCAATATTAGGATAATCTTTATTAAAATTTTTTAAGACATCTAATAATAAAAGTTTTGTTAATACAGTTGAGCAACCTATATTTATTTTTCCTTTACTTAAACTTTTGAAAGAAGTAAATTCATTTTCTGCATTGTTTATTAATTCTAAAGCACCTTTAACATATTCAAAAAACATTTTTCCTTCTTCTGTCAATTCCATTCCTTTATTACTTCTTAAAAATAAAGTTCCTCCTAATTGTTCTTCTAATTTTTTATAGATTGAGAAATAGCAGGTTGAGATATGTGTAATTCTTCACTTGCCCTTGTCATGTGTTTATTTTTAGCTACTACATAAAATATTCTATATAATTCTAAATTTACATTCATTATAAGTCCTCCTTATTAATATCATAACATATATATCTTATACTTATTAATTTTTTATAGATATACTTTTATTGAAAGGGAGATGTATATGAATTTTAAAAATAAAAATATTGTTATTGGAATTACTGGAGGAATATCTGCTTATAAAGCTTGTGGACTTGTTAGTTATTTAAAAAGTGAAGGGGCAAATGTATATGTAATAATGACTAAAAATGCTTGTAATTTTATAACTCCATTAACTCTTGAAACATTATCTTCACACGAAGTTGTAGTTGATATGTTTAAAGAAAAAAGTTATGTCGATGTTAAACATATATCTTTAGCAAGGATGGCAGACTTATTCTTAATTGTTCCTGCTTCTGCTAATATTATTGGAAAAGTAGCAAATGGGATTGCTGATGATATGCTATCTACTACTATAATGGCTACTACTGCACCTGTAATTTTTGCTCCTGCAATGAATACTAATATGTATAAAAATCCAATTGTACAGGATAATATCAAAAAACTAAGAGAATATAATTACTTATTTATTGAACCAGATAAAGGGATGCTTGCTTGTGGAGATATTGGAAATGGAAAACTTCCTAGTACTAAAGATATAGTTGAATCTACAAAAAAATTAGTAAAGGAGAGAATATAATGAAAGTTGTTATTACTGCTGGTGGTACTAGTGAAAAAATTGATAATGTAAGAAAGATAACTAATTCTTCTACTGGTAAATTAGGTTTATGTATAGCAAATGAGTTTTTAAAGACTATTGAAGGTGTTGAAATAACATATATTTGCTCAAAAGAAGCTTTTTGTCCTAGTGATGACAGAGTTAAAATTAAAAGAATTATAGGAGTTGATGACTTAGAAAGAGAAGTTAGAAATGTTTTAGATAATAATGATATAGACGTATTTATTCATTCAATGGCAGTTTCTGATTATAAAGTAGATTATGTTAGTACACTTGAAAAATTGAAGAATAATGAAGAGTTTAGTATGACTGATAATAAGATTTCTTCATCTCTTAGTGATTTAGTAATTGTATTAAAACCAACTAAGAAAATTATTTCTATAATTAAAGACATAAGTCCTAATACTTATCTTGTTGGATTTAAACTTTTGGATAATGTTACTAAGGATAAACTTATTGAAGTTGCGACAAATTTAATGATTAAAAATAAATGTAATCTTGTTATTGCAAATGACTTAGAAAATATTAGAAATGGTAGACATATTGGATATATTATTGATGAAGAAAATAATGTAATTAATGCAGAAGGAAAAGATGATATAGCTAAAAAGTTAGTTAGGAGAATAAAAAATGAAAGATAAAATTTTATTTGTTGGAGGTACTTTTGATGAAAGAGGAGGTAAAGAGTCTAAAATAGTTAGTGAATTTAGTAAGTATTTAGATAATGTTGATTTGTATAATGGTGGTTATTATAAAGATTTAAATAAAATTATAGAATCAGTTATAAACTATGATATTGTTATATGGTGGCCTAATGTTAGTAATGATTATTTAAAAATAAGAAACGTTAAAGAGGTTAACTATAAAGTTATGCTTGTTAGTTCTAAAAGAAATATTGATAATAAATATAGTTTTCAAGATTTACTTGAAAGGGCATTTGAATTAAAATCTAATTTAACTGTTGAGTTTTCTAATAGGAACGATAAATATTATATGAGATTATTTGATCCATTAGGAAATGTTTGGTATGAAGGATTTGAGATAAATAAATGTTGTACAAATATGATTAATAGACTTATTTTATTAAAGAAAATTACAAGAGAGGCCACTACAAAATCAGAAGAAAGTATAGGAGCACTTGCTTGGTACTTTGATAGCTTTAAAGAAGACATGTATAAATCAACCTTAAATGTTAATGTTCCTTATGAAAAAGAGTTTTTAAATGTTGTAAAGGAATATGCTAATGTTTTTGCAAGTACTATGTTTCAAACTAGAGATACAAAGAGATTTCTTGGTAATGCTTCTTTTAGATGTCCAAAGGGATTTCCTTCATTTAGAAATGGCAAATATATTTTTGTAAGTAGGCGAAATGTTAATAAAGAATTTATTACTATTAATGATTTTGTACCAGTATATTATGAAAATAATAAATTATATTATTGTGGAGATTATAAACCTTCTGTTGATTCACCTATTCAAGTCACTTTATATAGTAAATTGAAAAATATTAATTTTATGATTCATTCTCATTGTTATATAAAAGATGCTCCTTTTACTAAAAATTGTATGCCTTGCGGAGCAATTGAAGAAGTTGATGAAATACTTAATGTAATAGAAGATAATTATAATAATGATTTTAATAAAACAAAATATTATATAAATTTAAAAGGTCATGGAAGTATTATGATGGCATCTACTATTGATGAACTTGAAAATATAAATATTATAAAAAGAAATATCCCAGAAAGGATGTTCTAAGCAGTTTACATTTCTTATTTTTTTATATTGAGTATAGTTTTTATAAATGATAGAATGATAATATAGAGAGGCTAGAAAATGGATGAGAATGGTAAAAAAGATATAAAATCTAAAAATAAGAAAATTATTATTCTATTTATGCTTATTCCAGTTATATTAATTGTAGAAGTTTTATGTTTTACTGGTTATAGAAATTATGTTTCTAAAAAGAACACTGATAGTAATAGTAAGGAATCTTATAATGTGAAAAAAGAAAATATTAATAAAGATAAAAAAGATACTAATGATACTAGTAAAAATACAGATGATAGTTCAAACAACAATAATACTACTAATATAGATAATAATATAAATGAAAATAGAAAAATAAGAAGTGGAAAGCCACCTTTTGAATATCTTACTAAGTATGATGATACTGATGATGGTGATGATGCAAATTTCAAAGTTAGCAAAATTGATAGTAGTAAAGATTATATTTATGATGCTAGTTATATTCCTAATGTAAGAAGTAAAACTTATGCAGACTATGATTCTACGATTAGAAATATAGATAATTATAAAGCACCATATATTAATTTAAATTCTTCTTATGCAAAGAAAGTTAATGATAATATTAAAAAAGTATATGATCAAGCTGCTCAAGTATTTGATTTTAGTATTGACCATAATAGTTGTGTAGGAATTGAAATTTTTGAATATAAACATTATTTAGTTGGGGATATGCTTGCTGTTGTTCTAACTACTAAGTATAGAACATGTGCAGTTACTATTCCTAAATACTATATCTATGTAATAAATGTAAAAACAGGTAGAAAAGTAAATTTAGATGAAATTCTAAAATATAAAAATATTAATAAAGATGATTTTGATGAAAAAGTAAAAAATGAAATTATTAATAGTTATTATTCAAGTTTTGATGAGGCTAGAGATTATGATTATTTAAAGGATGAAAATATTAAAACATATGAAAACGATACTAATAAAAAGTTTTATATAGATGATAATGGAAAGATTAATTTACTTATCTCTATAACAATTCGTCCTGGAGAAATTGAAGAAATATTTAAAATAATTACAATTGAATAAAAAAGACTAAGTATTTTGAATAATACTTAGTTCTTTTTATTTACCACAACATTGTTTATATTTTTTTCCTGAGCCACATGGACATGGGTCGTTTCTTCCTACTTTTTTAGTCTTCTTTGGCTTTTTCTTTTCTACTTTGTCTTCTGAATCATTTGTTGTGATTTTCTTTGTATTTTCTTTTCTTTCAATATTTTGTCTTATTTCTGCTTTTAGTAAGAATATTGAAATATCTTTATCTATCTTTTGTAACATTGAATCAAATAAGTCGAATCCTTCCATTGTGTATGCTCTTAATGGGTCTTCTTGAGCATATCCACGTAAGTGAATTCCTTCTCTTAAATGTGACATTGTATTAATGTGTTCCATCCAGTAGTTATCAACAACTTGTAAAGTTATGACCTTTTCAAATTCCTGACTTACTTCTTCTGGAATATCTTTTATCTTATCTTCATACTCTTCGATTACTCTCTTACAAATAAAGTCTATTAACTCTTCTGGTTGTTTTCCATTTACTTCTTTTTCTTCTAAATCATTCTTTAATAAGTTTTCATTTACAAATTCTCTGATATCTTTATAATCTTCTTGTGTTAATTCATTTTCTGGTGGCATGTGTGATTTTACTAAATCTTCTACGTGATGTCTGAATGTACTTAATACCATTTCATGAATTGATTCATTATCTAAGATTTGATTTCTCTTTCCATAGATAATTTCTCTTTGATTATTCATTACATCATCATATTGTAGTAAATTCTTTCTTATATCATAGTTGTTACCTTCAACTCTTTTTTGTGCTTGTTCAACTGATCTTGTGAATGCTTTACTTCTGATTGCTTGGTCTCCAATTCCCATGTTCTCCATCATCGCACCAATTCTGTCAGAACCGAATCTTACCATTAAATCGTCTCTCATTGATACAAAGAATTGAGTATATCCAGGGTCTCCTTGACGTCCTGAACGTCCACGTAATTGGTTATCTATACGACGTGATTCATGTCTTTCTGTACCAACAACGCATAATCCACCTAATGCTCTTACTTCATCTGATAACTTAATATCAGTACCACGTCCAGCCATATTAGTTGCGATTGTTACTGATTTACCTAAACCAATTTTAGAAATAATTTCTGCTTCTCTTTCATGGTTCTTTGCATTTAATACTTCATGTGGAATATGTGCTTGTTTTAATAAACTACTAATTAACTCACTTGTTTCGATAGCAATAGTTCCTATTAAAACTGGTTGTCCATGTTCATATCTATCTTTAACGAAGTTAATTATTGCTTTATATTTTGCTTCTTTTGTTGCATATACTAAATCTGCTTCATCTATTCTTGCAATATCTTTATTAGTTGGTATCTCTATAACATACATGTTATAAATATCTCTAAATTCTTCTTCTTCTGTTTTTGCAGTACCTGTCATACCAGATAATTTATTATACATTCTAAATAAGTTTTGGAATGTTATTGTTGCAAGTGTCTTTGTTTCTTGGTTGATAGTTACTCCTTCTTTTGCTTCTATTGCTTGATGAAGTCCATCAGAGTATGCTCTACCTTTCATTAGACGTCCTGTAAATTGGTCAACAATTACTATTTCTCCATCTTGTACAACATAATCTACATCATTTTTCATTGCATAGTTTGCACGTAGCGCTTGATTAATAAAGTGAAGTAAAGTTGAATTATCAACATCATATAAATTATCTATATGGAACATTTCTTCTGCTTTATCTGCTCCTTGTTCAGTTAAGTTAACGCTCTTTGTTTTTTCATCATAAATAAAATCTTCTTCTATTTTTAAACTCTTAGCGTACTTATCAGCACTAATATATAGATTTTGATTAGCCATTTCTCCACCTGAAATAATTAGTGGTGTTCTTGCTTCATCTATTAATACTGAGTCAACTTCATCAATAATTGCAAAATTTAATGGTCTTTGAACTCTTTCTTCTTTTCTTACAACCATGTTATCTCTTAAATAATCAAATCCAATTTCATTATTTGTAGAGTATAGTATATCACAATTATATGCATCACGTTTTTCTTCTGCAGTCATATCTCTTCTATTAACTCCAACAGTTAATCCTAAGAATCTATGAATTCCACCCATCCATTCAGCATCACGTCCAGCAAGGTATTCATTAACTGTAATTATATGAACTCCTTTTCCTGTTAATGCGTTTAAATATGCAGGTAATACAGATGTTAAAGTTTTTCCTTCACCTGTTTTCATTTCTGCTATATTACCATAATGGATTGCTAGAGCTCCAAGTATTTGGACATAGTAATGTTTTTCTCCAATTACACGGAATGCAGCTTCTCTTGCAGTTGCAAATGCTTCTACTAATATATCTTCTAGTGTTTCCCCATTATTTAGTCTTTCTTTAAATTCTTCTGTTTTATTCTGTAATTCAGTGTCAGTTAATTTAGA
Source organism: uncultured Bacilli bacterium (assembly GCA_934131175.1). Classification (GTDB taxonomy): domain Bacteria; phylum Bacillota_I; class Bacilli_A; order RF39; family UBA660; genus UBA3789. Next base: position 113,825 of record CAKOZD010000001.1, on the reverse strand, counting down.
GTATTCTTCATCTAAAGCCATAACTTTATCTGCAATACCATTAAATCTTCTTAACTCTTTATACTCATGATCGAATAATTTCTTTAAAATATTCAAATACATCAGCTCCTTCAATTATTTATTTTATCAAAAAAAAAGAGAGAATAAAAGCATATTCTCCCTTTTTTGTATATATATCAATTATTCAGATTCAATTACTCCATAATTAGAGTCATTTCTCTTATATACGACAGCAGGTTTATTTGTTTCGCTATCTTTATACATATAGAATTGATGTCCTAATAATTCCATTTGAAGTATTGCTTCTTCTTCATTCATTGGTTTAACTTCAATTGTTTTTCTTTTTACAATTTTATGTTCTTCTTTTTCTTCAGGTTCATCAACTATTATACTTTCAAAATTAAAGTCATAACTTTGTTTAACCTTCTTAGACATCAATCTTGTCTTATTCTTTCTTAATTGTCTTTCTAGCTTGTCGATTGTTTTATCAACAGCTGCATAAAAGTCATCTTTAGTTTCTTCTGATCTTAAAATAAATGACTTTAATGGGATTGTTATTTCAACTGTTTGTTCATGTCCTTTTACTTTTACTATGACACTAGCGCGAACGTTTTCGCTATTTTCTAAATACTTTTCTAATCTCTCTAACTTTTCTTCAACATAGTCGTTCATAGCTTTTGTAATTTTAACTTTGTTTCCATGAATAATAATTTCCATAATATCTCCTCCTTTATACTTACATTATACCACATTAAAAGAAAAAAAAACTACTATTTTTAAATAGTAGCTTCTTGCAATAATCTTACATTTATTGCTTGAAATCCTTTACTTGTTTCGATAAGTTTAAATTCAACTAATTGGTTTTCTTTTAGAGTTTTATAACCATCTAATTCAATTGCAGAATAATGAACAAATATATCTTCATTTTCTCTAAATCCTATAAATCCGTATCCTTTATCATTATTAAACCATTTCACGCGTCCAGTCATCACTGTTTACACCTCACATTCTACCAACTCTTTATCTTTGGTGATTTTATTCTAACAAATCTATTTATAAATCTATGTTTTTTCTATAATTTGTTTATAATAAATCTATTTTTGTGAGATATTTTTTCTTTTTCGACATTTTTCGTCATTTGATTCCTCTTAAATATGCAATTATATCTTTTTTCTTTTCTCTTGATACTTCACAAATACTTATATCATCATCAAAATATATTATATTATTTTTTATGTTATACTTTCTCACTTTTTCTAAATTAATAATATAACTTCTACTACACTTTATAAATCTATTGTCTAAATTATCTATCAATTTGCTTAAAGTTAATGGAATATAATAATTGTTATTACTTGTTTTTATTAAGCATCTTTTATTTTCAGAGTCATTTTCTATAAATAATATATCTTGATATGGAATATTGTAAATACTTCCCTTATAAGTAAATTTTAATATATTATTTTTCTTATCTAGACTTTTTATAGATATTAAAATATCTTCTTTTAATCTTTCTTTAAAATCTTTTTCAGTACTAATTATATCTAATATCATTAATCTTTTATCAAATAGACTATATTTATCTTTATCATTCTTTATTAATAAAATTATTATAGATGACCAATCATCTAATTCATATCTTATTCTTTTTATTTTATTTATATCAAGAATATTTTTAGAATCATAATTTAAGATATAAATATTAAAATAATTATTTTCTTTATGTGAGTCATATATTTTAATATCATAAGTATAATTATAGTTCATCATATAATTATCAATTATTTCTTTTAAGTTTTCTTCTTCAATTATAAAATTTATCATATTATCACGCTTTCAACGTTATATTATCACATAATAAAAGAAAAAGACTAGTTTTTTGCCTTTTTCTTTATTTTTAATTTATTAGTAATTTTTTTAATTATTTGTGGATTTTTATCTGAAATAATTGTTGTATGGAATACAAACCAAAGTACTAATATAAATAATAGTATGTATATTGATTGAGCAACTATTGGATCTTGAAGTTTTAATGTATAGAAGATTGATGCTGTTGCGAATAATATATTTATTGCATATATGATTAATACTGTTGTTGTTGGAGAAAAGTTCATTCCTAATAATTGATGATGTAGGTGTTGTTTGTCTGCTTTGAATGGTGGTTCTCCTTTTAATAGTCTTCTAATTATTGCAAATAAAGTATCAAGTATTGGTATTCCTAATATTGTTACTGGTACAAAGAATGATATTAATGCTGGCCCTTTAAATTCTAGTAATGTGATTACTGCTATTATGAATCCCATAAATGTTGCTCCATCACCTGCAAATATTTTTGCATTACTGAATGGTCTAAAATTATGAACTAAGAATCCTAAAGTTGAACCTAACATTATAAGTGTTAATACCATTACAAGACTTCCGAATCTTCCTTGGAAGAAACCTATAATTGCAATTGTTATGTAAAATATTGAACATATTCCTCCGCTTAATCCATCTAAACCATCTATTAAGTTTATTATATTTGTACAAGCAACAATAAATAGTATTGTTACTGGGTATGATAAGATACCGAAATTTAGTGAATAACCAAATGCTGTAATATTATCGAGTAAAATATGTCCATAAAACACTATTATCGATGCAGCAATTAAATGTCCTAGCATCTTGTGTGTTGCTTTTATTGGATTGATATCATCAATAATTGATGTAAATATTACTATAAAGCTTCCTATCAAAATAGAATTCATTCTTACACTTTGTTCTCCAAAGAGCATATATCCTAGCATAAATCCTAGAAATATTCCTACTCCGCCAAGTTTAGGGGTCGCTTTTTTATGGATATGTCTATTTCCTTCTTCGGCTCTTGGTATATCCATCGCTCCTACATGTGCCGCTATTTTTCTCATTAAAAACATAATTATTGTTGAAAAGATAAATGTTGTTAGCACTATCTTAGCAGCAGAAATTAGTTGTATTCTCATATAAATTTTTCACTTCCTAAGAAAATTATAACAAATTGTCTTATAAATAAAAAGAAAAAAACCAATATTATTGGTCTTCTTCTAGTCCTTTTATGTCTTCAAGGAGAACTCCTGTACCCTCAGCTACACATGTTAATGGTGTTTCCGCAATTAAAATTGGTATAGTTAACTCTTCTTCTAATAAATCCACAAGTCCTGTTAATTTTGCTCCTCCACCTGTAAGAACTAATCCTTTTTCAACAATATCTGCTGATAATTCTGGAGGCGTTTGTTCTAAAACATTTTTAGTAGATTTTATAATTCTATTTAAATCATCTTCTAGAGCTTCTTTTGTTTCTTCTTGTGTTAATTCTATTGAATCAGGTAAACCTGTTATTAAGTTTCTTCCTTTAACAACTAATTTTTCTTTTTTAGATGGTTTGTATACGTTAGCAAAGTTTATTTTTATATCTTCAGCTGTTTTCTCTCCAATTAGTAATTTATATTTTCCACGTATATATTTTATTATATCCTGATCAAAAACATTTCCTGCTATTCTTACTGATGCTGATGAAACAATTCCATTCATTGAAAGAATTGCAATATCTGTTGTTCCACCACCAATGTCTATTACCATATTTGCAGATGGTTTAGAAATATCCATTCCTGCTCCGATTGCTGCAACTTTTGGTTCTTCTTCTATAAACACTTTTCTAGCACCTGTTCTTTCAGCTGCTTCCTTTATGGCATTCTTTTCAACAGGAGTAATATTTGTTGGACAACATATAAGTATTCTTGGTCTTGAGAATAAGCTTCTTGCTTTGATTTTGTTTATAAAGTAATTTAACATGATTTCAGTTAATTCAAAGTCAGCAATTACACCATCTTTCATTGGTTTTACTGCTTTTACTTTTTCAGGGGTTCTTCCAAGCATTTCTCTTGCTTCTTCTCCAACAGCGATAACTTTATTTGTCTCTGTATCTATAACAACTATACTAGGTTCATTTAATACTATTCCACGACCTTTGATATAAATTAAAACATTTGCTGTACCTAAATCTATTCCTATATCTTTTGCTAGCATAATTTCATTCCTTCCTTTATTATTTTACCATACTTTTTAAGATTTATTATTTATTATATTACAAATAACAATAAAAAAGAAGAAATAAATTTCTTCTAACCATTAATTTCTTTATTTAAATAGTTTTCTGGGTTTACACTATTACCATTTTCATATATTTCTAAATGTAAATGATTGCCTATTTCTTTGTCTAATTCATTAGTTCCACTTTTACCAATTACTTGTCCTTGATTTACATAATCATCTTTTTTTACATTAACTTCACTTAGACTTTGGTAACTTGATATTATTCCATTATCATGTTTGATTTCTATTGTTTTTCCTATTAAATTATCCTCTTTCACTGATATTACTGTTCCTTCAAGAATTGATATTACATCAAACTGATTATCAGATGTAAAGTCAATTCCTGAATTTTGAATATATGTATTATCATGGACAGTTATAGAATTTTCTTGACTTTGTGATTCTCCTTTGTAGTCATAATACGTTTTTCCGATTTTTACTGAACTATCTATATAAGGATTAATTATTTTCTTTGTTGTATTAATTACTGGTATTGAATCATTTATAGTATCTTCTGTTACATAGTCATTTTGTTTAGAAAGTGACTCCTCTCTAAAAAATATTAAAGTAAGTAATGGAATTAAGACAAGTATTGCGACTAATAGTGGAATAGTTTTTATTCTAACCTTTCTTTTCATAATATCACCTCAATATAAGTGTTTACAAAAAAAGAAGATTTATACATCTTCTAGAAAAGTTTTGTGCAACTAAATATATCAAAAATGAAATTAGTAACTAGATATATCATTGATATTCCAAGTAAAAAGTAAAATATTCTTGCTTGAAGTATTCTATCTTTTTTAAAGATTTTATTTATATTTACAGAATCCATTGCCCATATTACTAAGAATGTTACTGCAACATAAAGAAAAAATTTACCACTCATTAATTATTTTCCTCATAATCAGTAATTTTATCTACTCTTCTATGATGTTTTTCTAGATCTGAGAATGGTGTGTTTATAAAAGTTGTTACTATTACTAAGGCATCTTCTTTTGTAGTTTTTTCTCCAAATGCAACAATATTTGAATTGTTATCATTTCTTGTAACTTGTGCTTCTTCTCTTGTAGTTACTTTAGCACATCTTACTCCTTTTACTTTATTGCAAGCAATACTTATTCCTATGCCAGAACCACATATAGCAACTCCAAAATCAACTTTTTTGTCTCTAACATTTTCTCCAAGTTTAAATGCATAATCTGGATAATCAGTTGATTCTTCACTATCAGTTCCATAATCTTCTACTTCATAATTTCTTTTTACTAATTCTTCAATTAATTGTTGTTTTAATTTATAACCTCTATGGTCACTTGCTAATCCTATTTTCATATTTTCTCCTTAATTTTGTTTATATTTACTCTTTTATTATACCACAAAAGGCAAAGAAAAAAACTGCTTATTAAGCAGCTTCTTTTTGATCAAAACCGTATTTCTTGTTGAACTTATCAACACGTCCTGCACGTGAAGTTCTACTTTGTTTTCCAGTATAAAATGGATGACAATTTGAACAAACTTCAACATTAATCTCAGACTTAGTTGATTTACAAGTAAATGTATTTCCGCATGCACATGTTACTGTACAATCTTTAACTTCTGGATGTATTCCCTTTTTCATATTATCTCTCCTTCCGCCATGACAAAATTCTTGCCATAGATATAAATCGCGTTATTAATATATCAAACTTTTTATTGTTTTTCAAGGCTTTATTAAACTTTTCCACTATTTTTATTGTTATTTTACTGTATCTATAATTGATTTTCCTATTAATTCATAACCTCTTATATTAGGATAATAACTATTAGGATTAGAAAAATATTCTTTTCTATTACTTAAAAGATTATATGTTTCGATAAATATTACATCATTATTTTTACTCAAAATATTATTAAGTTCTTTTATACCTTTATTAATATAATAGTCATCTTTATTTGATTTAAAATAACCAACTACTATTATTTTTCTTTTGTAATATTTTCGTATTTCTTTTAATAGTTTATTGTATGATTTATCTATTTCTCTTGTTATACTAAGTAGTTTACTATTAGTTAAATTCTCTTCTAATTCAATTTTATATAATAAATCATTATAACCTATTGTTAAAAATAATATGTTACTAGAGTTTAAATCTTCTTTTAATTTATTATCACTTTTTATTTTTTCAGTAAGTGATGTAATACTCATTTCTTTTTTTGAATATGAATCTATTAATTTTACTTTTTCCTTTTCTTTTAATTTAAAATCTCTATAGTAATCTGCATAAGAATAGTCATCTATTGCATATGAGTTTATTCCTAGGGATATGCCATCTCCTAATGATGTAATAGTGTATACGCTATTCTTTGTTGAATTGTATATGAAATATACAGATATATTTAAGAGTAATAGTAATAATAGTTTTAATAGTTTTTTCATTTTGCCTCCAAAAAAAAGAAATATAACTATTAAATTATATTTCTTTAAGAGTAATTTTAGCACCTACGTTTGTTAATTTATCTATTATATTTTCATATCCTCTTAGTATGTGTTCTACATTAGTTATTGTAGTTTTTCCTTCTGCTAATAGACCTGCTGCTACCATTGCTGCTCCAGCTCTTAAGTCTGTTGCAACTACTGATGCTCCTTTTAATTTTGTTGGCCCAACTATTGTTGCAGTTTGATTTTTGACAGTTATATCTGCACCTAATTCTTTTAAATATGGTACATGCATAAATCTGTTTTCCCAAATTGTTTCAGTAGTTTTACTTTTTCCATTACATTGTGTCTGTAATACTGTAAATGGTTGTTGTAAGTCTGTTGCAAATCCTGGGTAAACAGCTGTCTTTATACTTGTTGCTCTTCTATTACCTTGATTTGAAACTATTACATAATCTTGTCCTATTTCCAATTCTACTCCCATCTCTTCTAATTTTGATAGAAGTGAATCAATATGTTCTGGTATAACATTATCTACTTTTATAGGAGTTCCACATAGTGCTCCAATAATAATGTAAGTTCCTGCTTCAATTCTGTCTGGTATTACTTCATGGAAACATTTTGTTAAATGATCAACACCTTCTATTTTTATTGTTGAAGTACCTGCTCCTGTTATTTTTGCTCCCATATTATTTAAAAAAGTTGCTACATTTACTATTTCTGGTTCTTTAGCAGCATTATCAATTACTGTTTTTCCTTTAGCTCTTACTGCTGCTAACATAATATTTATTGTGGCACCAACTGATGCAATATCTAAATAAATATTTGCTCCATGTAATTCTTCTGCTTCTACAATATATTTGTTTTTTTCATTTGTTACAGTTGCTCCTAGCGCTTCAAATCCTTTTAAGTGTAAATCAATTGGTCTTGCTCCTATTGAACATCCTCCAGGGAAATACATTACTGCTTTTTTATATTTTCCAAGAAGGGCTCCCATAAAATAATATGATGCTCTTAGTTTTTTTGAATACTCTTCTTTTATTTCAATATTTTGCATATGTTCTGGATTAATAATAATACTTTCACTTGCTCTTTTTACATCTACATTTAATTCTTTTAAAATATCACATAATGCATCAGTATCGGTTATTTCTGGGATATTACAAATTGTTGCTTCTTCATCTGTTAATATAGCAGCGGGAATAAGTGCAACAGTTGCATTTTTCGCACCACTTACTCTTATAGTTCCAGAAAGTTCTCTTCCACCTTCTATTTCCATAATCTTCATAGCTTTTTCCTCCATTTTCTCTCTTATATATTTAAGTTTTAAAATTAAAACTTGATACATTTTCTTGTTTTTCAATCTTATAATAAGAAATTCGCTATATTTTGTCAATTAAATAGCCGAAATCGTATGTAATTTAACGTAAAATAAAGAATATATAAGTTTCTCCTATATATTCTATTCTATTCAATTATTAAAAATACTTATCTATTATTTCTTTAACTAAGGAACTATATTCTATATTACTGTCTTCGTCAAGCATACAAAGAGGTGGAAATAAAACACACCAGAAATTTTTTCCATTTCCGTCCCCTATCGTTATAACAACTGATTCATATTCTCCTTCTTCGTAGATTACATTTTTATACTCTTTTCTTGGAAAGTAATTTTTTCCATAATTTATTTTAAAATTTTTATTACTATTATTTTCTTTTAAAGTTTTATCAACAATTTCTGTGAATTCTGGTAATTTTTTATTTATATAATTTCTTGTTTCTTGAATGTTTTTTAATTTATTTGTTTCCACAATTTTTGTTGATAAGTTTTTTACTATTTTCTTTTTAAGATTTTGATCTTTTGAACAGTCGCTATTTGCAATTACTCTAAGTCTAATAGATTCTTTTGGTATAATTACTTTTTCTGTTTTGTTAATACATAAAATACCTATTATAACTGCTAATACAAGAACAATTTTTTTCATAATAAAAGCCTCACTTTCATAATACTTGTGAGGCGTTATCTCTATTTTTATTCAATATTTTTAAAAATAAATAACATTCTATCTTTTTCTGATAAATCTTTTTTTACTTCTATTCTTATATTATCTAAATATTTATTTGCTAATGCTTTTATATCTTCTGCTTGAGTATAACCTATTTCAAAAGCAATAATTGCTTTTTCTTTTAGATTTTTACTAGCATCTCTTAATATACTTTCATAGCAATCTAAACCTTCATCTCCGGCATATAAGGCAAGATGAGGCTCATTATCTTTAACAATCTGTTCTATTTCTTCATTATTTTTAATATAAGGTGGATTACTAATAATTACATCATATTTTTTTTCGATATTTTTTAAAAAATCATTTTGATATAAATTAGCATTTGATCTTAAATTTTCTTTATTTACTTTAGTCACTTCTAGTGCTTTTTTACTAATATCTATTAAATCCACAGATTTTGTTGAAATCTTTTTTTCTAAAGTTAATCCTATTACTCCACTTCCACAACCTAAATCAATTATATCCACAGGTTCTGTGAAATACTTATTAATATATTTAATTGTATTTTCTACTAGTTCTTCAGTTTCAAATCTTGGTATTAATACATTTTCATTTATGTAATACTTAATTCCATAAAAATTTACATTTCCAATAACATATTGAAGAGGTTTTCCCTCTTCAAGTGCTAGTATTTGTCTTTTATACTCATTAGATATTTTATCATCTACTTTTTCATCTAAATAATTTAAAAGTTCCAATGAATTCTTATTTAATAATTCTGCTAATAAAATTTTGGCATGTTCACTATGAGAATGACTTTTTCCAAAGACTAATAGTTCTTCTATTGTCATTTATTCTTCTTCCCCTTGAAGTTTTCTTTTTTGGTCTTCTTGGATTAATGCATTTAATATATCGTCTAAATCTCCGTCCATTACTCTATCAAGGTTCTTTGTAGTAAATCCTATTCTGTGATCAGTAACTCTATTTTGTGGATAGTTATATGTTCTTATCTTTTCAGCTCTGTCACCTGTTCCAATTTTACTACGACGTTCTTTTCCTTCTTTTTCTGCTTTTTCTTGCTCTTGTAATTCATATAATCTTGATTTCAATACTTTCATTGCTTGCTCTTTATTTTGAATTTGACTTCTTTCATTTTGACAAGTAACTACTGTATTTGTAGGTAAGTGAGTAATTCTTACTGCTGAATCCGTTGTATTTACTCCTTGTCCTCCACAACCACTTGAACGATAAATGTCTATTCTTAAATCATTTGGATTAATTTCTATTTCAATGTCATCATCTGCTTCTGGCATAACCAATACTGTTGCAGTTGATGTTTGAAGTCTACCATTTGACTCTGTTACTGGAACTCTCTGAACTCTATGTGAACCTGATTCATATTTAAGTAAAGAGTATGCTCCTTTTCCTTTTACAATGAACTCTATTTGGCTAAATCCTCCTGCAGTACCATCTACTGAGTTATATACTTGATATGAAAAACCTTTCTTTTCTGCATATCTTGTATACATTCTAAATAAATCTCCTGCAAAAATATTTGCTTCATCTCCACCAGCAGCTCCACGAATTTCAATAATAACATTTTTCTCATCGTTAGGGTCCTTTGGTATAAGTAATATTTCAAGTTCTCCATCTAATTGTACTTTTTCTGCTTCTAGGGCTTTTAATTCTTCTTTTGCCATATCACCTAAGTCAGGGTCTTTTACCATTTCTTTAGTACTTTCAATGTCTTCCAATACTTTTTTATATTTTTTATAGCAATTAACTATATCAGCAAGAGACGCCATTTCTTTTGAATATTCACGTGTCTTTTTTACATCACTTAAAACTTCTGGTTTAGTTAATTCTTGCTCTAACTCATTATATTTTTGTAAAGTCGTTTCTAATCTTTCTATCATATTTTCACCTAATCTTTCGTAAATCAGTCCTATTATATCATAATTTTATGATGAAAAAAACTAGATTATTGTTCTAGTTCTAATTCATCTTCATCTATAACTACTAAATCTTTTAATTCTTCATTAGTATCATCATCATAATCACTGTCATCATCTGTGTCGTCATAGTTATCTTCAGAGTCTTGAATATCTTCAAGTTTTTCTTCTTCAGTTTCCTCTTCTTCGTCGTCGTCTTCATCATCTTCTGTTGTAATTTTTATAACTTTATCTGATGTATGATTAGATCTTAAATCCCATTTTCCATTTGGTAATAGAATAAATCTCTTATCTGTAGATAGTGCAGTATAAAAATCAGCAATCTTTGCTTCAAATGTACTTTCTGGTAATTCTAATAGTTTAATAATCTTTTTGAATATATCAGCAGTATTTAATGTTCTTTTGCTATCTTCTAATATCATAGCAGCAATATCTTTGTTAGAAATTAATTCTAATTCCTCTTTTTTCATTTTAATACTCATAGGTAGTCCTCCTATATACAATTTTTTCTATAAAATTTGGTAGAAAAATTACCATTAAATTTTATAACATATATCTTTTATCTTGACAATACTTTTTTACATTTTTTCTGGAACTTCTATACCTAATGTATTTAAAAGTAAAATATTTATTTTATAAACTACATTTGTAAGTACTAACCAAGACTCTTGTAAGTCCTTGTCTTCTTCAGTTAAAACTTTGTTTTCTGAATAAAATTTATTATATAGAGATGTAATATTATATAAATATTCAGCTATTTCATTCATTGATTTTGAATCTAATGATTTATTTATTGCAGTTGGTAAATTAAGGATAGCTAATGCTAATTCTTGTTCAGTTTGACTATTTAATTTTTTTAATGTTTCTTGTTTTAAATCTTTTGCTTTATTAAGTAATGATTTCATTCTAATTGTTGAATATAGTAAATATGGTCCTGTTTTTCCTTCTAAGTCTGCGAATTTTTCTGGGTCGAATACATAATCTGTTGCTCTAAATGGTAAGAAGTCTGCATATTTTAAGGCTGCAATTGCAACTGTTCTAGATATTTTTTCTTTTTCTTCTTCTGTCATTGATTCACTACTTATTTTCTTTAGTGTTTCATTATTTATTAAATCAATCAAACTCTTAAGAGTCATTACTCCACCATCTCTTGTTTTAAATGGCTTTCCATCTTGACCATTCATTGTTCCGAATCCAATATGTTCTAGTTTTACATCATCTCTTACTAATTCTGCTTTTCTAGCAGCACGGAAAACTTGTTCAAAATGTAGTCCTTGTCTTCCGTCTACAACATACCATATTTCATCTGGATTATATTCTTTTCTTCTTTGTAAAATTGTTGCTAAATCTGTTGTTTCATAAGAAATAGTTCCATTTGACTTAATAAATAATAATGGTGGAACTTCTGCTTTATCTTCTTCAGAACTTACTTCAACAACTTCTGCTCCATTACTCTTTACTAGAATATTTTTATCTCTATATATCTTTTCTAGTTCATCAAAATATTCCATTGCATCGCTTTCGCCATACCATAGGTCAAAATCTACGTATAAACTATTGTATACAGCTTTAATATCTTTCTTAGAGATTTCTACAACTCTTTTCCAAATGTCATAGTATCCTCTTTCATGACTTTGAATTTTTCTTGTTACTTCTCTTGCTTCTTCTAGATATTCTTCGTCCTCTTTTGATTTTGTACTTGCTAATGGATAAATCTTCTCTAAATCTGCATTTGTTATTGGTAATTCTACTTCACTGTAGTCACCTGTATATTCTTCATTGAAATATGCTAAATCTGGATACATCTTTTTTATTTCTAAAACTACAAGACCAAGTGGTCTTCCATAATCTCCTAAGTGAGCATCTCCTAAAACATTATATCCTACTAGCTTTCCTAATCTTTTCAATGCTTCTCCTAGGTTAGCACTTCTTAAATGACCTACATGTAATGCTTTTGCAACATTTGCTCCTCCATAATCTAAAATTATGTCTTTCTTCTCTCTCTTATCAATATTGCTAAATAAATCAGTATTAACTTTGTTTATTATTTCTTTTTTATATTCATCACTTAAAGTAAAATTGATAAATCCAGGACCTGCAATATTTATATTTACAAATCTGCCATCTTTTTCTAATTCATTAACAATATTAGTTGCTATTTCTCTTGGATTAGTATGATATTTTTTAACAAGTTGCATAGCATCATTTAACTGATATTCACCTAAATCCTTTCTATTAGAAGTTTCTAGTGCTATATTTTCTTCTTCATATCCGGCATTTTTTACTATTTGTATTAAACTATCTTTTAACTCTTTATATAAACTCATTTTATCTCCTCAATTCTATAATTAAATATATTATCTTCTATTTTATATTCTATATCTATATTATTATTAATTCTATTTAATTTATTTGTATTAATTAATATTTTTATATTATTATTTAATTCTTTTATAAAAATATTTCCTTCTGTTTCATTTTCTTTGTCAAAAACATATTCCATCCGGAGATTATCATTTTCTCTAGTAAGTATATTCTTATTTAAGTCATATTTTACTAATGTATTATCTTTTTCTTTATATTTTATTATTTCATCTTGAATAATTGACTTAATTTCATAAGAATCATTATTTGTATCATCACTTATAGAGACTTTTATATTAATTTTAGGCATTTTACCACCACCTCAAATTTATAGTAATGATTATAGCACATTTTATCATCTATTAAAACTAAAAACACCTTTCGGTGTTATTTTATTAGTATTTTCTTTCCAAATCCTGCAGTTAATTTATTATCAGATGTATAAACTAATTGAGTTGTATATGGACATTCACAATTCTTTACCATTCTAGCATAAAACTCTACTAAATCATTATACTTTGATAAATATACTCCATCTACACACTCACAATACTCTTCACTATAGAAATGATGTCCTAAAAAAAAGTTATTATCTAAATTATTAAAAATATCATTAAAGTTAATAAATTGTTCTTTAGAGTAGGTATTACACTTCATTAGAGATACAAAGCCATTTTTGTAAACATTTATCTTTCCTACATAATCAAGCATCTTCTTTATTTCTTCTAAATTATTTATATAATCTTTCATTACTAAAGTATTAATGTTAATTATTCTCTTATCATCGAGAAAATCTTGAAGATACATTATGTCATCTGTACTTGCTACCTTATCACTTCCAAATATCTCATAATTTATTGAGTCATCATAATGATGCTTTGATATATGAATTGATTCTAAATCGTTTACATGGTCCATTTTTATAAATTCTTTTAAATTATAACCATTAGTACTTATTGCTACTTCCATATCTTTGGAAATACTATATATTAAATTTAGTACGTTATTTAATACTTTTGGATTCATCATAGGTTCTCCACCTGTTATACTTATTCCATGAAGAATATTATTTTCTATTAAATATCTAATAGTATATTCTAATTTATTTAAATCTATTGTTCCAAAGTCTTTACAATTCCCATTAGCACAAAACTTACATTTAGCACAACATTCATCTGTTAGTTTTATATATAATCTTACTCTAGGTTCTGTTTTCTTCTCTTTATTTTTATTAGTACTACAAAGAGAGTCTCTAACAATTATTTCTTCATTATTAACTTTAATCTTTCTCATATTAACAACCTCTATAGCTAGATCCGCCACCACAACTTGAACTATTATCAAATGAATAATGATGATAGTGTTTTTCGTCAAAAAGAGATTGTGACGTTTTCTCCTTTATAATAACTTTCTTCTTTTCTTTTACTTGTTTTTCTTCTTTATTTTTTAAAATTATATTTATATCAATATTACCAATTTTATCTTTTAATCTAATTAATTCATCTACACAATTTATTATTACATCAATATCTTCAAGAGACTTTTTATCACACATTTTTGTTAATTCTAAATAATTTTTAAACTTCAAAATGTTTTCTTTTATAGATTCACTATCTGAAATACTTGCTTGATTAATTATTTTATTAATAAACTCTATGATATCTTTATTTAAAAACATATTATTCTCCTATTAATTTTTTTATTTCTTTTACACTTTTTTCATATCTTTCTTCATAATTTCCTGTAATAGATATATATTTTATATTGTTTTTCTTAAGTAATTCTTTTAATTTTGTATTATTTTCTTTTCTTACTTTATCATCTCCATAAGTTCTTGTTCCATCCTGAACCCATTTTACATCTGGTTCTAAGAATATGTATAAATCGTAGTTATTAAATTTGTTTAAAGTTTCTGCTAATAAATTAAAGTTTTTATTTAATTCATTTTTCTTATTAAAGCCTAAATTATAATAGTAAAGTGTAATTAATGCGTCTGTATCTATTAAAAGTACCTTATTTGCATAATTAAGTGCTTCTTCTTCATCTTTTTTATGTTTAATTAATATATCAAAATAATGATATTCTTGCATATTGTCTATTCCACCAGCATCATCACAAATATATCTTCCTGCCTCTTCTACATGAGATGTATTAAATATATTAGCTAAATTTCTAACTAAAGTAGTTTTACCACAACTTTCTGTTCCTATTATACATACTTTTTTTGTATAGTATTTTTTTACTATATTTGGTAAATATTCAAAATACTTATAAGGATTTTGTCTTATTTTGGTTGATGAAATATTTATTTTTGATCTTTCAAAGTATATTATTTTTGAATCTTTATATAAACTTTCCCAGATATTCTTACCTTTGTAATCATCTCCTGAAAAGACTACATCTATTTTCTTACCAATTATATTTTTAATATCATTTGCACCTTTTTCCCAGTCATATGTATCTTTTGAATTGTTGTTATCAAATATTTCTATTACTTCAACATTATCTAAATGCTTTGTAATACTATGCAGCCACATATATCTTTCTTTGTGATTAATTTCTTTCTTATCCTCAGTTACGCTTAAAACTACATATAACTTTTCACATTGATTAGCAGACATTATAATATCATTTACATGTCCAAGATGTAGTGGATTAAAACTACCTCCATACATACCTATTTTATACATAACTATTTCTCCTTTGCCATTTTTGTCCAATTATAATAACCATAAAAAGCATTTACTAAGTATACTGACCACATTGTTACCATTACAAAGTCTTTTGCTAAGAACCACATTATTACTGTAATAATATCTATAATTATCCAAAGTAACCATTGTTCTCTATAGCGCATTAACATTAATGCATTAGCAAAAATAGAAAATACTGTTGATGAACTATCTAGTAATGTTTTATCTCCACCTAATAAATCAAGTACAAATTTGTATGCAATTACTCCAACACCAACAATTAATAGAAAAATAAGACTTTGTTTTAATGTGAGTTTTTTACCTTCAACGTCCTCTGTTTCTGTATTAATATGTTTATTCCATAAATAGTAACCTATAAATTGTGATGGTAAATAATAAAGTGCATTTAACATTACTTCTCCATAATACTTATTTATGCAAGCTATAACCACATAACCTATTACATTAAATAGTCCCCATATATATTGACTTTTCTTACCTTTTGCACACAATACAACACAGAAAATTCCACTAATAGCAGCAAGAACATCTATTAATAAATACCATAGTCTGTTGTCATTACTTATAATTGAAAAATAAATAGTAAATCCTATTACAGATAAAATCATTCCCCATTCAAATAAATTAAATTGTTTTATTAACTTTTTCATTTTAAATCTCCTTTTTGTTTTTATCTTTTTGTTAATATCTAATATTATAAAATTTCACTACTAATGTAGTGTTCACTTAACAATTGCTTTCGTGTTATTAACATTATATTAATAAGTATTTATTTTTGTCAAGTTCTTTTTAACTTTTTGTTAATATTAATTTATTTTTCTTTTAATACATATTTTTTTCAGTTTATTTAATACTAATATTGGAGGGGATAGTTCTTGAAAAGATTATTTAAATTTTTATGTTTCTTATTTATTATATTTGTAATTACTATTGTAGGTTGCTTTTTATATGTAAAATTATCTCCTAAAGTAACTATTAATAGTGCTAATAATATTAGTTTATATGATATTAATAAAACCATTTATTTTAAAGGTAATGAATCTAAAGAATGGGTTGATTTAGATGATATAAGTGATTATTTAATTAAGTCTACTATTTATACTGAAGATAAAAATTTTTATAAACATTTTGGACTTGACTTTCTAAGAATTGGAAAAGCTATTCTTACAAATATTACTAGTCATAGTACTAATCAAGGTGCATCTACAATAACACAACAGTATGCTAAAAATTTGTTTTTAGATTTTGATAAGACATGGAAAAGAAAATGGGATGAAATGTGGTATACAATGAGAATAGAGGCAAATTACTCTAAAGATGAAATTTTAGAAGGTTATTTAAATACTATTAATTATGGTCATGGAAAATATGGAATTGAGAATGCTTCTAAGTTTTATTTTAATAAAAGTAGTAAAGATTTAGATTTAGCTGAAGCTTCTATGCTTAGTGGTATTCCAAAGGCTCCTAGTATATATTCTCCTATTATAAATTTTGAAAATGCTAAAAAGAGACAACTTGTTGTATTAAATGCTTTAGTAAATAACGGAATTATTTCATCAAGTGAGAAAGATAAAGCTTATAGTGAAGAACTTACTATTACAGCAAATTCTGATAAAGAAAATTTAACCAGTATAAATTACTATATTGATGCGGTTATGAATGAACTTGAGAGTATTGATAGTATTCCAAGAAATTATAGTGATTATAATGGGTTAAAAATATATACAAACTTTAATTATGATATTCAAAGTAGTCTTGAAGAAAATGTAAAAAATACTTTTCCAGATGATTCTAAAATAGAGACTTCTAGTGTTGTAATGAATCCAGAAAACGGTGGTATAATGGCACTTATTGGAGGAAGAGACTATAATAATTCTACTTATAATCGTGCAATTTCTTCCAAAAGGCAGGTAGGATCTACTATGAAACCTTATTTATATTATGCTGCATTAGAAAATGGTTTTACTTCTAGTACTGCTTTTACAAGTGAAAAGACAACTTTTCCTTTAGAGAATGGCAAGACATATTCACCAGTTAATTATAATGATAAATATGGAAATAAAGCTATAAGTATGGCTACTGCTATTGCTTATAGTGATAATATATATGCTGTTAAAACACATATGTTTTTAGGATATGATGCTCTTATCAATGTCGCAAGAAGAGTTGGAATTAAATCAAAACTTGAAAGTGTTCCTTCTCTTCCTTTAGGTACCAATGAAATAAATATAATTGAAATGGCTCAAGGATATGCTGCTTTTGCAAATGAAGGATATAAAGTAGAGGGACATTTTATTGAAAAGATTGAAAATGGTAAAGGAGAAGTTCTCTATGAATATAAAAAAAATAAAGAACTAGTTTTAAATTCTTCACTTGTATATATTCTAAATAATATGCTTACAGCAACTTATGATCCATTATATGTTGATTATAATTATCCAACGGGTATTGGACTTAATGGAAAATTAACTCATACCTATGCTTTAAAAAGTGGTACTACTAATGGAGATAATTGGAATATTGGTTTTAATAAAAAGATTGTGTGTGCTGTATGGGTTGGATATGATAATAATAAAGAACTATCTAAAAAGGATTATAAATATGCTCAAAATATTTGGTATAAAACTGTAGAAAGTTATGAGAAAGATATGAAAGATGAAGATGTTTGGTATGAAAAACCTAAAAATGTTGTTGGTATGCTTGTAGAACCAATTTCTGGAAAACCAGCAACTGAAAGTGACAAAAAGCAAAAATTGATGTATTTTTTAAAAGGAACTGAGCCTAAAGAAACAGATACTACATTTGATGAAATTACAAGTAATTGAAAAGAGAAATTATTTTCTCTTTTATTGTGATGTGATATAATCTAGATAGTTGGAGGTGTAAGATGCTAGAAATTATTTTAGGTGTGATTGTTTTAATAAGTATTTTATTAATAATGATAATAATTATTAATAATAAATTTCAATTTTCTATTATAAAAATAGATAAAGCTGAAGAGGATATAAGTCTTTACTTAGATAAAAAGAAAGAACTACTTGATAGATGTCGACCTACAATAAAAAAGGAACTAAAATTAGAAAGTTTTTTAGATGAACTAGATGAATCTTTTGATGATGTTAATAATTTTTCGTTACACGATACTCTAAAGAAATGCTATAACGAATTATTTAAAACTTTAGATGAAAATGAGAAGTTGTTTAAAAGTGAATCATTAGTTTCTATTTTAGAAGATTTAAATGATAATGAAGAGGATATTGTTGGAGCAATTAAGTTCTATAATGATACTGTTGTTGAATTTAATCAATTAATTATGTCTTTTCCATCTAATATAATTGCTTTTTTTAGAAGATTTAAAAAGAAAGAATTTTATAATAATGAAAAAAGGGAAATATACGAAATATTAAATGAAGATAAATAGAAAGAGGTAAATTATGAATTTTATTGATAGTATTAAATTACGTGCTAAAAAGGATAAAAAGAGAATTGTTCTACCAGAATCAATGGATAAAAGAACTATGGAGGCTGCTGATAAGGCTTTAAAAGAAGATATTGCTGATATTATAATTATTGGTACTCCTGAAGAAATTAATGAGAATTCTAAAGGCTTTGATATTAGTAAGGCTACAATTATTGATCCTAATACTGCTGATATTACTGAAGAATTAATAAACGGACTTGTTGAAATAAGAAAGAATAAAGGTCTTACTTATGATGATGCTAAAAAATTATTATTAACTGATTATATGTATTATGCATGTATGTTAGTAAAGACTGGTCGTGCTGATGGTGTTGTATCAGGCGCTTGTCATTCAACTGCTAATACATTAAGACCTTCATTACAAATTATTAAAACTAAACCTGGAGTTATGCTTGTTTCTGCATTTTTCTTAATGGTTGTTCCTAATTGTGAATATGGTAGTGATGGTACTTTCGTTTTTGCAGATTCCGGTCTTGAGCAAAATCCAACTCCAGAAAGACTTGCTGCAATTGCTGCTAGTAGTGCTGAAAGTTTTAAATTGTTAGTAGAAAAAGAACCGCTTGTTGCTATGCTTTCTCATTCAACAAAAGGAAGTGCAAAGCATGCAGATGTTGATAAGGTTGTTGAAGCTTGCAAAATAGCTAAAGAAACTTATCCAGATTATAAAATCGATGGCGAGTTACAATTAGATGCAGCTATTGTACCTAGTGTTGCTGCTTCTAAAGCACCAAATAGTGAAGTTGCTGGACACGCTAATGTTTTAGTATTCCCAGACTTAGATGCTGGTAATATCGGTTATAAATTAGTTCAAAGACTTGCTAAGGCTGAAGCTTATGGACCAATTACTCAAGGAATTGCTTCTCCAATTAATGACTTAAGTAGAGGTTGCTCTGCTGATGATATAGTTGGTGTAATTGCCATTACTGCAGTACAAGCACAAAATAATTAATAAAAAAGTAGAGAATGTTTCGTTGTGAAATATTATAATTCACATCTATTATATTTCTCTACTTTTTTTGTGTCTAAATTTTAGATTGATGCATTATATATTTTTGTAATTGCATTATCTAATTCTCTATCAAACTCTTCTTTTGTTTGGTTAACATTTAAATTTTCAAGTAATGCTCTTGAAAAACTTGCTATCATTTTATTATTTTTTGATAATAATTCACACGCTTTATCAATATTATATCCACCTGATAATGCAACGACTCTTATAACTGCTTCATAGTTATATAAGTCTTCATAAAGGTTTTCCTTAGTTGGGATTGTAAATTTAAACATAATTTTATCTTCTGAATCCCAACTGTTTAATTTTTCTTTTATCTTTTCATGTAATATTTCTTCACATTGTTCTTTATCTTTGGAATTAATATCTACTTCTGGTTCAATTATTGGAACTAATCCTTTATTGCAAATTACTTTTGCAAATTCAAATTGTTGATTAACAATATCCTCGATTCCTTTTTCATTTGCTTCATAAATAACACTTCGCATTTTGGTACCAAATACATGTTTTTCGTTAGCTTCATCTAATTGATTTTCTAAATCTGGAATTGGTTTCATTAATTTAACGCCGTTTACTTCTTCTTCAAGACCTTTATCGACTTTTAAAAATGAAACTATATTTTTCTTATTCCATAAATAATCTGCACTATATTCTCCTTCTATTTTTCCCATCATAGTTTTATAGAAAAGAATTGTTCCTAAAATATGCTTATCGTTAAAGACCGCTGAAGTTATTACTCTTGTTCTCATTTGATGAATTAAATCAAACATTTCTTCTTCTGTTTGATACTCATCTTTTTTTATACCATATTTTTCTAATGTTTTTGCAGAACTTCCTCCTGATTGGTCTAGTGCTGCTATGAAACCAGCTCTTGTTTTTACTACTTCTAATTTTTTATTATCCATATACATTCCTCCATCCTTAATATATCATTTTTTCTTTATTTTATTAAAGCATAAGGCGGTATTTTTATGTAAATTGTGTAAAATAAAAAAGATAAGTATGATACTTACCTATTCTATTCTCCAATCAATTTCTTTTAATCCATTGTTTTTTAAGAAAGCATTTGTTCTTGAGAATGGTTTGCTTCCAAAGAAACCGTTTCTTGCTGAAAATGGTGATGGATGAGCTGACTCTATTATTAAGTGCTTTGGATTAGTTATTAATGCTTTCTTACTTCTGGCATATGCTCCCCATAAAATAAATACTAGAGGTTCTTCTTTTTCATTTAATATTTTTATTACATCATCTGTAAATGTTTCCCAACCTCTTCCTTTATGTGATGTTGGTTTATGTTCTTCTACAGTTAAGACAGCATTTAGTAATAATACGCCTTGCTTTGCCCATGGTTTTAATGAGTTAGATTTCGGAAATTGTATTCCTAAGTCACTTTCTAGTTCTTTAAAAATGTTTTGTAGAGAAGGCGGTTTTAATACTTCATTACTAACTGAAAATGATAAACCTTCTGCCTGATTTGGACCGTGATATGGGTCCTGTCCTAGAATAACAACCTTTACATTATCAAAGTCTGTATATCTAAAAGCATTAAATACTTCATTTTGCTTTGGATAAATTGTTTTTGTTTTATATTCATCTTTTACAAAATTCATTAGTTCGGTAAAATATTCTTTTTTATATTCTTCGCTTAATTTATTATCCCAACTATTTCCTATCATTTTGAACCTCCTATTTATGATAACTTTCATTATTATTAATTTTGTATGCTCTATAAATTTGTTCTAGTAATAAAACTCTAAATAATTGATGTGGAAATGTCATTTTTGAAAAAGATAAATGTAATCTTGACATATTTTTTATCTCATCAGATAAGCCATAACTTCCACCAATTATAAAATCTATATTACTATTTTCTATTAATATGTTATCTATTTTATTAGCAAATCCAACAGAAGTCATTTGTTTTCCTTCTATTTCTAAAGTAACAATATAATCTCTATCATTAATATGTTTTTTTATCTTTTCTGCTTCTAATTTAATTGCTTTTACTTCTTCTACTAATCCTTCATCTTTAACTTCTATTACTTCTATGTTTGTATATTTACTTAGTCTTTTTTTATATTCATTTATAGCATCTTGTAAATACTTTTCTTTTATTTGCCCTACTGTTATTATTTTTATCATACTTATACCTCTATTAATGGTCCTTCTTCATTTTGTTTTGCTATATAGATATTTATATTTTTATCTAATTCTACATTGTTTATTGCTTCTAGTATTTTATCTTCTGTATTATTTGTTTCACTTCTATGTGCTAAAATAATATTTTTAGTATTTTTACCTACTATTTTTTTTAAATATTTAGCTGTTGTTATGTTTGATAAATGTCCTTTATCACTTATTACTCTTTCTTTTAAGAATCTTGGATATGGTCCATCCATTAACATTACTTCATCATGATTACTTTCTATTATGTAGCAATCTATTCCTACTATATTATTTAATATTTTTCTATTTATATAACCTGTATCTGTTATATATACTAGACTTTTATCATTATGTCTAATAATAAACCCTACTGAACATGGAGCATCATGTGATGTATGTAGTAAATTTATTTTAACATCATTTATATAAAACTCATCATCTATTATTATACATCTTGGATATGGGACATATTCCTTTATACTATCATACATTTTTTCTGGTATATAGACTGGTATATTTGTCTTTTTTATTAAGGAAGACAATCCTTTAGTATGGTCTTTATGACAATGGGTTATTAAGATACCATTAAAATTATCAAAAGAAAGGGAATTTTCTTCAAGACTATTTTTTAAAGTCAAGTAGGAAATTCCCATATCTATAATTAAATTTGTATCATTACATAACACAATTGTACAATTTCCTTTAGAACCACTTGCTATTGTCTGTACTTTCATCTAATAGAAATTCATAGCGTTTTGCGCTCTTCCTCCACGATAAGGATAACCATACCACATACCGAAATGTAAGTGAACTCCTGTTGCGAATCCTGTTTGTCCCATAGCTCCAATTACTTGTCCTTTTTCTACATATGTTCCAACACCTACATATCTTGCAGATAAATGTGCATACATAGTGAAATATCCATTATGATGATCTATTGTTATATATTGACCATTATCATACTTATAAGATGATTGAACAACTGTTCCTGATTGAGCAGCAAAAATATTTGAACCATATCCACATCCAGCGATATCTGTACCATCATGTAATGTTCCCCAACGCCATCCAAATGAACTTGATACTGAAGAACATGTTGCTGGCCATCCCCATTGTCCTTTTGTAGGTACAACTGAGCCATATCCTCCTCCAGAATATGAATTCTTTTTACCACCTTTTACAATTATTTCGTTTACAGCTTCTTTAATTACTTCTGTACTTACTCCTACAGTACTAGTAGTTTCACCATTTACTTTTTGAACTTTTTTAGTAACTTTATTTTCTCCGGCTACTCCTTTTTGAATTACTTCTTCATATCCAACATTTTTATCATTATCATATCTTGTTTCTGTTGTATAGTTTTGAGTTTCAATTTCTACAACATGGTCTCTTTCTTCAACACTTATTTGTGGCTTTAAGATACCAATTGTAACATTTTGACCAGGAGATAATAAACTATTTTCATCTTTTAAATTGGGATTAGCAATTAAAAATTCTTGTGTAGAAACCTTATTATTAAATGCTACATCTGGAATTGTATCTCCTGCTTGAACAGTATATGTTCCTTGTTCTTCTTCTGTTCCAAATAGTAAATATTTACTTAATTCTTCTTCTGTTTGATAAATTTTCTTATCTACTGGAATATTACCTTTTTTAATAGTTATTTTATTTTGAATTGATATATCTTCAATAATTTTTCCTGTATCTTCTATTTCTTTTTGTGAATTATTAGCATATGCATTATAATCTTCTTCTGAAATAAAAGACTTTACTGTATTTTGAATTGAATTTGTAAACACTTTTTTATCTATAACATATAATGATTGAGTTTTTCCTTTAATAGTTTTTCCTGTTTCACTATTTTTTGTATCTAATCCTTTTATTTTTATAATATAACCTTTAATTGTAAATGGAGAAATATCTTTTATTTCTTCATATATTTTATTTATTGATTTAACATTATTTGAATATGTTACTTCTTTTTCTATGTCTAAATCTTCTGGTACATATACTTTATCTACATTATATTTCTTTTTTATTTCATTTTGTTCTTTATTGATATACTTTTCTAATTCTTTTTTTGACTTAATAAGACCAAGAGACTCTCCTTTTAAGTATACTCTGTATAAAGTTCTTGGTGATGAGAGAATTCTTGAAAAACCTGTTGTTAAGAAAATAGATAGTATGAGAATAAAGACTGTAATTCTTCTTAGTTTTTTATTCACTAGCTTGTCCCTCCATACCTCTTTCTTTTCTTAGATTCAAGAATGTTGATGTATTCTTCTTAAATAAAAGTTCTATTGTTGCGGTTGGTCCATTACGATGTTTTCCTATTATTAATTCACTAATACTGTTATTATCTTCTGTTCTTGCTTCTTTATTATAGTAATCATCTCTATAAAGAAAGGCTACTATGTCAGCATCTTGTTCTATTGAACCAGACTCACGTAGATCACTCATTAATGGTCGTTTGTCTTCTCTTGCTTCTACTCCACGGGATAACTGTGATAGAGCAATTACTGGTACTCCTAATTCCATAGCTAGCGTTTTTAGACTTCTTGATATATCAGAAACTTCTTGTTGTCTATTTGTACCATAATTTTTACCTCCAGAAATCAACTGTAAGTAGTCGATTACTACTAAAGCTAAGCCTTTTTCACTACTTGCTAATCTTCTACATTTTGCTCTTATTTCACCTATTGTTATACCTGGTGTATCATCTATAACTAAATTAGTATTTGATAGTTGTGATGAGGCTTCATTTATTCTTTTCCAATCTGGATTCATTAAATTACCTGTTCTTAACTTAAAGCCTTCAATTTGACCTAGACTCGACAAAATACGCATTGCTAATTGTTCAGCACTCATTTCTAAGTTAAATAAAGCAACTGATTTTTCTTGGGTCATTGCAGCATGCGTTGCAAGATTAAGAGCAAATGCTGTTTTTCCCATTGCTGGTCTTGCTGCAATAATAATAAATTCATTAGGATGTAGTCCTGTTGTTAATTTATCAAAATCATACCATCCAGTAGCAAGTCCTGTAATTTCACCTTTATTTTCAGATAATCTCTCTAAATCGGATTGTGTTTTTATTAAAACGTCTCTAATTGACCTAAACTCACTAGATTTTCTATTTTTTACAATATTAAGAATCTTTTTCTCTGAATTATCTAATATTTCATTTACAGATTCATCAGGACTATATCCTTCAGATGCTATTTCTTCAGCAGTTGTAATTAAATTTCTTAATATAGCAGCTTCTTCTACTGACTTTATATAATAATCAATATTGCTTGCCGTTGGTACATAATTAAGTACTTCTGTTAGATATTCAACTCCACCTACTTCAGTAAGCTCGTTTTTTCTTTTTAAGTAACTAGTTACTGTAGTAATATCAATTGGAGTATTTTCTTCCATTAATGCAGTCATAGTACTAAATATTTTACTATTTCTTTCATTATAGAATGAATCTTCTGTTAAGTTTTCATTTGCTTTTTGTAATGCATATTTTGATAAAAAGCAAGATCCTAGAACTGATTCCTCAGCCTCTAAGTTGTTTGGTAATGCACGTATTGGCATAATAAATCACCTCTACTTAATAACATGAACTTTTATTTGAGCAGTTATTTCTGGATATAAGTTTATATTTACATTATGAAATCCTAATGATGAAATATTGCTTGTTAATTCAATAGCACTCTTTTCTATTTTATAACCTTGTTTTGCTAATTCATCTTTTATTTGTTTAATACTTATACTTCCAAAAACTCTATCTCCTTCTCCTGTTTTTACTTTAAATTCTAAGGTTACCTTTGAAAGTTTTTCTTTTAAAATTTTTGCTTCTTCTTTATTTGCAGCGTCTTCTTTAGCTTTTTTTGTTTGTTCTTGATTTAGTTTAAGTAAATTTTCTTTTGTTTTCTTTACTGCATAACCATTTTTAATTAAATAATTTTCTGCATAACCATCTTTTACATTCTTTACTTGTCCTTTTTTTCCTTGATTTTTTAAATCTTTTATGAAAATTACTTCCATTTTATTCACCTTCCTTTAAAAGCTTTTTTAATTCTTGCTCTACTTTTGAAATTGTTGTTTTTTCAATTACAGCTGCTCCAGCGTTGGCATCTCCTCCGCCACCAAACTTCTTTAATATTTTTCCAATATCGTAGTTTCCTAAGCTTCTTGCACTCAAACCAACTGTATCTTTGCTTAATTTTCCAATTACAAATGATGCTTCGATGTTATTAAAGAATAATAATGTATCCGCAACTTTTGCTAAATCTTCTCTTCTATATATTGTATTGGCACTTGCTTTTGTAAAAGCAATTTTTTCATCTATTGTTTCAATATCGGCCATCAATTTTTGACGTTCTGTATATTCATCAATATCTTGTTTTAATAAATATTGTACTTTCTTAGCACTTGCTCCTAGTGATGCCAAATAATATGATGAATAATACGTTTCTGCACTTGTATTTAAAGTGTAATTATTAGTATCTAATACAATTCCTGATAAAAGGATTGTTGCATAATATGAATCTAATTCTACATCATAATATTCAATTAAACTTGTAATCATTTCACATGTACTTGATACTTTTGTATCGTCTATTATTTCAGCATCCTTTATTGTTGTTTTTCCTAAATCATGATGATCTATTACAATCTTTTTACTTATTTTATTTAATGCTTCTTTGCTTTGAACTAGTTCAGTTTTATTAGTATCTAAAATTATTAAAAGATTTTTAGAACTTCTCGGATATAAATTTTCTTCTATTTGGCTACTTTTTATTCTATTCATTACGCCATCTAATTCTCTTAATACTTTTTCTACTCCTGCTTCATGTTCTTTGTCATCTATTATTATGAAACAATTCTTTTTCTTTTTTTTAAGAATCATATACATTCCAATTTGACTTCCTAGAGCATCTAAATCTAAGTTTTTATGTGCCATTAAAAATATATTTTTGGCATTTCTAATTGCACTATTTAGTTTTCTTCTTTCTTTAATAATTCCCATAGTACCTCCTATAAAGTCTTACTATCATTATATAATAAATCATTATGTTTGTCTAATACTACGACTTCTATAAACAATAAAAAAATGTAGTTTCCTACATTTATTTTATCTTGAATAAGGCATTAATGCTATTGCACGTGCTCTTTTAATTTGTTTTGAAATAAATCTTTGGTGTTCAGCACAGTTTCCTGTAACACGTCTTGGTAAAATTTTACCTTTTTCATTTGTATATCTTCTTAATGTTTCTGTGTCTTTCCAATCAACATTTTTTCCAGTACACATTGCACATACTTTTTTCTTTCTACGATTGAATTCTGCCATGTTAATCCTCCTTTTTTATATTAGAAAGGTAATTCATCATCACTAATTTCAATGTTTGCACCAAAATCAGCAAATGGATTACTATCTACGTCTGTACCTTTTGGACTTGCATTATCTGCAAAATCATAAGGTGTTGGTCCTGCAGTTGTTGTTGCAGAACTTGTATTATTCATATTATTAGAATTATTTGAGGAATTTCTTGATCCTAAAAATTCAACGTTATCAGCAATTACTTCAGTAATATATCTTCTTTGACCATTTTGATCATCATATGTTCTAGTTTGAAGTCTACCATCTATTGCTACTTGACTACCTTGTGTAAGATAATTTTTTACATTTTCAGCTTGTTTTCTCCAAACAACGATATTAATAAAATCAGCTTCTCTTTCTCCTTGTTGGTTTGAATAGTTTCTATTTACAGCTAGTGAAAAAGATGCAACTGGAGTATTATTACCTGTATATCTTAATTCAGGATCTCTTGTTAATCTTCCTATTAAAACAACTTTGTTCATAAATTACCTCTTTTTCTTACTTATCTTCTACTCTAACAACGATATGACGAAGTAGACTTTCATTAATTCTAGCAACACGATTAAATTCTTGTTCACTCTTACTATCAGCTTCTACTACGAATAAGAAATAGTATCCAGTGTTGAACTTATTAATTTCATAAGCTAATTCTCTTTGACCCATTGCTTTTTCTTCCATAACCTTTGCTCCTGCATCAGTTAATACTTTTTTCATGTTTTCAGCAGTCTTTTTGATTTCTGCTTCTTCCATGTCTGGTCTTACGATAAACATAATTTCATATTTGTTCATTATTTGCACCTCCTTTTGGACTTTTGGCTGTTAAAACAGCAAGGAGTATTTTTAAATACTCGAACGTATTATAACAAAAGTCTCTTTTTTTGTCTAGTTATTTATAAAAGAAACCAACAAAATTTTGTCCGGATTTATTTTCTTGACCTCTTATCCTACAGTAATGAGAGGCATAATCTTGATTAGTTACAGTATCGATTTCATTTATTTCTATATTCTTTATTTCTTGCTTTTTTAGTTGATTAATTATTGCTTTATACATGTCAATTTGATATTTATTATCTTTTTTATTTATGCAATCCACCCAAACATTATCATTTTTAGCCCAATGTGGGTATGTATCATATATAAAATTCTCTTTTTTAGCTCCACTTGATATATACACATAAATATCCTCTGAATTACTACTATATTCCTTTTTTAGAGATTCTATTATTTGATATGGGAGATTTCTATCAATATATGCTGCTCCACAATGAGCAAGAGCTGTTACTCCCTTTTTTCTATCTTCTGCTATAACTATCGGACAATCTGCACACATATTTCCTATTACAATACCTTTATATTTATTACTAATCATTAATATATCTGTTTCTAAATTTAAATACCAATAGTCGTCTGTAGTTAATATTTTATCATTAATATTTATATATTTTCCATCAGGATATTCTACATTATTAGTTTCTGTTTTTTGGACTGCTTGTATCATTTTTAATCCATTAAATCCATGCTTTTCTCCAAGCTTTATTCTTGTTTCTTTAAATATTTCATTTATCTCATCTTGAGTTAAATTTTCATCATAGAATATTTTGTTTCTACTCATTATTCCATCTTTTTTATTTGCTTCAAATATTTTTATTTGAGAATCTAATCTACACATTAAATCTGAAATGGCAAATATCTCCATCTTGCATAAGGTATTCTTTTCCTTCTAGTCTTGCTTTGCCTGACTCCTTTACTTTTAATTCACTACCACATTCAATTAAGTCTTCATATGACATAACTTCTGCTCTAATGAATCCTTTTTCAAAATCTGTATGAATTATTCCTGCACATTGTTTGGCATTCATTCCTTTTTTAAATGTCCAAGCTCTTACTTCATCTTTTCCTACTGTAAAATATGTTGCTAATCCTAAGATATCATATGTTGCAGTTATTAATTTATCCAAGCCTGAGCCATCTATTCCTAGAGCATCTAACATTTCTTGTTTTTCATCTTTACTTAGTTCACTTAAATCTTCTTCTACTTTAGCACATAAACTAACTACTCTAGCGTTTTCTTGTGATGCATACTCTTTTACTTTTTCAACATATATATTATCTGGATTTCCTAATTCTGACTCTTTAATATTTGCTAAATAAATTATTGGCTTTTGAGTTAAGAAACTATATGACTTGATTACCTTCTTTTCTTCTTCTGTTAAGTCTAGCTGTCTGATTGGTGTATTTTCTTCTAAGGCTTTTTTACATTTTTCTAAAACTTCTGTTTCTAAAATATCATCTTTATTCTTTGTTGTTCTTGCTTTTTTAGCGACTCTTTCAAGTCTTCCATTAATTACATCTAAGTCTGCTATTGCAAGTTCTAGATTAATAGTTTCAATATCTCTTATTGGATCAATATTTCCATCTACGTGGATAATTTTTCCATCATCGAAGCATCTAACTACTTCAACAATTGCATCTACCTCTCTTATATGAGATAAGAATTTATTTCCAAGTCCTTCACCCTTACTTGCTCCTTTTACAAGTCCTGCTATATCAGTAAATTCATAGGCTGTTGGAATAAATTTATTTGGTTCATACATTTCTTTTAATTTATCCATTCTTTTATCTGGTACAGTAACTATTCCTACATTTGGTTCTATTGTTGCAAATGGATAGTTTTCTGCTAATATTTTTTGATTTGTAATTGCATTAAATAATGTTGATTTTCCTACATTTGGTAATCCTACTATTCCTGCTGTTAAACTCATAATTTATACCTCTTTTCTTTCGTCAATATTATATCATTTATAATCTTTAATGTAAAATAATACCAAAATAAAAAAGCACTAAAATCAGTGCTCTTTGTCATTAAATTGTTGGGCCAACTCCAGGTCCTATTGGTAATCCTAAAATATACCATCCAATTACTATAAGAATCCATGTTGCTGCAATTATTAAAAAGTATGGTGTTATTAATTTTAATGATTTTCTTATAGTATAAGGTTTCTTTTTATTTAAGTTATAAATATTTAAATATCCTATATAAATAACAAATGATGCAAGTAACGGTGTAAATCCTTTTGTCATTGAATCTCCTGCTCTCATAATTATTTGAGCAAATTGTGGAGATAGATTTGATTGCATGAACATTGGAACTACAACTGGTGAGAATATCATCCATTTACTTGATGGAGATGTTAAGAAGAATCCTGAAATTGCGATTAGTAATAATGTTATTAAAACTAATGGGATTCCACTAAGTTGCATATTCTCTAGAATTGTTGCAAACCATGCTGTTACTATATAACCAATATTTGTTTTTCTAAATACTGCAATGAATTGTGATACAACAAATATAAGAATAATCATACTTCCAATACCAGTAAATCTTTTACTAGCATTTTCAATTATTTCTTTATCATTTTTTATTGATTTACTTCCTAATCCATATGCTATACCCATAAGGATAAATACTAATGATACCATATATGTAAATCCATCTTGGAAGTAAGAATTCTTTCCAAATAACTGGTCTAAATATGTAGTGGCATCTTTATCTAGTAACATTCCAGAATATGGAAGATTTGGAATTAATGCATATATAAATAATAAAAGCATTATAATTCCTACTATTAAAGCAAATCTTAAACCTCTATTTTCATATTTATCTTTTTCAATTTGTTTTTGTTCTTCTTCTTCGATATTTATAACTCTATATTGTTCAGTTTTTGCAAACTCTTCATCCTTTTTATATTTTCCTATTTTTGGTGCTACTATTTTTTCTATTATGATAGTACCTACTATTGATAATATTATAGTTGCAACTATTATAAATATTAAGTTAGATGTTAAAGCAATATGAGCTGTATCATCTACTAATCTTGCTGCAATTTTTGTATATCCCATAAGGTTTACTTCTGTAGAACCTACAAATATTGATACACCGTATCCAAATGATACTCCACAAAATGCTGTAACTATTCCTAAAATTGGATTTCTATTATTTATAAAGTATATTAATGCAACTAATGGTATTAATATTGCATATCCTACTTCATTTATTAATGAAGATATAGTTGATATTAATATAATTATAAATGTTAAGACATATTTATTTGCTTTACTTATATGTCTTTTTGTTAGCATTTCAATAAATCCTGTTCCTTCAGCTATTGTTAATCCAATAAGTGATATTAATAATGTTCCTAAAGGAGCAAAACTTAAGAAATTAACTGCTGCATTACTTATTAGAAATTTTAATCCATCGAATGAAAATAAATTTTCTACTGAAAGTAATACAGGTTCTAACTCATGTGTATTACTATTAATTGTATTGTAAGTTGCTTGTACTTGAAAAAGTGAAAGTATTCCACTCAGTGCCATTACAAAGAATGTTAAAAATATAAATACGGTTATTGGATGAAAATAAAATTTTTTTAATTTTAATTTTGGTTTTTCTAACATGTTTCTCCTCCTACATCTTTAATCTTTTTCAGTTTTTTATTAAAGTCTATTCTAGGAATTAAAACTGTTCTTCCACAATTTAAACATTTTATTTTTATATCCGCTCCTACCCGAACTACTTCCCATTCATTTGTGCCACATGGATGTTGCTTTTTCATGATTACAATCGAACCTAACTTATAATCTTTATTTTCCATTATGCACCTCGATTTGTTGATAAGGAATCTTTATTCCTGCTTGATCAAACTCCTTTTTTATTTCTTTTCTTAAAAATCTTTCCACGGCAAATTGTTTAGTTGGGTTAGTTTCTACTACGACTCTGTAGACTACTGATGAATCAGCAAGTTCATTTACACCCCATAATTCTAAATCTTTTGTAGCATCTTTTATGTTACCATTAAGTCTTTTGAATAATTTATCAAATACTTTTTCTATTTCATCTTCATTATTTTCATATGCTATACCAACATCAACAACTGCTAATGAATTATTATTACTATAATTTATTAAATTGTCCATGTAATGATTTGCTATTATTTTTGTAGCACCTTTAAAATTCTTAATTCTTGTTGTTCTTAAACCTATGGAAACGACTTCACCCATAAATCCATCTACTTCTATAGTATCTCCTACTTCATATTCTCCTTCTGTAATGATAGAGAATCCTGCAATAAGGTCTTTTGCTAAATCTTGAAATGCAAGTCCTACTAAAGCAGTTCCAATACCTAGTCCTGCTAAAATTGATTTTACATTTATACCAAAGTTAGCAAGTATTGCTAGAAGTACTATTATTACTATTGTATATTTTATTATGTTTACTATTAAGCTTCTTATAGTTTTAATTTTTTGTTGTTGTTCTTTCCTAATAAAGGTTTTCTTAGTCGTTGCTCTTAATATTAATTTTTTTAATACTCTAAATAATATTGAACCAACTGTTATATATACAATTGGTAATATTAATTGAATAATATTTATTTTAAACCCTAATATATCAAGCATTTTACTTTCCAACCTCTATATGCATTAATTCTAATAGTCTATTTAAATCATTTCCATTAACAAAACTTATTTCTAATTTATTTTTCTTAACTATAACTTTTGTTCCTAATTTTTCACTTAACTCCTCTTGTAAGTAACTATATTCATTATTTTCTCTTATTTTTGGTTTCTGTGGGTTTGTTTTTATTATTTTTGGAGCTTGTGTTAATTCTTCTAATTCTCTAACACTCATTCCTTCTGAAATTACTTTTTCTTCTAATTCTGCTTGTTGTACTTTATCTTGTAATTTACTTAGAACTCTTGCATGTCCCATAGTGATTTTTTTATCATTTATATCACTTTGGATTGTTTCTGGTAAATTTAGAAGACCTAACATATTAGTTACATGACTTCTACTTTTTCCAAGTCTATTTGCTAATTGTTCTTGTGTCAAACCAAGAGTATCTTGTAATTTTTTATAAGCATTGGCTTCTTCTATAGCTGTTAAGTTTTCTCTTTGTAAGTTTTCAAGTAAAGCAATCTCCATCATCTGAGTATCATTAAAATCTCTAACAATTGCTGGAATTTCTGTTAACCCTGCCATAAGTGATGCTTTAACTCTTCGCTCACCTGCTATTATTTCATAGCCTTTAATTGATTTTTTTACAATTATTGGTTGGAAAACGCCATGTTCTTTAATTGAATTAGCAAGTTCTTCCAAAGCTTTTTCATCAAAAATTTTTCTTGGCTGATATGGATTACTTCTAAGTTCACTTAATTTTATGTTTACTATTTCATCTTTTGATGTTTCTTCTACAATTTGTTTTTCAACTGAACTATAATCAAGTACTTCACTACTAAATAATTCTTCCAAACCTCTTCCTAACGCTCTTCTTTTAGGTATTTCTCCTTCGTGTTCATTTTCATGAATATTATTTATTTCCATTTCCTTCATTTCTTTCAATCACTTCCTTTGCTAGATTGATATAGGCTTCTGACCCTCTACTTTTTGGGTCATATGCTACTATTGGTTCTCCATGAGATGGAGCTTCTGTTAATCTTACAAGTCTTGGTATTATTGTATTATATACTTTTTCCTTAAAGAATCTTCTTATATCTTCTACAACTTCAAACCCAAGATTTGTTCTTGAATCTAACATAGTCAATAGTACCCCTTCTATATCTAATGTTGGATTTAATCCTTTTTGAGCCAACATTATTGTTTTTAATAACTGAGTAATTCCCTCTAATGCAAAGAATTCACATTGTACGGGGATGATTACTGAGTTTGATGCTGTTAACGCATTGGTTGTAATTACACCTAGAGATGGTGGACAATCTATTATAATATAGTCAAAACTATCCTTTAGGTCTGCTAAACTATTTTTTAATTGTTCACCTTTTTTAAATCCATTTTGTGTTCTACTTTTTTCTAATAATTCAGCATCAATTCCTGCTAAATTTATTGTTGCTGGTAGAACATATAATCCTTTGTATTTTGTTTTAATCATAGCTTCTGTTGCATTACACTCTCCAATTAAAACATCATATATACTTTTTTCTATTTCTCCTTTATTTATTCCTACACCAGTAGTTGTATTTCCTTGAGGGTCTAAATCTATTAACAAAACTCTTTTCCCTAATACTGCTAATGATGCAGAAAGATTAATACTTGTGGTAGTTTTTCCTACTCCACCTTTTTGATTAACTAACGATATAACCTTTCCCATCTAATCACCCATTTTCCATTTTACTAGTATATTGTATCAAATAATATATTATTTTTAAATGTTTTTAATAAAAAAAGTAGAGTTTTTAAACTCCACTTATTTATTGTCTTTATATAATTTTATGATAATTTGATAAGACTTTTCAAAGTTCATTTCATCAGTATTTATATTAACACCATGTTCTTTTAAATCATTTACTAATTCTCTAATCTTTTCTGTTGCTTCTTCTATTGTATAATTTTCTTCAGCAACGTTTGAAGTTGGAATCATACCATTGTTAATTGGAACGATATTAGATGTTTCTTGTGGAATATTTAATGCTGATAAATCTGCTGTACTGAAATAGTCTTTTGATTTATTTTCTTTATCAAATGTATCTGTTTTAACTATTTTTTCTGCTGGAGTTATAAAACTTGATTGTCCTCCAATATTTAATAAATTATCTAATGATGAACCATTATTTCCAGAATTAATATCGTTAGTATTATTTCTTAAGGTATTAACATCTATTGATGTAACTGAATTTGGAATATTTGGTATAGTTGGCTCTTCATCTTTTTCTTTTCCTATTTCTCCATAATTTATAAATTTACCCGTAGGCATCTCCTCTCCTTCTGGTGGTGCAATAGTAACCTTTCCGAAATTTGATTCATCTTGTGGTAACTCTGCAGTTGGTATTAAAGGATTACTATTAACAAAAGCTGATGCTGAAGCAACTTGGTCCTGTGGCATCAATGGAACATCATTTCCACTCTTTGTATCTTTTGGATACAATTTTTTAATTTCTTCTTCTACTGCACGTACACTCATTTTGTTGTCAATTATCTTTTTTAATAAATCTTTTTGTTTCTTTGTATCTGGTACATTTATAAGTGCTCTTGCATGTCTTTCAGAAATTTGTTCTTTTAAAAGAGCATTTTGTATAGCATCTGGTAATGAAAGTAATCTTAATTTATTTGCTACTGCAGATTGACTCTTACCCATTGTTTTTGCTAATTCTTCTTGTGTCATTTGATCAATTTCAAGAATCTTTTGATATGTTCTAGCCTCTTCTATTGGGTTTAAATTTTTTCTTTGTAAATTTTCTAATAATGCGACTTTTGAACTTTCTTTATCATCTAAATTTCTTATTATTGCAGGAATTTTTGTTAATCCAGCTAATGCTGATGCTTTGTATCTTCTTTCTCCTGCTATTATCTCGTATTTTCCGTTTGCAACACTTCTTACAATTATTGGTTGAATAACACCATGTTCTCTTATAGAAACCGCTAACTCTTTTAATGCTCTTTCATCAAATATTTCTCTAGGTTGAAATCTATTTGGAATAATATCGTCTAAATATAGTTGTACAACCTCATCTTTTTCTGTATTAAACATGAGTCATTCCCCTTTCTATTATCATTTTTCATTTATTTACTTTTATTTTCCCTATATTATCATTATAGTTTATTTTAATTTTTCTTTCAATAGTTTTTAAAAAGAACATATCTGTTTGACATGTTCTATTTATTTTTAATAACAATTAAGCTTCTATTACTATTTTCTTTAGGTAATAGAAATTTTTCGATTTTTTCTATTTTATATTTCTTTTCGATTTTTTTCTTAACATCAGGTGTTAGTTCTTTTTCTATATCACCTTTCATAGCAACAAAAATTCCAGTTGGTGAAACTAAATGCATTGTATAGCCTAATAGTTTTTCTATATTTGCCACTGCACGTGATGTGACAACATCATATTGACCTTTATAGTCTTCTCCACGTACATGAATTGCTTCAATATTATCAAGTCCTAAATCTTTTATTATTTCATTTAGATAATTTACTCTTTTTTGTAAAGAATCTATTAATGTAATTTTTAAATTTGGATAAACAATTTTTAAAACTATTCCTGGAAAACCTGCGCCTGTTCCAATATCGCATAATGTCTTCTTTTCTGATAAATTAACAATTTTTGCAATAGTTAAACTATCATAAAAGTGTTTTAAGTAAACTTCGTCTTCCTTTTCAATCCTTGTTAAATTTATTTTCTTGTTCCATTCTATTAATAAATTATAAAATTTATTTAATTGTTCTAATTTTTCTTCTGTTAAATCTATTTTTAATTGTTCAACTGCTTCTATAAATTCTTCTTTATTCATTTTTATTGTATTCCTTTTTTAAATATACTGAAAGAATTGATATATCTGAAGGATTTACTCCACTTATTCTTATAGCTTGAGCTATTGTTTTTGGTCTTACTTCTTTTAATTTTTGACGAGCTTCTGATGCAATATTAGTTATATCATCATAATCTATATCTTCAGGAATTTGTTTTTTTTCTAATTTTAACATTTTTTCTGCTTCTTTGTATGCTTTTGCAATATATCCTTCATACTTAAGATTTATTTCTACTTGTTCTTTTATTTCATCTTGATATGGTATTTCTATAAATTTACCTATGAAATTCATGTTTAATTCTGGTCTTTTTATAAGTTGCTCTAAAGTCATTGTTGCTGTTGGAACTTGATAATTATTTTTTTCAAATTCTTGTTTTACTTCTTCAGTTATTTTTAACTTATTCTCTTTTAAGAATTCTTTTAACTCTTGAATTTTATTTTCTTTTTCAATTAGTCTGTTTAGTTGTTCATTATCAATCATACCAACTTCAAAACCATATTTTCTTAATCTTAAATCTGCATTATCACTTCTTAATAATAATCTAAATTCTGCTCTACTTGTTAATAGTCTATATGGGTCTCTAATTCCTTTTGTAATTAAGTCATCTATTAAAACTCCAATATATGCATCATTTCTTTTTAAAATTAATGGTTCTTTGTTTTCTAATTTTAAACTTGCATTTATTCCTGCCATTAAACCTTGACATGCTGCTTCTTCATATCCGCTAGTTCCATTAATCTGTCCTGCAGTATACAAATTATTTAAAATCTTAGTTTCTAGTGATGCATTCAATTGAGTTGGGTATATTGCATCGTACTCTATTGCATAACCATATTTTAATATTTTAGCATTTTCTAAACCTGGTAGACTGTGTACCATTTTCTCTTGAATTTCCGGTGGCATAGATGTAGAAAATCCTTGTACATAAATATCATCATAATATTTACTTTCTGGTTCTAAAAATAATTGGTGTCTTTCTTTATCTGAGAATCTTACAACTTTATCTTCAATTGAAGGGCAATATCTTGGACCTATTCCTTCTATATCATCAAGAGCACCATACATACTTGATTTTTTTAGATTATCTCTTATTATTTGATGCGTTTCTTGAGTTGTATATGTTAAATAACAAGGTAATTGATCTTCTATTTTATAGCATGGTTCTAAATCAAAACTAAAAGTAAGTAATTTATCATCGCCTGGCTCTACTTTAGTTTTACTAAAATCTATTGTTTTTCTATCAATTCTTTGAGGTGTTCCTGTTTTTAATCTAATAATTTTAAAACCATATTCTTTTAATTTATCACTTAAATGATTTGATGGTTTCTCTCCGTGCGGACCTTGTCTTGTTCTAGTATTTCCTACTAATACATCAGCTTTTAAATATGTTCCTGTTGTTAATATTACAGCTTTACTTTCTATTTTTTCTCCATCTTCTAAGATTACACCTTTAACTGTTTCATCTTCTACTATTAAATCTTCTACCATTGCTTCTTTTATTTCTAAGTTCTCAAGACTATTTAACTCTTTTAACATTTCTTTTGGATAAGCAATTTTATCTCCTTGTGCTCTTAATGATTGAACAGCAGGACCCTTTGCACTATTTAGCATTTTAATTTGTAAATGTGTTTTATCTGCAACACGTCCCATTACTCCACCTAATGCATCTATTTCTCTTACTACGATTCCTTTTGCACTTCCTCCAATATGAGGATTACATGGCATATCTGCTATATTTTTTATGTTGCTTGTTATTAATAAAGTTTTATGCCCTTTTCTAGCACAGGCATGAGCAGCTTCACATCCTGCATGACCACCGCCAACAACTATTATTTCATACATTTTATCACCTTCTATTACTTTCCTAAACAAAATCTTTGGAACATCTCATCTAATAATTCTTCTTCATATGTTGTTCCATTTATTGTTCCTAGTTCTTCCCAAATATTTTTTATGTCTAACTCTATCATATCTATTGGCATGTTATTTTTTAATCCATATTCAATGTCATTAATAGATTTCAAACATCTTTTTAAAATGCTAATACTTCTAGAATTATTTAAATATGTTGGATCTTTTGTTTCTAATTCATCTATATTAAACATTTTTACTATTTTTTCTTTTAAATCGTCAATTCCTTTGTTTTCTTTTACACTTATTTCAACAATTTTATCTAAAGGTATACCTAGTTCATCTCTATTTAATTTACTTTCTAAATCTATTTTATTTATTATTGCTATATAGTGTTTTTCTTTTATTTTTTCTATTATTTCTTTTATATCATTTGATAAATTTTCATTATTGTTAAGCATTAGTAACACTAGTTCTGAATCATCTATCATTTTAAAGCTCTTTTCAACACCTATTGCTTCTATCTTATCTTCAGTTTTTCTAATACCTGCCGTATCTATCATATTTAGCAATATACCATTAATTGTAATTTGTCCTTCTACAATATCTCTTGTTGTTCCTGCTATATCTGTGACAATTGCTTTGTCTTCTTCTAATAGAGCATTTAAAAGTGAACTTTTTCCTACATTTGGTCTTCCTACAATGGAAGTCTTTATACCCTCTTTAATTATTTTTCCATTTTCAGATTCTTTTAATATTTTTTCTATTCTCGCTTTTAAACTTGTTATTTTTGGAATTAATATTTCATTTGTAATGATATCAACATCATCATACTCTGGATAGTCAATATTTACATTTATATTCGATATTATTTGAACCATGTCACTTCTTAAACTATTTATTAGGTCTGATACTTTTCCACCGATTTGATTTATTGCCATTTGTCTTTGTGCATCAGTTTTAGAATTAATCATATCCATTACTGCTTCCGCTTCTAATAAATCTATTCTTCCATTTAAAAAGGCTCTTTTAGTAAATTCACCAGGTTCTGCTAATCTACATCCATTTTCTAACAATAATTCCAAGACTTTATTAGTTGGAGATATTCCACCATGAGTATTTATTTCTACTGTATCTTCTGCTGTAAATGTTTTTGGCGCTTTCATTACTGAAACTAAGACTTCATCTATTATTTTATCTCCATCAGTAATATGACCATAATTTATTGTATGAGACTCAACTTTTTCTAAATCTTTACCTTTAAATATTTTATTAACAATTTTTATAGAATCTTCTCCACTAACCCTTATTATTGCAATCGCTCCTACTCCTTGACTTGTAGCAATTGCACATATTGTATCATTCATGGTATACCTCCTTTTTTCTTTGTTATTATAACATATCTTTTTCAGTATAAACAAAAAAAGAAGAGAAATCTACTCTTTTTCTTCTTTTGGTTTAATTACAACATATCTGTTAGGTTCTTCCCCTTCACTTTCTGTATAAACCTTTTTATTGTTTGTTAAAGCATTGTGTATTATTCTTCTTTCATAAGAATTCATCGAATCAAGTTTTGCTTCAATTTTTGTCTCTGAAACTTCTTTTGCTACTCTTTTTGCAAGATGTTCTAATGATTTTTCTCTTCTTTCTTGATAATCATTAACATCTATTGTAAATTTATAAGTTCTTGATAATTCTGTATTAAGATGTTGTGCAACTACCATTGATAAGGCTTTTAAATTTTTTCCATTCTTTCCAATTAAAATTCCATCATTATCAGAATAGATTATATATTTTGGAACATCATCTTTATTTTTTATTTCAATATTTGCTGTGATTCCCATAGATTTTAATATTTTTATTAAGTATTCTTTAATATGTTGTACAACTTCTCTTTTTTCAATTACTTCTATTTCTACTTTTTTACTTTTAAATAAGCCTGCTTTTGTTTCTGATATTTCTCTAATAAATAAATTACTTTCTAATTCTTGTAATTCTTCTTGTGCTTTCTTGATTGCTTCTTCTTTAGATTTTCCACTATATTTATGCTTTTCCATTTACTTCTTTACTCCTTTTAACCATTACATTTTGAACTATTGTAAATAAATTTGATGTAGCCCAATATATTCCTAAACCTGATGGCATGAATAAGGCAGTTACAATAATCATCACAGTCATCATAGTTGGCATCATTTTCATTGATGGGTCTTCCATGTTTCCTGTTGAGTTTAGTTTAAATGAGAAGAAAGTTGTTGCTCCAATTATTATCATTATAATTAAATATGCATAGAATGTTGCTGATGTAATACCAATTGCAGGTGTTGTTCCAAGTTGTAATCCTAAGAATTTATCTTCAAAGATTACTGGTGTTCTTTGAATTGCTTCAAAAAATGCAATAAATATTGGTAATTGTATAAAAGCAAATAGACATCCTGAAATAGGATTTATTTTATATTTTTGATATACCATCATAATTTCTTGATTTTGTTTAATCATTGACTCTTGGTCTTGTTTATTAGCATATTTTTTTTGAATTCTGTTTAATTCTGGTTGTGCTTTTTTTATTAACTCAGATTGCATTGCAGTCTTTTTTGTTAATGGGAATGCAATTAATCTTATAGCTAAACTTACAATAATAATTGATATTGCATTGTTTTTAACTAGATTTCCTAACCATATTAGTATAAAAGCTAATGGTTTTACAAATAAACTTGTCCATAAACCTTCATATTTACCAGAAGTTATATTGAAATCTTTACATTCAGGTAATTTATCAATTTTAACTTTATTTTTTTCATAAAGTTTTATTGTTTCCTTATTTGTTGGTCTACATAATATGTTCTCTGTTAATGTTTGACCTGTTGTTTCATTTTTTACAGCTTTCTTATCACTATCTGTTAATGTCTTTGTACACCCTGTTGTTAATAATAAAAGTAACAATACTATTACTATTTTGAATTTTTTGTTTTTTTTCATCCTTGCTTTCCTTTCTACACTAACGTTTCATAAGATTTAAAAAATCTCTTTCTAAATCTTGAAACGACTTCTCTACTCCGCCTCTTCTTAATATTATAATATAATCTTCTCCATTATTATATAGTTTTCTATAATTATCTATAATACTTCGTATTTTTCTTTTATATTTGTTTCTAAAAACAGCATTACCTAATTTTTTACTAACAGATATTCCATATTTATCATATGGTAAATTATTTTTCTTAAAATGTATTACAAAGCTTTGATTTTTACGACATTTTCCTTTTTTTATTATATTTTCAAAATCTTTTGCTTCTTTTACTATGTATGTTTTTCTCATAATATCCCTATTCCTATCTTTTTATAGTAAAAAACCACTGTTTTTTAGCAGCGGTATTTTTATTTGCAAAGACTTTTACGTCCTTTACGACGACGACGATTTAAAATGTTTGTTTTCTTACGTGCAAAAAATCCTAATTTTTTTGATTTTTTACGATTGTTTGGTTGATATGTTCTCTTCATTTGTTCCACCTCCAGACATAAATCTACATTATTATAATAATATAATTGTGATTTTGTCAAATAAAAGTTGTTAATTTATTCTTTTTTTAATTTATTTTAATTATTTTTTTAGTTATTAACAATTTCCACAAGTTTGTTTAAAACTTTTTTATACCCTATTAATAACTTTTCTGTGGAAAATGTGGAAAACTTATTTTTATCCTTATTATATATACACTTCAATTGTTGAAAACTTTGTGGAATATTGGTGGAAAATGTCGAATGCTATTTTTTTGATTTTTTTGAAGTGTAAAATTATGTTGAAAAGTACCCTAATTTTGTACTAAAAAAAATTTAATTATTTTTTTATTTAATAAAATGAAAAAATATGTTATTGTATATATCGACACATCAAATTTAATCTACAAAATTAATTTGTTTTTTTTATGTTTTTTTACTTTCATTTTTAATTATTTTAATGTAGAATAGGTTTGATTGATTATTACTTATGGGGAGATGGTAACTTGAATGTAGATATTTTATGGTCTAAAATACTTGAACAAATAAAAGATGAAATCTCATCCATCTCTTATCAAACCTGGTTTAAGGAAACCAAATTATATGAACTAAAAGATGAAAAAGCTTATATAATAGTTCCTATGCCAATTCACAAAAAACATTTACAAGAGAATTATTATGAGACAATATCTAGCAAACTAAATGAATTAACTGATTCTTCATATGAACTTTTGTTTTTATTAGAAGAAGAAATATCCACAATTATAGTTGAAAAAGAAATGCTAGAAGAAAAGAAAAAATTAGAAGATAAATCACCACCTAATAAACAATTTAATATTAATTCTAATTTAAAGAAAAACTATACTTTTGATAATTTTATTGTAGGAAATACAAACAAATTCGCAAGAGCAGCTGCACTTTCTGTAGCAGAAAACCCTGGAAAAATATATAATCCTTTATTTCTATTTGGAAATAGTGGGTTAGGGAAGACACATTTAATGCATGCTATAGGAAACTATATAGTTGAAAATTCTGATAAAAGAGTCCTTTATGTTACAAGCGAACAATTTAGAGAAGAATTTGTAAAATCCACAAGAAAAGATGATAAAGGAACTAATTTTAATTACGTTGATTTCTTTAAAGATAAATATAGAAATATAGATGTTTTACTAATCGATGATATTCAATTTTTAGGAGGAGCAACGCAATCACAACAAGAATTTTTCCATACATTTAATAATTTATATAATGATAATAAGCAAATCATTATTTCATCAGATAGATCTCCTGATGATTTAAAATTACTAGAAGATCGTTTAAGGACAAGGTTTTGCTGGGGATTAACGGTTAATATATTCCCACCAGATTTCTCACTTAGAATGGAAATTTTAAAGAAAAAAATAGTTGCAGAAAACGTTGAGCAAGAAATACCAGATGATGTAATAGAGTATATTGCATCAAATATAGGACCAGATGTTAGAAATCTAGAAGGTTCTATTACTAGATTAATTGCATATTCAACTATTATGGGAAAAGAAAAAATTAATCTTGATTTAGCAATTGATGCTTTGAAAGACTTTATTAGTAAAGGAATAGGGGAGAAAAATGATATTCATAGAATACAAAAAATAGTATCTGAATATTTCCAAATTACAGTTGATGACATAAGAAGTAAAAAGAGAAGTTCAAATATTTCTTTTCCACGGCAAATTGCTATGTATTTATGTAGAGTAATGACAAATGAGAGTTTTCCTAAGATTGGTACGGAATTTGGTGGCAAAGACCATTCTAC
The DNA here is from genome assembly GCA_934131175.1 of uncultured Bacilli bacterium. Taxonomy (GTDB): domain Bacteria; phylum Bacillota_I; class Bacilli_A; order RF39; family UBA660; genus UBA3789. The sequence goes on along the minus strand of CAKOZD010000001.1, from coordinate 69,781 downwards.
AGTAATGCATTCGGTTGAAAAAATTGAAAATGAAATTAAAGTTAATAAAGATTTAGCTAATATAATAGAAAAATTAAAGAAAGATATTGGGGTTGTGAAAAACATGTGAGTTTTAAGATGTTTTTCCACAGGTTATGTGGATACATTTTTGTTGAAAAATAAGACAATTTTTGAGTTTTCAACTTTTTCCACAGCTATAATATAAATATAAATAAGAAAGAAGGAATAATATATGAAATTTACAATTAAAAAAGATTTATTATTAGACGCTTTATCAAAAGTATCAAAAGCAATATCTACTAAAAATTTAATTCCAGTTCTTGCAGGTATTAAATTTGAATTAAAAAAGAAAAAACTTACTTTAACAGCAAGTGATAACGATATTACTATTCAAACTACTATTGAATCTGTAAATGATGATGAATTTAAAATAGATAGCGAAGGTAGTATTATTATTCAAGGTAAATATATATTAGATATAGTTAGAAAATTACCTGACCAATATATAAATGTAGAAGTAATTGATGAATTAAAAATATTAATTTACACAGAAAATAGTGAATTTAATTTAAATGGTATTAGTGAATCAGAATATCCAAATGTTGGTTTAGAAGAAAGTAAGAAAAAAATTAATATCAATGCTGGTGTTTTAAAAAGTATTGTTAATCAAACAGCATTTGCAACATCTAATGAAGAAAGTAAGCCTGTTTTAACTGGTATTAACTTTAATATAGTAGGGGATATTCTTGAATGTAATTCTACAGATTCATATCGTTTAGCTAGAAAAATAGTTAAATTAGAAAAAGCAAGTGAAGAAAATTATAATATTGTAATTCCAAGTCATAACTTAATTGAATTTACAAAAATTTTAGGTGATGATAGTGAAGATGTTGAGGTTCATATCTTTAATAATAAAGTTTTATTTAAAAATGGTAATTTAAAATTTGAATCTCGTTTAATTAATGGAACATATCCTAATACTGCAAATCTTTTACCTGATGATTCTTATTTAGTAGTAAGTACTAATTTAAATGATTTCTATAGTGTAATTGACCGTGTAAGTATTTTAACTAGTGATAAAGAAAAGAATATAGTTACTTTAGAAACTGAAGGAAATACATTAACATTAAAAAGTAGTTCTGCAGAAATTGGTCGTGTAGAAGAAAAAATGAGTATTTCTAAAAATAATAGTGAAGATATTAAGATTTCATTTAGTGCTAAATATATGATGGAAGCTTTAAAGAGTTTTTCAACAGAAACTGTTGATTTACATTTTGTAGGAGAAGTAAAACCAATCCTTATAAAATCAACAGAAGACGAAACTTTAACTCAATTAGTTTTACCAATTAGAACATATTAAGAGAAAAATTTAAATTTCTCTTTTTTTTTGCAAAAAAATTATAAAAATTACTAATAATTTATATAGAAAGAAAATTTTATGTGTTCTTTCGTCAAAATTCTACAAAAGTGTAAAACTTATTGTTATATGATTATTATGCAAGAGCAGATTAGCTCTTGTTTTGGGGGAGAAAAGATAATATGTTAAATAACAAGAATTTATACGAGTTTAATAAGGGAACATTGGCAATTTTGCCAAACGGAAAGGAGTCTAGCCTAATATATGAAGATGATAGTCGTTATATAATTGATGATAATCCTTTAAGTATTATGGAAGATAGTTGTAAATATTTTGGTAGTAGCTATGAAGGCAGAAAGAAGGGAGCTAAAGAAATACTAGGAGCCGAATATAAAGTGCCAATAGTTATTGCTGATACAAATGAATTAATAGCATTTCCTACAACATCGCCTAGAGCTGACGATTGTGCGTGGATTTCTGTTGGAAGAGTCGAAAATATCTATAGAGTAGATGAGAGCAATACGAGAATTGTTTTTGACAATAAGAAGGAAATTATAGTTCCGTGCTCACTTCGATCAATGGAAAATCAAATTGCTAGAGCAACGAGGTTAAAAAATGTGTTATCAAAAAGAAAAAATAGCTAATTTAGCTATTTTTTTCTGCTTAAATAGGGCTATTTATGGTATAATATACGTGTATGTATAGGAATACCATGTTAGGGGGTAATTTTATGTATGTGTCTTTTTAGCGGTTTAAAATGATAATTAGAAAAATTAACTTACTTAATTTTAGAAATTATTCAAAATGTAATATAACTTTAAATGATAAGATGAATATTTTTGTTGGAGATAATGCTCAAGGTAAAACTAATATTCTTGAAGCAATTACTATTTTAGCTCTAACTAAATCACATAGAGTAGGAAATAGTCCAAATATAATACAGTTTGGTAAAAATAAATGTTCATTAAATGGAACAATAAAAAATAATAAAATTATTACCAAATTATCTATTGTTATTTCTGAAGAAGAAAAAAAATTAGAAGTTAATAAAAATACTATTAGAAAAATAGCAGATTATATAACAAATCTAAATGTAATAGTTTTTACTCCTGATGATTTAGAAATAATAAAAGGTTCTCCTAATGTTCGTAGGAATTTACTTAACATTCAGTTATCTCAATTATCTAGAAGTTATATAAAAATTTATAATGAATATAATAAATTATTAAAAACGAGAAATGAATATTTGAAGATATTATTTAATAATAGTATTGCAGATATTAATTATTTGGATATAATAACTGATAAATTAATAGAGAAAGCAACATATATTTATCAAAAAAGAAAAGAATATATTGATTTTATAAATATATATATAGATAAATATTATAAAGATATATCAAATGATAATGGTATTGTTGTTAAATATGTTCCTAATATTCAAATTAATGATTATGATTCTGAAAATATAAGAAAAAAGTTAAAACATACATTTAAGAAAAATTATTTAAAAGAACTTAACTATGGTATGACTATATATGGTCCTCATAGAGATGATTTCTATTTTGAATATAAAGGTAATGATTTAAAATATTATGGTTCTCAAGGACAACAAAAATTAGCTATTTTATCTTTTAAAATATCAGAAATTCCTATATTTAAAGAGTTTACTGGTACTTCTCCAGTTCTACTATTAGATGATATTTTTAGTGAATTAGATATAAAAAAGAGGAATAAGTTATTGAAAATTATTAATTTAGATGATGTTCAAAGTATAATTACTACAACAGATCTAAGAAATATTAATAAAAAATATGTAGAAAATGCATACATTTTCAATGTTAATAATGGGAATGTAGAAAGAAAGTAGGTAGTGTTGATGAGTGAGAAAGTAGAAGCAAAGTATGATTCTTCTGCTATTCAAGTTTTAGAGGGACTTGAAGCTGTTAGAAAAAGACCTGGTATGTATATAGGTAGTACAAGTTCTAAGGGATTACATCATTTAGTATGGGAAATAGTAGATAATGCAATTGATGAAGCTTTAGCAGGTTATTGTACACATATCGAAGTTACTATATGTAAAGATAATAGTATTATAGTAAAAGATGATGGTCGTGGAATTCCTGTTGATATTCATCCAAAGACAGGAAAAAGTACTGTTGAAACAGTTTATACAGTATTACATGCTGGTGGAAAATTTGGTGGAGGAGGATATAAAGTATCTGGTGGACTTCATGGAGTAGGTGCTAGTGTTGTTAATGCTTTAAGTGATTGGTTAGAAGTAAAAGTTTATAAAAATGGAAATGTTTATTATCAACGTTTTAGTCATGGTGGACATCCAGATGATGCTTTAAAAGTAATTGATAGTTGTGATGAAGATAGAACTGGTACAACAGTTCACTTCTTACCAGACGATGAAATATTTACAGAAACAACAGTTTATGATTATGATGTTTTAAAAACAAGATTACAAGAATTAGCTTATCTAAATAAAGGTTTAAGAATATCTTTATATGATGATAGAGAACCTGATAAAAAAGATTCTTTTCACTATGAAGGTGGATTAATTGAATATGTAACTATGCTTAATAAAAATAAAACTCCAATTCATGAAACAATAATTAATGTAGAAGGAGAAGAAAATGATATTAAAGTAGAAGTTGCTTTACAATATAATGAATCATATAATGCGAGTATTTATTCTTTTGTAAATAATATTATTACTCCAGAAGGTGGTACTCATGAAGATGGTGTTAGACGAGCATTAACAAGAATTCTTAATAAATATGCTTCTAGTACAGGAATATTAAAAGAAAAAGATGATCCTCTTACTGGTGATGATGTAAGAGAAGGTCTTACTATGATTATTTCTGTTAAACATCCTAATCCTCAATTTGAAGGTCAAACAAAGACAAAATTAGGTAATAGTGAAGTAAGAGGAATAGCTGATAAAATATTTTCACAAGCTTTAGAGAGATTTTTAATGGAAAATCCAGATCAAGCAAAAATAATAGTTGAAAAATCTATGACTGCAAGTAGAGCAAGAGTTGCTGCTAAAAAAGCAAGAGAATTAACTCGTAGAAAAGGTGATTTAGATGTTACTAATTTCTATGGAAAATTATCTGATTGCAAGAGTAAAGATGCTTCTGTTAGTGAAATATTTTTAGTCGAAGGTGATTCTGCTGGTGGTTCTGCAATTAAAGGAAGAGATAGTATGACACAAGCTATATTACCTTTACGTGGAAAGATTCTAAATGTTGAAAAAGCAAGATTAGATAGAGCACTAAGTAATGAAGAGATTCGTACAATAATTACAGCTTTTGGTACAGGAATAGGGGAGGATTTTGACTTATCTAAGTTAAGATATCATAAAATAATTATAATGACAGATGCAGATGTTGATGGTAGTCATATTCGTGTATTATTATTAACATTATTCTATCGTTTCTTTAGACCTATAGTTGAAGCTGGACATGTATATGCAGCTCAACCTCCGCTATTCTGTATAAAACATGGAAAAACTATTAAATATGTTTTAAATGAAGAAGAAAGAGATGAATATTTAGCAACTTTATCTCCTAATACAAAATATGATATAGCTCGTATGAAAGGTTTAGGAGAAATGGATGCTGAAGAATTAAATGAAACTACAATGGATATACATAAGAGAGTGTTAAGACAAATTACAGTTGATGATACAATTGCTGCTGATGAAGTTTTCTCAAAACTTATGGGTGAAGAAGTTGAACCAAGACGTGAATTTATTGAAACAAATGCTACTTATGTAGAGAATCTTGATGTTTAGGAGGGTTTTATGGATAGATTAGAAAAGAATAATATTGTAAAAGAGGTTCAGGATTCATTTTTAGAGTATTCAATGAGTGTTATTGTTGCTCGTGCTCTACCTGACCTTAGAGATGGTTTAAAGCCCGTTCACAGACGAATTTTATATTCTATGTATGAATCAGGTTATACACCAGATAAACCTCATAAAAAGAGCGCTAGAATAGTTGGAGACGTTATGGGTAAATATCATCCACATGGTGATTCTTCAATTTATGAAGCAATGGTAAGAATGGCACAAGATTTTTCTTACAGATATATGCTTGTTGATGGACATGGTAATTTTGGTAATATTGAAGGTTATGGTGCTGCTGCAATGCGTTATACAGAATCAAGACTTTCTAAAATATCACTAGAATTATTAAGAAATATAAATAAAGATACTGTTAATTTTACTCCTAACTTTGATGAGAGTGAAAGAGAACCTGAAGTTTTACCTTCTAGATTTCCTAATATTTTAGTTAATGGAACTACTGGTATTGCAGTTGGTATGGCAACTAATATACCGCCTCATAATTTAGGTGAAGTTATAGATGGTTGCGTAGCATATATTGATAATCCTGATATTGATTTAGATGGTTTGATGAAATATATTAAAGGACCAGATTTTCCAACAGGAGCAACTATTCTAGGTAATAGTGGTATTAGAAAAGCATATGAAACAGGTAGAGGTAGTATTACTATTAGAAGTAAGGCTACTATTGAAGAACAAAATGGAAAACAACAAATTATAATTGATGAAGTTCCATATGGTGTTAATACTTTAGAATTAAAAAATAAAGTTGCTGAGTTAGTTCATAATAAGACTATTGAAGGTATTGCTGATTATCATTCAGACTTAAAAAATGGTATTAAAATAACAATTACATTAAAAAGAGATGCAAATGCACAAGTTGTTTTAAATAAATTATATAAACATACTGCATTTCAAACATCTTATGGAATTATTTTCTTGATGCTTGATCAAGGTGTTCCAAAAACATTAGGTTTAAAGGATATAATTGTAAAATATATTGATTATCAGAAAGAAGTTATAATAAGAAGAACAAAATTTGATTTAGATGTTGCTGAAAAGAGAGTACATATATTAGAAGGTTTAAAAATAGCTTTAGATAATATTGATGCTGTTATTAAAGTGATTAGAGGTTCTAAATCAGATGAAGAAGCTAGAAAAGGATTAATGGATGGATTTGGATTAACTGAAATTCAAGCTAATGCAATTCTTGAAATGAAATTACGTCGTTTAACTGGATTAGAAAGAGATAAGATTGAAAATGAGTTAAATGAATTATTAAAAACAATTGCTGAATTAAAATCAATTTTAGCTAGTGATGAAAAAATATTAGAAGTTATTAAAAATGAATTATTAGAAATAAAGCAAAAATATGGTGATGAGAGACGTACAAATATAGATATGACAGCAATAGAATATATAGAAGATGAGTCTTTAATTCCAGAAGAGGATATAATTATTAACTTAACTAATAATGGTTATATAAAGAGATTAAGAGCTGATACTTACAAAACTCAAAATAGGGGTGGAGTTGGTATTAAAGGTATGTCTACTAATGAAGAAGACTTTGTGGAAAAAATATTATCAATGAATACACATGATTATCTTTTATTCTTCTCAAATAAAGGAAGAGTTTATAGAATGAAAGGTTATGAAGTTCCAGAATTCTCAAGACAATCTAAAGGTTTACCAATAATTAATTTATTACCATTAGAGAAAGATGAGAACATTAGTTCGATGTTAAGTGTAAAACAAGATGATGATTCTACTAAGTTCTTAATGTTTGCTACTAAGAATGGTATTGTAAAACGTACACCAATAGAAGAATTTGATAGTATTCGTAAAGGTGGAAAAATTGCTATAGTTTTAAAGGAAAACGACGAACTTATAAGTGTTAAAAAGACTTGTGGAAAAAATGAAATTGTCATAGGAGCAAGCAATGGACGTATGGTAAGATTCGATGAAAACGAAGTTAGATCTATGGGAAGAAGTAGTTCTGGTGTAAAAGGTATGGAATTAGACGGAGCTATAGTTGTAGGTGCAGAAGTTGTAGAACCAAACCAAATGGTATTAATTGTTACAGAAAATGGTTATGGAAAACAAACAGTTATTGATGAATACAGATTAACTCATAGAGGTAGTAAGGGTGTTAAAGCACTTAATATTACAGATAAAAATGGTAGTATGGTTTCATTAAAAACATTAGCACCTGATGAACAATTAGATTTAATGATAATGACAGATAGTGGCATAATTATTAAATTACCACTTGAACAAGTATCTACTTTGAAGAGAGCAACTCAAGGTGTTAGATTAATGAACTTAAAAGATAATCAAAAAGTTACAACTGTTGCTTTAGTAGAAAAGGAAAATATAGAAGAAAATTTAGATAACGAAAATCAAGAAATAGAGGAAGAGAAATAATCTCTTCTTTTTTTCAACAATTAAAATTATTTCCCGGGAAATAATTTGGGAAATATTAACAATTTGCAAAATGCATTCTAATAAATTTAAGAATTAATAGATGAATAATATATAATCTAAATTTACGAGAATGCATTTTTTAATTTTTATTCATTTATTTAATAAAATTTAGTTATTTATTTGTAAAAATATGTAAATTTTAAAATTATTTCCCAGGAAATATTTTATTCACAGAAAAAGTTAAATATTGTAATAGTTTCACGTGAAACTTTTTTCCACAATAAAAGTTTATAAATGATAGATTAAATTATATAAATCTTTATTAATATAGTAGATATTTTATTAATGTTAAGATGTGTTTTTTTTTTCAACTTTCAATGTTTCACGTGAAACATTCTATTCACAGGTTAAGTTTATAAGTTACTAATGTTTATTAAATATAAAAGTTTAATTAACTTTTTTCGAGTATAATATAAGCGCTTTTCTTTGTTTTTATTTATTTCAAAACTATTAATTCAAATATATGCACTATGTATTAATTAAATTTAATTTTTTAATGTTTCACGTGAAACATTTTCCACAGCAAAAGTTAATATTCTAATATATTATGTGATTATAAAGAAGATTGAAAGTAAATATCAACACAAAAAGTATAAAAATGCAAAGACTTTTAACACCTAAAAATTGCAAAATAAAAAAATCACAGTTTTTGTTATATATAGAGATAAAAATTTTAAATTAACTTAAAATGTTCAGAAATATAACAGATTTTTACAGCTATCTTATAAAAAAAGAAAAAAAACATTTACTTTTTATTAAGTTTATAATACAATGTATTCGTGCAATGAAAGTGATTGAAACAGGTCAGGATTGGAAAATAGCAGCCTTAAGATCCTCCTTTCATGTGCACTTTTTATTTTGGAGGAATTAAATGGATTTAAAATATTTAAATTTGGCTTTTGAATATGCTGAAACAGCTTTTGCGCATGGAGAAGTACCAATAGGAGCAGTTATTGTTAAAGATAATGAAATAATAGGTGTTGGATATAATGTAAAGGAAGAAAAACAATCAGTTTTAGCTCATGCTGAATTGATTGCAATAAATCAAGCATCTAAAAAGTTAAAAAATTGGAGATTAGATAATTGTGATATATATGTTACATTAGATCCATGCCCAATGTGTGCTAGTGCTATCAAACAGGCTAGAATAAAAAATGTTTTTTCCGCATGTGAAAATTCATATACGAAAAATTTTGATATTTTAAATTTAATTTTTAAAAAAGATTCCACAAATTCTGTGGTAAATTTTACTACAAATTTGGGTGTTGAAAAATCTAAGGAAATTTTAAGCAATTTTTTTAAAAAGCAAAGAAAATAATGAAATCTTTGCTTTTTTTTATGTTATAATACTACTTGATTGGAGGAATCTTTATGTATCATGCTTTATATAGAAAATATAGACCGGTTGATTTTAATTCTGTAGTTGGTCAAGATTCTATAATTAAAACTTTAAAAAATTCAATAAAAAATCATAATTTTTCACATGCTTATATGTTTTTTGGGCCTAGAGGTACAGGAAAGACAACAGTTTCTAAAATATTTGCAAGAAATATTAATTGTTTAAATTCAAAGGATGGAATTGCGTGTGAAGAATGCTCTGCATGTAAAGTTTCTTTTTCAAAAGATTGTGTTGATATTATAGAAATAGATGCAGCTTCTAATAATGGAGTTGATGAAATTAGAGATTTAAAAAATAAAATTTCATTAGTTCCTAGTGAATTGAAATATAAAGTTTATATAATTGATGAAGTTCATATGCTTTCTATAGGTGCATTTAACGCTTTATTAAAGACATTAGAGGAACCTCCAGAACATGCTATTTTTATTTTAGCAACAACTGATCCTCAAAAGGTACCAGAGACAATTATATCTAGATGTCAATGTTTTTCTTTTAAAAGAATATCGGACAAAGCTATTGTTGATAGATTAAAGTATGTTTGTTCTAGTGAAAATATTGATGTAGAAGAAGATGTTTTAGAAAATATTGCTCTATTATCTGATGGTGGATTAAGGGATGCATTGGGGTCTTTGGATAAACTTGTTTCTTATACAGAAAATAAAATTACCATGGATGATTTTAATGAAGTAAATGGTGTAATATCTAGTAAAGATATGGATGTTTTTCTTTCAGATATTTTATCTGGAAATATACCTAATGTTTTAACTTCAATAGCTAAATTTAATGATTCAGGTAAAAATTTAATTCAAATTATGTCTCAATTAATTAATTTTTCAAGAGATATTGTGGTTAATTATTATATTTCAAATAAAGAATATACTTTTTCCATAGATATTGTGCAAAATTTTGTAAATATTTTGAATGAAAAGATGTTTGATATAAAGAAAAGTGGTAATACTAAAATATATATTGAAATGCTTTTACTTAAATTTATAAATGATTATGTTAATTTGAAAACAGAAGTTGTGGAAAAAAGTAATTTTGTAAAAGAGATAAACAAGAATGTTTCTTTAACTAATAATAATGAAGTTCCAGTTAAGGAAGAAAGTATTAATAATGATAATGTAGTAGAAAATAATAAGTATGATAATAATGTGGTTGAAGAAAAACAATCTATGAAAGATAGCAATGTTGAAATAAGTTACAACAAAGAAGAAATAACAGAAGAAAATATTGATACTAAAAATCCTAAAATTATAAATATTGATGACATAATGAAAGTGAGAGTTAATAATACATTAGCCCTTGCTAATAAAAATTTGTTAAGATTAGAAATGAATAATTTTGAGGTTTTAAGAGATTATAGTTTTGATCAAGAAATAGGATATGTTGTTTGTGGAATTTTAGATGGAAAATTAAGAGCTGTTAGTTCAGATGCAATAATAATTAGTTATGAATATGATTCTAATGTTAAACAAAATTTATATATAATTGATAAAATAGAGGATGTATATAATAAAATTACTAATTCAAATAAGAAAATTGCTATTATTTCTGATGATTATTGGGAAAAAGTTAAACAAGAATATATTAATAATTTACGAAATGGAATTAAATATGAGGTTGAGGAAGAACCAAAAGCAGTCTATGAAGAATTAAAGAATGATGATATAATAACAAGTAGTGCAGTAAGCCTATTTGGCGATATTGTAGAAGTTGATTAGAAAAGGAGAAATGAATATATGAATATGCAAGCAATGTTAAAGCAAGCACAAGCTTTACAAAAAGATATGATGAAAATTAAGAATGAAATAGATGAAACTGAATTTGTTGGAGAAAGTTCAATGGTTAAAGTAACTATGAAAGGTACAAGAGAAGCAGTTAAAGTTGAAATTGATTTTGAAGATTCATTAGACAAAGATGATATTGAAATGTTACAAGATAGTTTAGTTTTAGCAATCAATGATGCTAATAAAAAAATAGATAAAATGACTGAATCAAAGATGGGTAAATTTGGTAATATTCCAGGTTTATTTTAGGAATTAATATGTATCCAGAGAGTATTAAAAGTTTAATAGAATCTTTTAAATATTTGCCTGGTATTGGTGAGAAAACGGCTGAGAGATTGGCCTTTTCTGTGTTGGATTTAGAAGAGGAGCAAGTAGAGTTATTTTCTGAGTGTTTGAATGATGTAAAAAATAAGATTCATAAATGTGAAAACTGTAATACATTAACAGAAGATGAACTTTGTTATATTTGTTCTGATGATACACGTGATAGTAATGTGTTATGTGTTGTCGATGATTGTAAAAGTGTTTTCTTATTTGAAAAATTAGGTATGTTTAATGGGAAGTATCATGTCCTTGATGGATTGATTTCTCCACTTGATGGTATTAATCCAGAAGATATAGGAATTGATAAACTTTTAAATAGGATTGAAAAAGAAAAATTTAAGGAGATTATATTTGCTTTTAAACCTAGTATTGAAGGAGAAACAACATCATTGTATATAAAAAAAGTTTTAGATGGGCTTGATATTAAAGTTACAAGACTAGCTAGTGGGGTACCTATAGGTGCAGATATTGAATATGTAGATAGTCTTACTTTAGAAAGAGCCTTAAACGATAGAAAAATAATTGAATAAATTTAATTTAATATCATAATTTATAATGGTGATTAATATATTTCGATTATTAAAGAAAATTACATTTAAACTTATTGTTACTTCATTATTTATATATAGTTTTAACTGTATTGGAATGAAATTTAATGTCTTTATTCCTATTAATCTTATTAATATATTATTTATAAGTATTTTTGGAACTTTAGGAGTTATTTTTATTGTTTTATTTAAATTATTTATTTAGGAGGTATCTATGTCGGAATCATTAATTAAAAAAAATTATCTTCATTATATTGATGAAATTATAAAAAATAAAAAGGTATCTCATGCTTATTTAATTGAAGTTGATAATTATGATCAAGATTTAGTGTATGTTTTTGATTTTATCAAAATGATAATATGTAATTTATCTTATGATGAGTTGCAAAATACTTCTAATAAAATTATTAATTTGATTGATAATAATAATTATCCTGATATTAGAGTTATTTCTAGTGATACTAGTATAATAAAGAAGAGTCAGATGATTGATTTACAAAAGGAATATAGTAATAAATCATTATATAGTGATAAAAGATTCTATATAATAAAAGAAGCAGAAAAATTAAATGCATCGTCCGCTAATACAATATTAAAATTTTTGGAAGAACCTGAGGATGGAATAATTGCTATATTATTAACTGATAATAGATATCATGTTTTAGATACAATTCTATCTAGATGTCAGATTTTATCTTTAAAAGAAAATGAATTTAATTTTTCTAATAGTGATGAATTTGCAGATTTTTTAGATTGTGTTTTAAATCCTAATAATTTTTTTATTAACTATAAGAATATATTTAATAATATTATTCCTGATAAAAATATTGCTAAAGAGATGTTAACTGATTCAGAAAATATAATAATAAACTATTTAAATTCTTTATCACTTAATGTTAATTTTAATGAAGATTTGAAATATTTATTTAAAAATAAGTCTGAAGAAAAATTAATATATATTATTTCTGTAATTGAAGAAGAAATACAAAAACTTTCTTTTAATGTTAATTATAAATTATGGTTAGATGGTTTGTTTTGTAGGCTAATTGGAGGTTAGATATGGTAGAAGTAGTTGTTGCAATTGTTCCAGAAACTAAAATTGTTTATTATTTATCTCCTAATTCATTAGAATTAAATACTGGAGATAATATCATTTTTGAAACAGATAATGGTCTTTTTTCTGGGTGTATTTTAAAAGAAAAATATGAGGAAAAAGAAGAAAATTTAGTATTGCCATTGTTTAATGTAAGTCGAATTGTAGAAGATGAAGATAAAAAGAAAATAGAAAAAAATCGTGTTATTTCCGAAAAGTCTTTAATAGATGCTAAAAAAATTAGTCAGGAATTAGAACTTGATATGAATTTTATTGATTCTTATATGAACTTTGATAATTCTCAACTTATTTTATCTTTTTTGTCTGATAATAGAGTTGATTTTAGAGAATTGGCTAAAAAATTAGCTCAAAAATATAAAACTAGAATAGAACTTAGACAAATTGGTGTAAGAGATAAATCAAAAAAAATTGGCGGAATAGGTCCTTGTGGTTTGATGCTTTGTTGTAATTCGTTTTTAACTGATTTTAATAGTGTTTCAATTAATATGGCAAAAAATCAAATGTTGGCTTTAAATCCTAGTAAAATAAATGGTATTTGTGGAAGATTGTTATGTTGTCTTGCTTATGAAAACGATATTTATACAGATTTAAAGAAAAATTTACCAAAAGTTGGACATAATGTTGAAACACCTCAAGGAACTGGTAAAGTTGTTTCAATTGATGTTTTTAATAATACATATTCTGTGGATTTAAAAGAAAAAGGAATAATAAAAATATCTGGAGATAATAATAAAAATGGAAATTATAAATGATGTTTTAGGATATAAAAATATGAAAATTTATCAGAATACTGATTTTTTTTCTTTTTCATTAGACAGTATAATTTTAGCTAATTTCTCTACAATTCGTTTAAGAGATAAAAAAATAGTTGATTTTTGTACAGGAAATGCTATTGTACCATTAATCATGTCTCGAAGAACTAAAAGTCAAATAATTGGAGTGGAAATACAGAAAAAGTTATGTGATTTAGCAAAAAAGAGCATTATTCAAAATAAGTTAAGTGATTGTATTGAAATTGTTAATTCCGATATAAAAGAATTTTCTGATAATAATTGTAACTCTTTTGATTTAGTTTTATGTAATCCACCTTACTTTAAAAATGAAGAAAAAAGTATTAAAAATTTAAGTTATGAGAAAATGATAGCGAGACATGAAGTATTAATTGATTTAAATGGAGTTGTTGATTGTGCTAAAAGAGTATTAAAGGATAATGGTACTTTTTGCATGGTTCATAGAAGTGATAGATTGATTGAAATAATCGATTGTTTTAAGAAAAATAATATAGAGCCAAAGAAAATTAAATTTATATATAATGATATTAATTCTAATTCTACTCTCGTATTGATTGAGGGACAAAAGGCTGGAAAATGTGGTCTTGTTGTTGATAAACCCCTAATTCTTCATGATTTAGAAGGTAATGATACAGAAGAATATAAAAAATTACAGGAGGTAATAAATGATGATACAGAAAAGTTATGATGATAGTGCAAGTCTTTATTTAATTCCAACTCCCATTGGTAATCTTGATGATATAACAGTGAGAGCCTTAAAAACTTTAGAGAGTGTTGATGAAGTTCTTTGTGAAGATACTCGCGATACAGGTATTTTATTAAAAAATTATAATATAAAGAAAAAGTTAGTTAGTTGTCATGAATATAATGAAGATAAAATGATTGATTATGTTGTTTCTAAACTTCAAGCTGGTTATAACTTAGGACTTGTTACAGATCAAGGTTCTCCTATAATTAGTGATCCTGGATATATAGTTGCAAGAGGAGTTATTAATGCTGGGTTTAATGTAATTAGTTTACCTGGAGCAACAGCTTTTGTTCCAGCAATTTCTTCATCTGGTATTGAACCTTCACCATTTTTATTTTATGGATTTTTAAATGCTAAGAGTTCAAAACAGGTTAATGAATTAAATGGTCTTAAAAGTTTAAGTTATACAATTATTTTTTATGAATCAGTACATAGATTAAAAAAGACACTAGAAAATATGTTAAATGTCTTTGGAGATAGAAACATAGCTATATGTAGAGAATTATCTAAGATTCATGAAGAGATAACTCGTGGGAAAATTAGTGAACTTATTCCTTTAGTTGATTCAATGAAAGGTGAGTTTGTGTTAGTTGTTGAAGGTAATAAAGAAGCACAAGATTTTAGTAATTTGGATGTTTTTGAACATGTTAAATTATATGTAGATGATGGTATGAGTGAGAAAGATGCAATTAAGACAGTTGCAAAAGAGAGAAATGTTGCTAAGTCAGTAATATATTCTGAATATCATAATAGGAAGTGATTTTATGAAGTTAATAGTAGGGTTAGGTAATCCTGGAAAAGAATATGAAAATACAAGACATAATGTAGGCTTTTCATTTGTAGATAGCTATTTATCATATAGAAAAATAACTGTATCTTGGTCAAATAAGTTTGATGGGTTATTTTTACAAACAAATATAGACGGAGAAAAAGTATTATTTTTAAAACCACAAACATATATGAATTTGTCTGGTAATAGTGTTAGAAAAATTGTTGATTATTTTAAAATAGATATTGCTGATATTCTAGTAGTTAGTGATGATTTAGATTTAAAAGTTGGTAACTTTAAATTAAAAGCTAATGGTTCTTGTGGTGGACATAATGGATTAAGAGATATTGAAAATAAAATTGGAAGTTCTAATTATAAACGACTTAAGATAGGTATTTCAAAGAATAGTAATGTTGATACTAAAGATTATGTATTAGGTTCATTTTCAAGTGAAGAAAAGACAATTTTTGTAAGTTTATATAAAGAATTATTTAATGTTCTTGATGATTATTTTGAACTTCCTTTTGGTGATTTAATGAGTAAGTATAATCGTAAGAATAGGTGATAATATGAATTTTTTTGATAATTATTTAAATTTTGACTTAAAAAAAAGCATGGGTATATGTAATGTTACCGATGAGTTTTTTTGTTTACTTTTAAACAAAGTTTATTCTAAAGAAAATAGAAATTGTTTAGTTGTTGTAAATAGTTTATTTGAGGCTAATAAATTATATAATTCACTTAGTAATTATACTAATAATGTATTTTTATTTCCAATGGATGATTTTTTAACTAGTGAAGCTCTTGCTATTTCACCAGACTTAATGATTAATCGTCTTGAGACTATAAATAGTATTATTTCTTGTGAAAAATGTATTGTTATAACAAATTTAATGGGATATTTACGCTTTTTGCCAGAAAAAAAAGTTTATGAAAATAGTATTCTTTCATTAAAAACTGGTGATATTATTGAACCTGCTATTCTTACAGAAAAACTTGTATCATTAGGCTATTCTAGAGATACTTTAGTTAATAAGACAGGTGAATTTGGTGTTAGAGGTTTTGTAATTGATATATTTCCTATTGATGAAGAGAATCCTTTAAGAATTGAATTTTTTGATGATGAAATAGAGTCAATTAGATATTTTGATCCCGACACGCAAAAGTCTATTTCTTCAGTAGAAAAATTATTTATAAAACCATTTTCTGAATTTTTAACTATAAATAAAGTAAATGATGATGAAGCGGGTAAACAAAAGTATTTACCAAACTATGGAAATGTCGTGTCTATTTCAAATTATTTAGATAATTCAATTGTATTTTTCAAAGATTATGAGCAATTAAAGTTAAGCTATATTAATATAATGGACGAAGTAAGTGAATATAAAATAGAAAAAGATACAAATTTTGAAAAAGACTATATGCTTGATTTTAATAAAATTTCTAGTACTCATGAATTTCCTGTATATTTTTTCTCATTAAATAATTTAACAAGTAGTGAATATATTTCTGATATTAAAGATTTTTCTGTTAGAACTATTAATAATTTTAATGAAAATGAAGAAGCTATTAACAAATTTATAAATGATTCTATTAACTCTTCTAAAACAGTTCTTATTTGTTTAAAGAAATTTCAAATTAAAAATATTATTAAACATTTGAATATGAATTTATTTGAAACTAGTTTTTCTGATATACATAATAATTGTGTTAATCTTATTGATTGTGATGCTAGTGAAGGATTTATGTATGATAATTTAGTTTTTTTAACTGCTAATGAGTTATTTAATGCTAAGAGTTCATCAAAAAAGTATAATACTAAGTTTAAATATTCATCAGCTATTAAGGATATAAATAAATTAGAAGTAGGAGATTATGTTGTTCATAATGTTCATGGAATTGGTGTTTATAATGGTATAGTTACTTTGGAAAATAATAATATTTCTAAAGATTATTTAGAGCTTTTATATGCGGGAACTGATAAAATTTATATTCCTGTTGAAAAAATATCTTTGATAAGTAAATATTCTGGAAGAGAAGGAATTACTCCTAAAGTAAATAAATTAGGTGGTACTGAGTGGATTAAGACTAAGAAGAGAGTTCAGACTAGAGTTAATGATATGGCTGATAAATTAATAAAATTGTATGCAGAGAGAGAATCACAAAAAGGATTTGCTTTTTCACCTGATTGCGATATGTCCAAAGATTTTGAGAATGATTTTCCTTATGAACTTACTGCTGATCAATCTAGAGCTATTAAGCAGATTAAAGATGATATGGAAAAACCATCTCCAATGGATAGATTATTATGTGGTGATGTTGGTTTTGGTAAGACTGAAGTTGCTTTTGTAGCAGCATTTAAAGCAATTTTAGATTCAAAGCAAGTTTTATTTTTATGTCCTACTACTATTCTTTCTAATCAACATTATGAAAATGCTAAAGTTAGATTTAGAAATTTTCCAGTAAATATAGGATTACTTAATAGATTTACTTCTCCTAAAGAAGTAAAAAGAATTATTTCTGGTCTTAAAGATGGTACTATTGATATGGTATTTGGTACTCACAGACTTTTAAGTGATGATATTATTCCTAAAAATTTAGGATTGCTTGTAATAGATGAGGAACAAAGATTTGGAGTTGCTCATAAAGAAAAAATTAAGCAATATAAAACTAATGTTGATGTTTTGACACTTACAGCAACACCTATTCCTAGAACTTTGCAGATGTCATTAGTTGGAATAAGAAGTCTTAGTTTAATAGAGACCCCTCCAGTAAATAGGTATCCTGTTCAAACTTATGTTGTTGAAGAAAATAAACAAATATTAAAAGATGCTATTTATAAAGAATTGTCACGAAATGGTCAAGTTTTTATATTATATAATAGAGTTCAATCTATTGATGAATTTAGTAATAGAATAAGAAATTTAGTTCCGGATGCTAGAATTAGTATTGCTCATGGTCAAATGAATAAAAATGAGCTTGAAAATACTATAATGGATTTTGTAAATTATAAGTTTGATATTTTAATATGTACTACAATAATAGAAACAGGTATTGATATACCTAATGTAAATACATTAATTATAATGGATGCTGATAGATTTGGATTGAGTCAATTATATCAAATAAGAGGAAGGGTAGGTCGTTCTAATAAATTTGCTTATGCATATTTAATGTATCAACCATTTAAATCCCTTACAGAAACTGCAATTAAGAGACTTAATGTTATAAAAGAGTTTACTGAGCTTGGCAGTGGTTTTTCTATTGCAACACGTGATTTATCTATTCGTGGAGCAGGTGACATATTGGGAAGTGAACAAGCAGGATTTATTGATAGTGTAGGTGTTGACTTGTATTTAAAGATGCTTAATGATGAGGTTAAACGTCGTAATAATGAAGTTGTTATAGAAGATGAAATAGCTGATAAAAATCCACTTATTAATGTAGCGACGCATATTTCTGATGATTATGTATCAGAAGATGATTTAAAAATTGAGATTCATAAGTTAATTAATACTATAGAAGATGAAAAATCATTTGCTAGTGTAAAGAATGAATTAGAGGATAGATTTGGTAAATTATCAGAAGAAATTATTATTTATATGTATAATGAATGGTTTGAGAAGTTAGCTAATAAATTACATATTGAACATGTTAGGGAAACTAGAAATTCTATAGAGATAACATTTCCTAAAGAAGTTGTTGAAAAACTTGATACAGAAGAAATATTTATGGATGCCTTTTATATTACAACAATGTTTAGATTTGTTAGTCGTGGAAGCAATTTAATTATTATTTTAGATACTATAAAACTTGAAAAGCATCCTATCTATTATCTAGTTGATTTATTAAATAAAATATATGATAAATTTATATGATAAATTTGGTAAAGCTCTTGACTAATTATTTTATACTTGTTAAATTTATTGTGCTAGGAGGATAAAAATGAGTGAAGAAGAACTTGAAAAAATAAAGACTCAACATATTGATAATTATAGAAAAGCAATATTAGAGAATATCAAAAATAATACTAATGTTTTAGTTGATGAAGATATTAAATCATTATTAAAGACACCTCCATTAGATTCTATGGATTTAATTAAGGCCAAATTTCTTGATTTAGCAAAGAAAAACAAAATAATTCTAAATACTGATGAATTAAAGAAAATTCTTGATAATTATAGAAAATATATTATGAAATGTTGTAATGAAATAAAAACTATTAGAGTATCTGAATTATCTAGTAAGGTTGAAAGTACAGAATTTGTTAAAAATAGTGATGTTATTAAAATTAATAAAAAGGATTTTAGTAATATAAATAAACAAATAAAAAAAATTATTAAAGATCAGTTAGCTATGGGACTTGATAAATATATTTTAAAAAAGATAAATTGCATATTCATGGACGATGCTGATGATGTTAAAAAGGCTAAAATTACTACTGATATTTCTAAGTGGATTAAGAGTACATATAAAAATCAGTTACTTGAAAATGTTGATATTAAGATATTAGTGAAAGATACAACTTTGATGAATAGTGCTAAGGAGCAAGCTGAAAGATATTTATTTACTTTAAATAATTCTAGATTATTAAATGATAATTTAGATGATTAACTTGTTAATTTAATATATTTATGTTATATTATTCTCATATTTTAAATGTTTTGATGAAGAGCTTTATAAGAAAAATTATTTTAGAGAACTCTGTTGGTGAAAATGAGTATAATTTTTTTATAAAAGTATGGCTTCTGAACTTCTATATCGATATGTAGGTATAGACGTAGATAGGCGTTAACTATATAAGTGTATAATATTAATTATTATAAAATAAGGTGGTACCGCGATATTGTTCGTCCTTATGTTTATAGTAATTTTTTTTTGGAGGGATAATTATGAAAGAAAAATTTTATATTTCAACAGCTATTGCATATACTTCAGGAAAGCCTCATATTGGTAATACTTATGAGATAGTTCTTTCTGATGCAATTGCTAGATTTAAAAGATTAAAAGGATATGATGTTTATTTTCAAACTGGTACTGATGAACATGGTGAGAAAATAGAGATTAAAGCAAAAGAAGCTGGTATAAGTCCTAAGGAATTTGTTGATAATGTTTCAAGTGAAATTAAAAATATTTGGGATATTATGAACACAAGTTATGATAAATTTGTTAGAACTACAGATGAAAATCATGAAAAAGTAGTACAACATATTTTTAAATATATGTATGATAAAGGGGATATTTACAAAGGAGAATATAAAGGATTATACTGTACTCCTTGTGAATCTTTTTGGACAGAAAGTCAATTAGTAGATGATAAATGTCCTGATTGTGGACGTGATGTTGAAGAAAAATGTGAGGAAGCATACTTCTTTAAATTAAGTAAATATCAAGATAGACTTGAAAAATACATTGAAGAACATCCTGAGTTTATTCAACCTGCCGCAAGAAAAAATGAAATGATTAATAATTTTATTAAACCTGGATTACAAGATTTATGTGTTTCACGTACATCATTTAGTTGGGGAATACCAGTGGATTTTGATCCTAAGCATGTAGTTTATGTTTGGCTTGATGCATTGACAAATTATATTACTAATATCGGATATGATATAGATAGTCAAACTGACATGTTTAAGAAATATTGGCCAGCTGACATTCATGTAATTGGTAAAGATATTATTAGATTCCATACTATTTATTGGCCATGTTTCTTGATGAGTTTAGATTTACCATTACCTAAACAAGTATTTGGACATCCTTGGGTTATAATGAGTGATGGAAAGATGAGTAAATCAAAAGGAAATGTTTTATATGCAGATTATTTAGTTAATGAATTTGGTGTAGATGCTGTTAGATATTATTTCTTACATGAAATTCCATTTGCAAGTGATGGTGTTTTCTCAAAAGATTTATTAATTGAAAGAATAAATGGTGATCTTGCTAATATTTTAGGAAATTTAGTTCAAAGAACTATTTCTATGGCAAATAAATATTTTGATGGAAAAGTTACTAATAAGAAAGTATATGATGATATTGATGCAGACTTTATTATGAATATTAATAATTTAGATAGTAAAGTAACTGAAAAGATGGATAAATTACAAATTTGTGATGCTATTACTGAAATATTTAATTTATTAAGATTAAGTAATAAGTATATAGATGAAACTACTCCATGGGTTCTTGCTAAGGATGAGGCTTTAAAAGATAGACTTGAAACTGTTTTATATAATTTATTAGAAGCTATTAGAGTATGTGCAGTTTTCCTAGCACCATTCTTAACTGACACTAGTGATAAAATACTTAACCAATTATCAAATGATAAAAAAGATTTTAGTTATTTAGATGATAATAATTATTCTTTAGGTCAACCATCTCCATTATTTATGAGAATTGATACTACAAAGTAAAATTATCCTATAATGTAAGTTAACATTATAGGATTTTTCTTTTTAGTGTATAATTGTTTTGGAGGGATAATATGTTTATTGATACACATTGTCATTTATCTTGTGAAGATTATGATGATATTGATTTAATTGTAGAAGAAAATAAAAAAGCTGGAATAGAAAAAATGATTATTTCTGGATGTACTAAAGAAAGTATTTTAGAATCGATTGAATTATCAAAAAAGTATGAGAATGTTTATTTAACTTTAGGATATCATCCTAGTGAAGTATCTACTATAACAGATAAAGATATAGAATTATTAGAAACTCAATTAATTAATACTAATAAAGTTGTAGGTATAGGTGAGATTGGTCTTGATTATCATTATGGAAAAGAAGATATGTTAGAGCAACAAGATTTATTTAGAAAGCAAATGTCTCTTGCTGAAAAATTAAATTTACCTGTTGTTATTCATAGTAGAGATGCTACTCAATATACAATTAATATATTGAAAGAGTTTCCTAATGTAATTGGAGATATTCATTGTTTTAGTGGAAGTGTAGAAACTGCTAAAGTATATATATCAATGGGATATAAAATTGGAATAGGTGGAGTTGTTACATTTAAAAATAGTAATTTGTATAAAGTAGTTGATGCTATTGGTATTAAAAATATTTTATTAGAAACAGATAGTCCTTATTTAACTCCTGATCCTTATAGAGGACAAAAGAATAGTTCCAAATATATACCATTAATAGCAGAAAAAGTAGCAGAAATTCTTAATTTATCTATTGAAAATGTATCTGAGAATACACTTTCTAGTACGTATGACTTATTTGACTTGAAATAGTTTTTGTGATATTCTTTAGGAAATAATAGGTTGGTGTGGATATGAATGTTAAAGATAAAAAACAAGTTATGCTGGCACTTATTGTAATTGTATTCTTATTTGTCTTTTTTATGTTACTTGGATATTTTTATACTAGTAATAGAAATAATTTAAAGAGAGCATATGTTTTAGAAGAAAATTATGTTGAGACAAATAATGTTTATTTAAATAGTAGTTTTCCTGTTTCTGATGCTTTGGGTAAAGTATATAGAGGAGACGCTGATGATGCAAAGCAAGTATTAAAAGAGTTTACTTATAAAAATGAATATTCTACTGATATAAATTATCAAATATACTTAAAGAAAAATTCTAAATGTTCTGGGAAGAATGAAATTGGAAATGAATTTGTAAATTTATATTTAACTGATTCTAATGATAATGCTTTGAATGGATTTACTAATAATAAGTTACCTACATATTCATCTTTAGCTGTTATAGATGATTTACCTGATTCTAAACTTCTATATTCTGGTATTATTAAGTCTAATAGTAGTATGAAGTTTAAATTAAGAGCTTGGGTATCTGATTTGTATTCATTAGGTAATGATAATAAGTGTATATCTTTTGATATATATGTAAGGAGTATTTAGGAGGAAATATGGCTAGTTCAAAAAAAGAAAAATTATCAAAGAATTTTTGGATAGTTTTTATATGTGTGTGTTCTATATTTATAATAGTTCTTGCTGTTGGTATAGCTCTTGTTAGTAATAAGAAGCAAGAAGTTGTTGTTGAGAAAAAAGAAGGAGGAAATATTTTACTTAACTATTCTGATAATATAGATGGTCTAAGTATATCGAATGCTATTCCAACTTCTGATTTAATAGGAATAAAAGATAATACAGAAGGTTCATATTTTGATTTTTCTGTAGATGTTAATCTAGATGAAGCTAAGTATGTTGAATATGAAGTTTCTATAAAAAGAGATAAAAGTAAAAGTACTATTCCAGATAGTGATATAAGAGTTTATTTAGAAAAAGAAAGTGATGGAACTTATTCTAAAGTATTTGGTCCTACAAAATTTGATGGATTGAAGAAGAAAACTGTATTAGGAAGTGAAAAAGATAGTATGGTACTTACTAAAACAAAGAAAGTTAAGTCAGGTACTGATAATTATAGATTAAGAATTTGGCTTGCTGATACTAGTTTAGTTCAAAATGGTACTTATTCTGTAGAAGTTGATATTAATGGAAAAGCTAAATAAAAGAAGTGTAAAGTTGACTTCTTTTTATTTTTATTTATAGTTTTTTGATTTTTTGAGTATTATAATAAAAATATGATAGGAGAAGTTGATAAAGATGGAAGGTAGATTAGAAAACCCTTTTGATAAAATTAAGTACTTATCACATTTTATTGTAAGAGCGTTTTTGTTGGCAATTTTGTGCTTTATAGTTGTGATTGGTTTTGTTTTTTGTCTTTATTTTGGAGATATTTTGATTAATTCTAATAACCCAAATTATAAAAGTCCTTTATTTAATGGTTATGTTATTGTTTCACAAAGTATGGTTCCAACAATAAATATTAATGATGCTATTATTGTAAAAAGAGTTGATCATGATAAATATAAAGTTGGAGATATTATAAGTTTTTCATCTAGCGATACATATTATAAAGGATTAACAGTAACTCATAGAATTATCAATAAAGAAAACGTTAATAAGGATAGTTCGATTTATACTACAAAAGGTGATAATAATCCAGTTGCTGATTATGCTTCTGTTGCAACTGATCAGATTTATGGAAAGGTTTTATTTGTTATTCCAAAAATAGGTTATGTACATTCATTTTTATCAAAACCTTCTAATTTCTTATATTGTTTTTTAATTCCTATAGGAATAGTTATTTTATATGATGCTATTAAAATTACTGTTGTTATGTCAAAGAGAAGAGAGTCTTAATAAATTCTTTTCTTTTTTTTTGATATGTTTTATAATAGGAACGGTTGGTGATTTTATGGAAAAGTATGATGTTAAATTTAAAAAGAAATTTGGACAAAATTTTTTGAAAAATATTAATACAGTAAAAAGAATTGTAGATGTAAGTGGAGTTAGTTCTGATGATTTAGTTATAGAAGTTGGTCCAGGTGGAGCAATTATGACTAGAGAGCTTGCAATGTGTGCCAAGAATGTCCTTGCATATGAAATAGATACAGAACTTTCTGATGAGTTGTTTAAAAGACTTGATGGTCTTGATAATGTTGATGTTTTATTTCAAGATTTTTTAGAGGCTGATATTCCGTCAGACGTAGAAAAATATGATTATGATAAATTATATTTTGTTAGTAATGTACCCTATTATATAACAACACCTATACTTATGAAACTGGTAAAATCACATTTATCTTTTGAAAAAATTGTAATGATGGTACAAAAAGAGGTAGGAGATAGATTTTCAACTGGACCTGGAACTAGAGAATATGGATCAATTACTGTATTGTTAAATTATTTTTATGATATCAAAAAAGAGTTTTTTGTTTCAAAGAAAGAGTTTGTACCAGAACCTAAAGTTGATAGTGTAATAGTATCCTTTAAAGAAAAAAAGGAAAGAAGAGAAGTCGTTGATTTAGATTTTTTTGAAAAAATTGTTAGAGATTCTTTTCAATTTAAGAGAAAGACAATTAAAAATAATTTGAAAAGTTATGATTTAAATATTGTTGAGAATATTTTAAATAATTATGGATATGATTTGAGTGTCAGAGCTGAAAATTTACAATTAGATGTTTTTATTGATTTAGCAAATGGGTTATATAATAAATAATCCTTTTTTTATTCTATTTTTCTTTTTTTAGCATATAAATTTATGGGAGATGATTGATTGAAATTCAAAGTGGGTGATTTAGTAAGTCGTATTTCTCATAATCATGACATCGTTTTTAAAATTATTAGTATAGATCAACAAAATGTTTTTTTAAAAGGCGTTGATTTACGTTTATATGCTGATGCTGATATAGATGATCTTACTATAGTTAATGATGTTTTAAATGATGATGATTCTATAATAAAGAGAAATTTATCTTTAATTCATATGGATAGAGATAATTATTTTTATATACCTGGAAAAATATTACATATTGATGGAGATAATGATTATTTGAATAGATGTATGAAATTTTATAAAAATATGGGTATTAAGGCGAATGGAATTACTTTGCCTGAAAAAAGTGTTTCCTCTAAAATTGTTAATCTTATAAAAGAATATAGACCGGATATTGTTGTTGTTACTGGTCATGATGCTTATTTTTCAAAAAAACACGATGAAAATGATTTAAATAATTATGAAAATTCATCTAATTTTATTTCGGCTATTAAAGAGGCAAGAAAATATGAAAAGAGTCAAGATAAGTTAATTATAATAGCTGGTGCTTGTCAGTCTAATTACGAAAAACTAATTCAAGCAGGTGCTAATTTTGCATCGAGTCCTAAAAGGATAAATATTCATGCTCTAGATCCTGCAATAATAGCATCAAGTGTTGCTTTATCTGATAAAAATCAAAGTATTGATTTAATTAATATGATTAAGAAAACAAAATATGGTAGTGATGGTATTGGAGGAATAATTACTAATGGTACTATGTATGTGGGGTATCCACGATGAATATTAATATTGCAAAAAATATTGTTTATAAAAATATTGGTATAAAAAGGAAATTCTTTTATAAGGGACCTAGAAATCAAAATGAAATTTTTGAAGGATTTATTGATAAAGCATATCCTGCAATATTCACTATAAGTACTTGTGATGGTAGGACTTTGTCTTTTACTTATAGCGATTTACTTATAAATAACTTGAAAATAGTTGGTTAAAATTAAAATATATTGCATTTTAATAAATAATATTATAAAATTAACTTATAAAGTGGTAACGCTTTAAGAGGGAGGAAAATCGTATGAAGATTACATCTGTAAATGTACGTAAAATTGATAAGGAAGGTTCTCGTATGAAGGGAATTGCATCTGTATTATTAGATGATAGTTTTGCAGTACATGATATTCGTATTATTGAAGGAGACAACGGTTTATTTATAGCAATGCCAAGTCGTAAAACTGCTACAGGAGGATACCGCGATATCGCTCATCCAATTAATCCTGAAGTTCGTGCTATGTTTGAAGAAGCTATTTTAGAAGCTTATGAAAAAGCAGAAGATGAACCAGCTACCGAAGAATAAGATGTGATTACATCTTTTTTTCTTGCATAAAATTTTTCCTTTTAACATATATATTATTAGGAGGAATAAATATGGATAAGGAAAGTTCTACAATAAATAATTATAATCATAGTGTTAGTTTACTTGAAAGAAAAACTCTTGTAATTACCGGTGTTAAAAAAATAGATAATTTTGATAAGTTACATTTTATTTTGGAAACGACTATGGGATTTATGGTTATTAAAGGAGAAGGTTTAGAACTTATAAAATTAGATACACTTGCTGGAAATGTTACTATTAAAGGAACTATTGATTCAATTAGTTATGTTGTTGAGAATAAAAAGAAAGAAGAAGATGGTATTTTCAATAGGTTATTTAAATAATGAATTTAGTTACTCAAATTATTAGTATGTTTTTTTCTTTTATATTTGGTGTTTTCTTGTTTTTTATGTTTAAAGTTAATTATAAATTTTTAATTTTAAGAAGATATAGGTTAAGAATTTTATATTATATTTCTTTGTTTTTATTTATTTCTATTTTGTATTTTGTAATTTTAAATTATTTAAATAATGGAATTTTACATTTATATTTTCTTTTATTAATTATATTTGGATTTTTAATTAGTTATAATTTTCTTAATAAAAAGATGTAAATAAATGTAAAACGAGTAATAAATTTAATTATTTGCTAAGATTGACTTGTTCAAAAGATATATAATATAAGGTGAAAAGGTAGGTGAATGTGATGGCAAAAGTAAAAAAAGTTAATAAGAGAAAGCGTAGAACTTTTATTTTAGCTATTCTATCTCTTGTAGTTATATTTGGTGTTACATTCTCTATTGGTAGATACTGGGTTGAAATTTTTGATAAGTATCAAGAAAAAAAAGATCTTGATAAGCAACTTACTAGTTTAAAAGAAAAAGAAGAAGAATTACAAGTTGATGCTAAAAAATTACAAAATCCAGATTATGTAGCTAGATACGCAAGGGAAAAATATTCATATTCTAAAGATGGAGAATATATTTTGCAAATTCCAGAGAAATAGAAATATATTTTCTTTTTTTTTGTGTAACTATGTTATAATATTGGTTGATTGGAGGAATGTCCATGATTAATATAGAGAAGGACTTTAAATTTAGGCAAAATGATAAGATTGTCATTGGTTGTTCTACTGGACCTGATTCAATGGCTCTTGTTGATATGTTGCTAAAGATTAGAAATAAATATAATTTAAGTTTAATAATTGCTCATGTAAATCATAATGTTAGAAAAGAGAGTTATGAAGAAGCGGAATTTTTAAAACAATATTGTATAGATAATAACCTAGTATTTGAAGTTATGGTTATTGAAGAGTATGGTGATGATAATTTTCATAATGAGGCAAGAAATATAAGATATAATTTTTTTGAAAATTTAGTTCATAAATATGATGCGAATTATCTAATGACTGCACATCATGGTGATGATTTAATGGAAACTGTTTTAATGAGAATAGTTAGAGGTTCTAACTTAAATGGTTATAGTGGTTTTAAAAGTGTTGTAGATATGGATACTTATAAAATTATTAGACCATTAGTTCATTATACTAAGGAAGAACTTCGTCAATATGATATTGATAATAATGTTAAGTATTATGTTGATAGTTCGAATGACAAAGATAAGTATACCAGAAATAGATATAGAAAATATGTGTTACCATTCCTAAAACAAGAAGAAAAAGATGTTCATTTAAAATTTTTAAAATTTAGTGATACATTAAATGAAGCAAATAAGTTTATTGAAAAGGAAACTGATAAGGCTATAAAAAGAGTTTTTGATAAAGAAAAGTTAATTATTGATAAATTTTTGTTAGAGGATGAGTTTATTCAAAGAGAATTATTATACTATATGTTGAGTGAGTTTTATCAAGATGATTTAATATTAGTTGGAGATAGACATATTGATTTGATTATAACTTTAATTAATAGTAGAAAAGCTAATAGTTTTATTAATTTACCAAATGATGTAATAGCAAAGAAAGAATATAATTATTTTACTCTTAATAGAAGTATTGATACAATTTCATCTTATGAGATTGAGTTTGATAATTATGCTATGTTACCAAATAATCATTATATAGAGAAAACACTTGATGATTCTGATAATAGTAATAATATATGTAGACTTAATACATCAGAAATAACCTTACCTTTAATTGTTAGAACAAGAAGATTTGGAGACAAAATAAAGGTAAAAGGTTTAAATGGTACCAAAAAGGTTAAGGATATATTTATAGATAAAAAAATATCATTGGATAAGCGTGATAGTTGGCCTATTGTTGTCGACTCATGTGGGAATGTTGTATGGATTCCTGGAATTAAAAAATCTAAATTTGACAAAAAGAAATCCGATGTTTATGATATAATATTGAAATATAGTTAAGGAGGAAAATTTGTGAATAAAAAAATGGATAAGAAAACTATAAAAAAAGGGTTATTACCTTACTTATTTATTTTTGTTATTATGTTAGGTGTTTTTTATTTTTACACAGTTGCTGGTCAAAAAGTAAATGATTTAACATATGATAAATTTATTGAAAAATTAAATAAAGAGGAAATAACAGAATTAACTATTGTTACTAGAGGAAGTGGATATGTTTATGACGTATCTGGTAAATTAGAAGGATATAAGAAAAATGAATCATTTGAATCTACTTTACCTTTAAGTGATGAAGTTATGAAAAAGATTGTAAAAGCAAGTGATAATCAAGATTTTAAGTTAACTGTTGTACCAGATCCTGATTCATCATCACTTTTATATATTTTAGTTAATATTTTACCAATCGTACTATTAGTTGGAGTTGCTTTCTGGTTCTTTAATAAGCAAATGGCAAGTAACAAAGGTTCATTAGATTTTGGTAAAAGCCGTGCTAGATTAAATAGTGATACTAATAAAGTTACATTTAAGGATGTTGCTGGACTTAGTGAAGAAAAAGAAGAAGTTAAGGAACTTATTGATTTCTTAAAAGCACCTAAGAAATTCCAAAAATTAGGAGCAAGAATTCCAAAAGGTGTTTTATTAATGGGGCCTCCAGGAACAGGTAAAACTTTACTTGCTAAAGCTGTTGCAGGAGAAGCGGATGTTCCATTCTATTTTATAAGTGGTTCTGATTTTGTTGAATTATTTGTTGGTGTTGGAGCAAGCCGTGTTCGTGATATGTTCCAACAAGCTAAGAGAACTGCTCCATGTTTAATCTTTATAGATGAAATAGATGCAGTTGGTCGTCAAAGAGGAACTGGTTTAGGTGGAGGACATGATGAACGTGAACAAACACTTAACCAATTACTTACTGAAATGGATGGTTTTGGAGCAAATGAAGGTATAATAATAATTGCTGCAACTAATAGACCAGATGTTTTAGACCCAGCATTATTAAGACCTGGAAGATTTGATAGACAAATTACAGTAAGCTTACCAGATGTAAAGGGTCGTGAAGAAATACTTGCAGTACATGCTAAGAATAAAATTTTAGCAGATGGTATTACGTTAAAGAATTTAGCAAAGAGAACTCCAGGATTTAGTGGAGCTGATCTTGAAAACTTATTAAATGAAGCTGCTTTACTTGCTGTAAGAAGAAATAAATCTGAAATTACAATGAGTGAAATAGACGAAGCTACTGATAGAGTATTAATGGGACCTGCTAAGACTAGTCATAAATATAGTGAAGCAGATAGAAAATTAGTAGCATATCACGAAGCAGGACATGCTGTTATTGGACTTAAATTAAGAAATGCTAGCGATGTTCAAAAGGTAACAATAATTCCTCGTGGACAAGCTGGTGGATATAATATGATGGTTCCAAGCGAAGAAAAATTGTGTTCAACTAAGACAGATTTACTTGAAGAAATAACTGGTCTTCTTGGTGGTAGAACTGCTGAAGAAATTACATTTGGAGAAATAACAACAGGTGCTCATAACGATTTTGAAAAAGCAACTAAGATTGCACGTGCTATGGTTACTGAGTATGGTATGAGTGATTTAGGACCACTACAATTTGAACAACAAAGTGGAAGTGTGTTCTTAGGAAGAGATTATAATAAACCACAACATTTCTCTAATGAAGTTGCTAATGAAATAGACATGGAAATGAGAAAGATTATTAATGATTGTCATAAAGAAGCAAAAGAAATAATTTCTAAGAATAAAGATTTATTGAAATTAATTGCCGAAGCATTACTTGAGTATGAGACATTAACAAAGGAACAAATTGATTATCTTGTTGAAAATGGTAAAATGCCAGAAGAAAAAGATGATAGTTATGAGTCAATGTCAATTACAAAACTTAGAGAAATAGCTAAAGAAAAAGGTATAAAAAATGCTTCTAAAATGAATAAAGCTGAATTATTAAAAGAATTAGATGATTAATCTAGTTCTTTTTTTGATATAATCTAAGTGAGGTGTAGTATTATGAAGAAAAATGTAAAAGTAGATGTTGATGAACTAAAGCAAAAAAGCGAAGGCTTTATAAATGAATTTAAAGCTTTTGTTATGAGAGGTAATGTTATGGATATGGCTGTAGGTGTTATTATTGGTGCAGCATTTTCTGATGTTGTTACTGCTTTAACAAAAGATGTTATTAATCCGCTTATTAATGGAATAGGTGGTGCAGAAGTTGGTGGTTCATTAAAGATTTATGGGGGTCAAAGAATTTTATATGGAGATTTTATAACTTCAATAATTAATTTCTTTATTATGGCTTTTGTTTTGTTTCTATTATTAAAGTTCTTTAATAGAATAGTTAGTATTGGTCATAAGAAAGAAGAAAAAGAAGAACAAGAAAAGAAAAGTGATGAGGTTTTACTTTTAGAAGAAATAAGAGATTTACTTAAGAAAAATAATAAATAAAAGGAGAAATTACATATATGTTAAAATCAGGGGAAATTGTAGTTCAAGAGTATACTATGGTTAATAATAAAAATTATAAGGATAATAAGAAAAACAGACTATCAGTAGTTGTATTTGAAGATGTTACTGAAAATGGTAATGTTGTTTATACTTGTCCTATAACTAATGGAGTAAAAACAGCTTTATATAATAAGGATAAATATTGCTATTTTCCCTTTTTAGTATTAGATGAGGTAAAATATTCTTGTATAAAATTGGATTCTTTAAATAAGTATAGTTCAGATATCGTACATCCAGTTGGTATTAATTTGGATGATGCTCATATAGAGTTAATGTTTGATAAAATTTTAAACTTAGATTTTTCGACAAATAGAGATGATGTATTTAAAGAAGTAAAGGAAAAAATATTATTAATTAAAGATGATATAAAAAGGCAAAAGAAAGAAGAAAAACGTGCAAGAAAATTATTAGTAAAAATGAAAAGAAGAGAAGCTAAAAGAGGGTTAACTATTAATTCCTTTTTCGTTGAAAAAAATATTAATTTATAATATAATAAGCAAGTCTTAGAAAATTATTAGTAGGAGTGATTCTATGGAGTGGAAAATAGGAAATGTAAAGATATCAAATCAAGTTGTTTTAGCACCAATGGCTGGTATTTGTAATTCTGCATATAGACAAATTTGTAAGGATATGGGATGTGGATTAATATATGCAGAGATGGTAAGTGATAAAGCAATTACATATAATAATCAAAAAACTATAGATATGCTTTATATGACAGAAAAAGAAAGACCAATTAGTCAACAAATTTTTGGTAGTGATAAAGAGTCTTTTGTAGAGGCAGCTAAATTTATTGAAAAAGAGATGAAACCAGATATAATTGATATAAATATGGGGTGCCCTGTTCCAAAAGTTGCTGTTAGAGCACAAGCTGGTTCAGCATTACTTAAAGATCCAGATAAAATTTTTGATATAGTTTCTAGTGTTGTTTCGGCTGTTAATGTTCCAGTTACTGTTAAAATCAGAAGTGGTTGGGATAGCAATCATATTAATGCTGTAGAAGTTGCTAAAGTAATAGAAAAAGCAGGAGCAAGTGCTATATGTGTCCATCCACGAACTAGAAGTCAAGGATATAGTGGTAAAGCTGATTGGAATATTATTAAAGAAGTAAAAGAGAATGTTTCAATTCCTGTTATTGGTAATGGTGATATAAAATCTCCTGAGGATGCGAAAAGGATGCTTGAAGAGACAAAATGTGATGCAGTTATGATAGGTAGAGGAGTTTTAGGAAATCCTTGGCTTATAAAAAACACTGTTAATTATCTTGAAGAAAAAGAAGTTATTGATGTGTCTATCGTTGATAGAATTAATATGTGTTTAAAACATTTAAAATTATTAGATTCATTAAAAAATGAAAAATTAGCTTGTTTAGAAATCAGAAATCATATTTCTTGGTATTTTAAAGGTATTAAAGGTGCTAATGAGTTAAAGAATAAGGTGTATCAAACAA
Organism: uncultured Bacilli bacterium; assembly: GCA_934131175.1. Lineage (GTDB taxonomy): Bacteria > Bacillota_I > Bacilli_A > RF39 > UBA660 > UBA3789. Next base: position 36,785 of record CAKOZD010000001.1, on the reverse strand, counting down.
CTAATATTCATGATATAATCTTATTATTGAATGAATTTAAGGAGGCACAAAATGAAGAAAAAGATAGAGGCTGATATAGTTTCTGAAGAAGAAGTTGATGAAAAGACAGAAGAAGATGCTTCAGAAGATGTTAGTTCTAAAATTAAAGAATATGTAGAAAGTGGAAAGGTTAGAAAGACTGAGAAATCCAAAGAAGAAAAATCAGAGAAAACAGAAGAAAAAGTTTATTTTACTAAGCGTGTTTTTGCTTATTTAATTGATATTCTTTTAGTAAGTTTTATTGCATCTTTAATTGCAACACCATTTTTAGATGCAAAAAGAGTTGAAAGTTTAAGCAATCAAGCAACAAAAATTGTTGATCAATTGCAAAAAAATGAAATTAGTACAGAAGATTATGTTATTCAATATGGTAATATAAGTTATAGTATTGCTCGTGAGCAAGGAATAGTGTCTATTTGTGTGATTTTATTAACTATATTATATTTTGTTGTATATCAAACATATAGTAAAGGCCAAACATTAGGTAAAAAATTAATGAAAATAAGAGTTGAATCTGAAACAGATGAGCTTACTATCAATCAAATGATTTTTAGAAGTTTTATGATAAATTTATTGCTACTATATATAATTGATTTTATAGTTATGCTTACTGTTGCTAAAAGGTCATATATTTTTGTAGTTATGGGTGTTAGTTTTATTCAATATATTATTCTTTTCATATGTGCAATTATGATGATGTTTAGAAAAGATGGAAAAGGATTACATGATTTAGTTTGTAGAACTAGAGTTGTAAATGTAGTTGAATAATAGTAAATTTTATATTTTATGTTTATTTGTTTTAAATAATATGTTATTTTAGAAAGAAAAGAGGAGTGATTTCATGCGAGAATTAACTGAACAAGAAATAGTTAGAAGAGAAAAAGCAGAAAAATTAAGAGAATTAGGATTAGATCCATTTGGTCATAGATTTGATAGAGATAGTTATGCTAAAGATATAAAAGAAAAATATGCTGATGTTGAACATGATGCATTTGAAAATATGGATGATACTGCAAAAGTAGTAGGAAGAATTATGTTTATAAGAAAAATGGGAAAAGCATCTTTCTTTACAATACAAGATAAGACAGGAACTATTCAAATTTATATTTCAATAAATGATATTGGAGAAGAAAGTTATTCATTATTCAAAACTGCTGATATAGGTGATATTGTTGGAGTATATGGAAAAATAATGAAAACTAAAACAGGTGAAGTTACAATAAAATGTTTAGAGTATACTCATTTAGTAAAGGCACTTAGACCATTACCTGAAAAATTCCATGGATTAACAGATAAAGAAGAAAGATATAGACGTAGATATGTAGATTTAATAATGAATGAAGATTCACGTAGAGTAGCTTTTTTAAGACCTAGAATTATTAGAAGCATTCAAAATTATTTAGATAATCAAGGTTTTGTTGAAGTTGAAACACCAGTTCTATCTACATTATTAACAGGAGCATCTGCAAGACCATTTACAACTCATCATAATGCTCAAGATTTAGATATGTATTTAAGAATTGCTTTAGAGTTGCCATTAAAGAGACTATTAGTTGGTGGTATGGAGGCTGTTTATGAAATTGGAAGAGTATTTAGAAATGAAGGTATGGATTTAAGACATAATCCTGAATTTACTGAATTAGAAGCATATTTAGCATATTCTGATTTAGAAGGAATGATGGACTTAACTGAAGGAATGTTTACAAATATTGCCAAAAATGTTGTTGGAAAAATGAATTATACTTTCTATGGAAATGAAATAAATTTAGAAGGACCATGGAAGAGAATCAGTATGGTAGATGCTATTAAAGAGCAAACAGGAATTGATTTTAAACAAGATTTATCTTTAGAAGAATGCTTAAAGTTAGCAGAAGAACATGGTATTGAAGTTCAAGAACATGAAAAGAGTTTTGGACATATAGTTAATTTATTCTTTGAAAAATATGTTGAAGAAACTTTAATTCAACCTACATTCTTATATGGTCATCCAATTGAAATATCACCTTTAACAAAGAAAAATCCAGATGATCCAAGATTTGTTGATAGATTTGAGTTATTTATTGGTGGTAAAGAATTTGCTAATGCATATACTGAGTTAAATGATCCAATTGATCAATTGGAAAGATTTGAAGCACAAATTGCAGAAAGAGATTTAGGAAATGATGAAGCAACTGATATTGATTATGACTTTGTAGAGGCTCTTGAATATGGTATGCCTCCTGCTGGTGGTATCGGTTATGGAATTGATAGACTTGTTATGTTATTTACTGAACAAGATTCAATTCGTGATGTATTATTATTCCCTACAATGAAGGAGAAGAACAGAAATTAAGTTCTTCTTTTTTTTCACAAAAATTTCATTAAAATAAATTGTAAATGCTTGTAAAATAAGGCCATAATAGTTATAATTATTATGGGAGGTTAATTATGAAAAAACATAATACAGTGAAAGTCGTTCTAATTGTAATTTTACTTTTCTTATTACTTTCTTGGATTTTACCTGCTGCATATTATTCAAGTTCGTATGTAGAACAAGGACGCGTTCAAATGGGATTATTTGATTTAGTAAATTATCCATTTACATCATTATCATATTTTGGATATATTGCTTTATTCATAATCTTAGTTGGAGGATTTTATGGAGTTTTAAACAAAATTCCTGCTTATCACGATTTTGTTGAAAAATTAGCTGCTAAATTAAAAGGAAAAGAAATTTTTGCTTTATCAATTATTTCTATAATTTTAGCATTTGGAGTTTCAATTTGTGGATTACAAATTGCCTTTGCTATTTTTATTCCATTATTAGTTTCACTAATTTTCCTTATGGGATATGATAAGATTGTTGCAGCATTAGTTATTGTTGGTTCAATGACAGTTGGACTTGCAGGTAGTACTTATGCAACTACTAACTTAAGTGTACTTACTCAAACATTAAGTCTTAAGACTGATTATCAAATCGGAGTAAGATTTGTCATCTTATTAGTAGGAATAGCTTTAGTAATCTTTAATACAATTATGTATATAAAGAAGAATAAAAAAGCTGTTGCTGCTGAAGATGCAAAGAGTATTGCTGTAAAAGTAACTGATGAAGTTATGGCAGAAGAAATTGCTAAAGAAGAAGCAAAGAAAGAAGAAAAAGAAGAAGTAGAAGAAAAGAAAACAAGTTCTAAAAAAACTTCTACAAAGAAATCATCAACTAAGAAGTCAACAACTAAATCATCAACAAAGAAATCAACAAAGAAGACTACTAGTAAAAATGCTAATAAAGCAGCATTAGTAGATGAAGATGTTATTGTTGCTAATAATGGTAAACATTATAAGACAGCGACATTCTATATTCTTTTTGGATTATTATTTATTTTGATGGTTTTAGCATTTATTCCATGGGAAAGTGCTTTTGGAATCAAGGCTATGTCTACTGCTACTGATGCTGTTTCTAAATTTGAATTATTCGGATTTAATATTTTCGGTAAAATTTTAGGAACAATGAATGCATTTGGTTCTTGGACTTTAGTTGACTTATTATTACCATTATTATTAGTAACAATAATTTTTGTAATAATTTATAAAGTTAAATTAGATGATGCTTTAGATGGATTTGCAGAAGGAGCTAAGAAAGCTTTATTACCTGCATGTATAGTTATCTTATTATATACAGTATTAGTATTAGTTACATATCATCCATTCCAATTAGTAATTTATAAAGCTATTCTTGGAAGTAAATTTAATATTGTTACTACTACAATTACTGCAATATTATCAAGTTTCTTTAATTTTGAAGCTTCATATGTTTTCCAAAGTGTTTTACCATACTATGCAAGTGTAGTTACAAATAGTGCTAACTATCCATTAGTTGGAGTTATTTTCCAATCTATGTATGGATTAACAATGTTAGTTGCTCCAACAAGTTTAATCTTAATGAGTGTTTTGTCTTATTTAGATGTTTCTTATGGAGAATGGTTAAAGAATATTTGGAAGTTATTATTAGAATTATTTATAATTTTATTAATTATATTCATAATTTTAGCTTTAATTTAATTTTTAAAAGAAGCCTTATGGTTTCTTTTTTTTGAGAGTTTTGTCTTATTTTTGTGTATGAATTTATTTGAATTTAATGTTTATAAAATGTACAATTTATTTGAGGTGATAATGTTTGGATATGAATTTAAGTGATGAAGTTAAAAAACTTATTACGGATTCAAGTAATGAGATGTATTCATTAAGACATCCTTATATTGGTAGTGAACACTTATTTCTTGCAATTTTAAAAAATAAAGAGTATAAATGTACAAAATTTTTAAATAAATATAATATAAATTATGACATGTTTAGAAATGAATTAATAAGAGTTATTGGTATTGGGACTAAAAGGAGTAAATGGTTATTATTTACTCCTTTATTTAATTTAATAATAAATAATTCAATTAAATATACTTATGATGATAATGAAATAGAAAATGTTTTTATTTCATTTATGAAATCAAGAGATGGAATAGCTAAAAGAATACTTCTTGGTATGAATATAGATATATATGAAATAGTTTCTCATTATAATTTTAGTTGTAAACATAACATACTTAACAATTATGATTATTCTATTTTAGATAAATATGCTATTAATATGAATGAATATTGTTCTAGGAAGAACGATTTTATGATTTATGAAAGAGATAAAGAAATAAATTTAATTGAGCAAATACTTTTGAAGAAAAATAGAAATAATGTTTTGCTGATTGGAGATGCAGGTGTTGGTAAAACAGCGTTATTAGAAGGTTTAGTTAAAAGGATAAATAATTGCAATAATAAATTGGGCGATTATGTTATTTATAATTTGCCAATTTCATCTCTTGTTGCTGGAACAAAGTATCGTGGTGAGTTTGAAGAAAAACTTAATAAGATTATTAATGTTATAGAACAAAATGATAGTATTATACTTTTTATAGATGAATTTCATACCGTTATAGGTGCTGGAGCAGCAGATGGTGCAATTGATGCTTCTAATATCTTAAAGCCATATTTGTCTGCTGGAAAGATTAAAGTTATAGGAGCAACAACGTTAGAAGAGTATAATAAATATTTAAAAAATGATAAGGCTTTTTGTAGAAGATTTCAAAATATATTTATAAAAGAGTTACCTAAGGAGTCAATTTATAACATTTTATTAAATATAAGAAATTCCTATGAAAAATATTTTAATGTAACAATTTCTGATAACATACTTTCTTTAATATTAGATATTTCCTATTCTTATTTTTCATTTTTGCATCAACCAGATGCTGTTATTGATTTTTTGGATAATATATGTGCTAAATATTCATATAATTTAAGTTCATGGGATGCTAGTTTTTATAAAGAGAAAGTTAAGTTATTAAATGACCAGTATGTTATAGGTGAGAATTTCAATGAAAATATTGAAGAGGAGTTTAAAAAAATTACTATGAATAATAAAAAATTATTAATTAAATCTAATATAAATATAATTGATGATAAAACTGTTTATGAAACGTTATATAGTATAACCGGAATCCCAATGAATTATATTTTCGATAATTTAATATCTGGGACAAAAAAGAAGTTATTAAGTAAATATTTCTGGGAAATTTCTCCAATTAGTAATCTTATTGATATATTTAAATCTATTATTAATAATATGAATTCAAATAAATGCCTTATTTTATATGGAAATGATACTTGTGGAAAAAAGAAAATATTTAAAGATTTTATAAATGAGTTTTTAACTTTTGCTAATACAATATATATTGATTCTACGGAAATGATAAATAAAGAAATTCTTGCCTCTATAAGTAATAATTATTTCAATTTAATAATTTGTAATTTTTCTTCTAATAACTTAATTCTTAATTATATTAATAAAGTTAAAACTAAAGGATTTTGTTTACTAGTGTTTTTTGCAGAAAATAAACCATATAATTTAGGTTTTATAAAAGAAAACAATTCTTTTTATGATTATTCTGTATGTTTTAATGATTTTAGTTTTGAAAATGCGAAGAAATATTTATTAAAAAATAATGTTTCTATTAAAAACAAAGAAGTTGCTAGTTTATTAGAGATAATTGATTTAAAGAAAATTTCATTTGATAGTATAGATATGATTTGTAAAAAGTATATTAATATTTAATTTTATATTTAAATTTGTTATAATATTTTCATAAAAACAGAGGTGATATTATGAAATTATACAATACGTTAACAAGAAAAGTGGAAGAGTTTGTTCCTAATGAAGAAGGGAAAGTAAAATTATATACTTGTGGACCTACAGTTTATCATTATGCTCATATTGGTAATATTAGAAATTATATAGGACATGATATCTTAGATAAAACTTTAAGATATTTAGGCTATGATATTACACGTGCAATGAATATAACTGATGTTGGACATTTAACAAGTGATTCTGATTCTGGTGAAGATAAGATGGAAGTTGCTAGAAAAAGAGAACATAAGTCTTCAATGGAAATAGCTAAATTTTATACAGATGCTTTTTTTGAGGATTTTAGTCTTGTTAACTGTAAAATGCCAGAAATAGTTTCTCCTGCTACTGAAAATATTGATATGTATATTAAGATAATAGAAAAGTTACTAAAAGATGAATATGCTTATATTTCTGGTGGAAATGTATATTTTGATATTAGTAAACTTGATGACTACTATGTTTTAACTAACCATCAAGAAGATGATTTAGTTGTTGGTGCAAGAGATGGAGTTGAAGAAGATTCAAATAAGAGGAATCAAGCAGATTTTGCTTTGTGGTTTACAACTTCTAAGTTTGAAAATCATGAATTATTATGGGATTCTCCTTGGGGAAAAGGTTATCCTGGATGGCATATAGAATGTAGTGGTATTTCCATAAAATATTTAGGAGAACATTTAGATATTCATGGTGGAGGAGTTGATAATATTTTTCCACATCATACAAATGAAATAGCTCAAAGTGAAGCATATCTTGGTCATAAATGGTGTAATTACTGGTTTCATAATGAACATCTTTTGGATCAAACTGGTAAAATGAGTAAATCTAAAGGAGCAATACTTACTGTGACTAAATTAAAAGAAAACGGCTATGATCCTTTAGCCTTTAGATTTATGTGCTTAAATTCTCATTATAGAAAGCAATTAGTTTTTTCTTATGATGCACTTACTCAAGCAGAGACTACATTAAAAAAATTAAGAAATAAAATTAAAACACTTTCAGATGATGGCGAATTAGATAAAAATGCATATGATATATACAATAATAAATTTATTTTAGAAATTTCTAATGATTTAAATACTGCAAATGCTATAACAGTTATTTATGAGTTACTTAAGGATTCTTCTGTGTCAGACAAGACTAAAATATCGTTAATCACAGCATTTGATGAAGTTTTATCTCTTAATTTAATTAGTAATGAAGAAGAAAATTTGGAAAATGATGCGTATATAAAAGAAAAGATTACTGAAAGAAATGAAGCAAAGAAAAATAAGAATTATACTTTAGCAGATGAAATAAGAGACAATTTATTAAAAGAGGGAATTAAATTAATTGATACTCGTGAAGGAACTACTTACGAAATAATTAAGGATTAGTTTTTACTAATTCTTTTCTTATGATATAATATGTGTGGTGATTTTATGAATATATTAGAAATAAACGTTTTAGTTTTAGCGTATTTAGGTGATACTATATATGAAAATTATGTTAGAAAGTATTTAATTAATAAAGGAATTGCAAATGTTAATGATTTACAAAAAGAGGCTGTTAATTATGTAAGTGCAAAATCACAATCAGGATATTTGAAGAAAATGATGGATGGTAATTTCTTATCTGATGAGGAACTTGATGTTGTAAAAAGAGCTAGAAATTATAAAACAACTTCTCATCCTAAGAATTGTGATATTATTACGTATAAATATGCGACTGGTTTAGAAGCGTTAATTGGTTATTTGAATCTAAAAGAAAACAATGAAAGGATAGATGAAATAATGAATTTTATCTTGGGATAGTTTATGGAAGTTTATGGAAGAAATGTAGCAAAAGATATTTTAAAAAAAGGTGAAAAAGTTGAAAAGATTTTTTTGCAAGAGAATTTTAATGATAAAGAAATAATTTCACTTATCGAAAATTCAAAAACTGTAGTTTTTTATAAGAAAAAAAGAGAAATTGATAATTTGTGTTCTGGTGTACATCAAGGTATACTCTTATTTATTCCGGATTATCAATATTCTGATATTAACACTTTTTTAAATAAAAATGAGGAGAAAGTTGTCATTTTAGATCATATCGAAGACCCTCATAATTTAGGTGCTATTATTAGAACTTGTGAAGCTGCAGGAATAAAATCTGTTATTATTCCTAAAGATAGACAAGTCCAAGTTAATGCAACTGTTATGAAAACTAGTGTTGGTACATTGGATAATGTAAATGTAGTTCAAGTTACGAATTTGTCTAATACAATAGATAAATTAAAAGAAAACGGATATTGGATAGTTGGTACTGCTCTTAAAGATAGTGTTGACTATAGAGATATTGACTATACTGGTAAGATAGCTCTTATAGTTGGCAATGAAGGAACAGGAATATCTAATTTAGTTATGAAAAAATGTGACTTTATCGCAAAAATTCCAATGTATGGAGAAACTAATAGTTTAAATGCAAGTGTTGCGGCTGGAATAATGATATATGAGATGATTCGTAATAGAAAGTAGGTTAAATGAATTATAAAAATTATAATGATTATGAATTGATATCTATGGTAAGAGAAAATGATGAGTTTTCATATTATTCTTTATTTGAAAAGTATAAGCCTATTGTAAAAAATATCTCTAAGGAATTTTATGATAGATATTCTGATTATGGATATGACTATGATGATTTTATTCAAGAAGGTTATGTTGGATTTCAAAATGCTTTAAATAAGTATGATTCTTCGAAAGGAGCACTATTTTATACTTTTGTTGAATTATGTATTAGAAGACGATTACTTAGTTTTACTAAAAGTATAACTTTACCAAAAAGAAATATAAGTAATAAGTATTTTGTTTCGTTAGATGATTTAGATGTAAGAGATAATTCAGTATCTTTAAATGATGAATTAGACTATGAAGACACTATGAATATTATAAAAGACGTCTTATATTCATTAGATTTAAAATATACTGCTCCATTTGAATTAAAAATGAATAATTTTTCTTTGAAAGAAATTTCTACACTTTTAGAAGTATCAATAAATTCGGTTTCTTATAGAGTTAATTTAGTTAGAGACGAAATAAGGAGAAGAATATTATGTGAATAATTATTAATTTATAAATTGTTTTTTTTCTTAATATGATTTAAAATTATATTAGGATAGGATGGTTTTAATATGATTGGTAATAATTATAGAAATTATGAATCATGTAATCTTGATGAATGGATTAGGACTCATTCATCAGAAGATGATATGAAAGTATTATTTTTAAATATGGATAAAGCTTTAAAATATATTCATGAACATGATTATTGTATTAATGATTTTAGTCCAACCCAGATTGATGTGTTGGAAAATAGGCCTGATTATGTCCAATTCGTTAGTTTAATTCAATTATCTCCTGATCCTATAAGAAAAAAGAAAATGATAAATGAAGACATATTTAACTCTAGTGTTATACAAATTTGTTATTATTTACATATTCCACTAAGTCAGTTAAATATTGAATTTTTAAAAGAAAATTTCGATTCATTTGCTCAATTTTTACCTAGTGAAAATGTTCCTTATTATAGAGGTGTAATTCAAAGAGGTGCTTCAGTTTATTTGTGTGAGTATGATGTTGAAAGACGTAATAGAGATTTAACAAATTTAGAAAAAGAATTAGGTGAAGATGCATCAAAAGATAAGTCACTTGTGAAAGAAAATAATAGACTCGATTTAAGTAGTTTTAATAATAATAGAATAAATGATACCATATATAAGCAAATCAGTGGAATTCGTGATTCAGCCTTTATTAATTATTTATTAGTTCCAACTATTTGTATGTTTACTCTTTTACTAATGTGTATGATAGGATGGGTATTAAGTTTAATTTAGTTCATATTCGTTGACATTTCTTTGTGTTTGTGCTATTTTAATGGTGTAAGCACTCAGAAGTGTTTTTATTTTGAAACAAATTAGGAATAGGTGAAGATATGGCTGAAGTTAGAAAGAAAGTTGTTGAAGATAAGTATAATACATCAAGTATAAAAACAGAAACAAAGAAAGTAGAAAAGAAAAAAAAGGAAAAGAAGACTACTAACAAGAAAGAAACTGTAGTTGAGAAGAAAAGTTTATTTGCTAGATTTATGACATTTTGTCATGGTGTTAAATCTGAATTTAAAAAAGTTCATTGGACAAATAAGAAAGATATGGTTAAATATTCTATAGCAACTATTATTACTATAATATTTTGTTCACTTTTCTTTTATGTAATTGATGTTCTTTTCGCATTAGTTCAATCTTTAATTGGTTAAAAAGGAGTTAGTATTTATGGAAAAACAATGGTATGTAGTTAATACTTATTCTGGTCATGAGAATAAGGTTAAAGAAAAATTAGAAATGAGAGCTGAATCTATGGATATGAAAGACTATATCTATAGAGTAGTTATTCCTGAAGAAAAAGTTACAGAAGTTAAAAATGGTGTAACTAAGGAAAGAACAAAGAAAATGTTCCCTGGTTATATTTTAGTTGAAATGGTAATGAGCGATGAGGCTTGGTATGTAGTAAGAAATACACCTGGAGTAACTGGATTTATCGGATCAAGTGGAAAAGGTGCTAAACCAACACCATTACAACCTTATGAAGTTGATAAAATTTTAGGTAATATGGGAATTAGCAGAATGAATGTAGATACTGAACTTAAAGAAGGTACTAAAGTTAAAATTATTGCTGGACCATTTAATGGAATGTTCGGAAAAATTGATTCTGTTGACTTAGCTAATCAAAAAGTTATGCTTTCAGTAGATTTATTTGGGCAAGAAACTTCTGTTGAAGTTGAACTTGGACAAATAGAAAATGCATAAAAAGCAATAAAACACTTATTTTACTTGATATTTTAAACATTATGTGTTATTATTTAGGGGCTATATTTAGTTTATATATATAGTTATTCAGTGGGAAGCATGGTTTGCATTTATAAAAGCGGGAATCAAGCTATTTGGACCACTCGCGAAAACTAAAAATTATAGGAGGTGTTTTTCGTGGCAAAAGAAGTAGTAAAAAAGATTAAATTACAAATCGCTGCAGGAAAAGCTACACCAGCTCCACCAGTTGGAACTGTATTAGGACCTGCAGGAATAAACTTACAAGATTTCTGTACTAAGTACAATGATGCAACTAGAGATAGAATGGGTGATATTTTACCTGTTGAAATCACAATTTATGATGATAGAAGTTTTGATTTTGTAGTTAAAACTCCACCAACAAGTTTCTTATTAAAGAAATATGCAAATGTACAAAAAGGTTCAACAAATGGAGCAAAACAAACTGTTGCAACAATTAATAATGCAACATTAAAAGAAATTGCAGAAATTAAGTTACCTGATTTAAATGCATATACTGTAGAAGAAGCAATGAAGATTGTTGCTGGTACTGCAAAAAACATGGGTATTGAAATTAAAGATTAATAAGTAATTTACCTTCAATATATAGGACAAACAAACCTAGTGGAAGGAATTATCCGCTTTAACCACATAAGGAGGAAAGAAAATGAAAAAGAGAAGTAAGAAGTATACTGAAGTTTTATCTAAAATTGATAAGACTAAAGCATATACAAAACAAGAAGCTGTTAAGTTAGTTAAAGAAACTTCTATTAGTTCTTTTGATGGTTCAGTTGAAGTAGCTATGAGATTAAATCTAGATACTAAAAAAGCTGATCAACAATTAAGAGGTGCTATAGTACTTCCTAAAGGAACAGGAAAGACTAAGAAAGTTTTAGTAATTGCAAGAGGACCTAAAGCACAAGAAGCAAAAGATGCTGGAGCAGATTATGTAGGAGATACTGATATGTTAGAGAAAATCGAAAAAGAAAATTGGTTCGATTTTGATACAATGATTGCAACTCCAGATATGATGCCTTTACTTGGTAAATTAGGTAGAGTTTTAGGACCAAAAGGTTTAATGCCAAACCCTAAGACAGGTACAGTTACAATGGATGTAAAAAAAGCAGTTGAAGAAGTAAAAGCTGGACGTGTTGAATATAGAACTGATTCATTCGGAAATATTCATGGTGTTATTGGAAAAGCTTCTTTCAGCGAAGAAGATTTACTTGCTAACTTAGATGCATTTGTTGCTCAAATTATAAGAATTAAACCAGCAACTGTAAAAGGTGAATATATTAAGAACATTTCTATATCATCAACTATGGGTCCTGGTATTAAAGTTGAAAATAATTTTGACAAATAATAATTTATAGTATATAATAAAGACAATTTGTAGGTGCCATAGACAGTAGGTGTGAAAATAAATCCTACCGAGGACTTTTACTAGTAAATTTAAAAGGTTCTCGTGTGATTGAGAACCTTTTATTATGGCATCCCTCAATAAATTAAGGAGGTGTATTATGGCAAGTGAAAAGATATTAAAGCAAAAGCAATCTGTAATTGATGAAATTAAAGATCGTGCTTCTAATGCTAAAACTATAGTATTATTCGATTATCGTGGAATTACTGATAGTGAAGCAAAAGAATTACGTGTTAAGTTAAGAGAAACTAATTCAGATTATAAAGTATATAAAAATACTTTAATGACTAGAGCTTTCAATGATTTAGGTATTGACCTTTCTGAAGGATTAAATGGACCAAGCGCATTTGCATTTGGTGAAGATCAAATCGCTCCAATTAAGGTTATATCAGAATTTGCTAAAACTCACCCAGCATTAGTTTTAAAAGTAGGGATTGTTGATGGAGAAAAAGCTGATCAAGCTAAATTAGCTGAGTATGCTTCATTACCATCTAGAGACCAATTATTAACAATGCTTGCAGGTGGTATGATGGGTATCGCAAGAGACTTATCTATTTGCTTAGACTTATATAGTCAACAAAAAGAAGAAAATTAATAATAAAAAAATATAGGAGGAAATAAAATGGCTAAATTAACAAAAGAAGATTTTATCAGTAGTTTAAAAGAAATGAATTTATTAGAAATTAAAGAATTAGTAGATGCAATGAAGGAAGAATTTGGTGTTGATCCATCTGCTGTAGCAGTTGCTGCACCTGCTGGAGCTGGAGCTGCTGATGCTGCACCAAGTACAGTTACTGTAACAATCGCTGATGCTGGAGCTTCTAAAGTTGCTGTAATCAAAGTTGTTAAAGAAATTACTGGTTTAGGATTAAAAGAATCTAAAGATATCGTTGATAACAACGGAGCTGTTAAAGAAAATATTCCAACAGCTGAAGCTGATGAAATCAAAGCTAAGCTTGAAGAAGCTGGAGCTACTGTAGAAGTTAAGTAATTTAACTTCTTTTTTTTATTCTAAAAATATGTTATAATTTTTTCTATAATAGGAGGAATAATGATATGTTTATGAATAAAATAGAGTCTATTAAGTCTTCAAAATTAGGTAAAAACATGAAAAAAAACAATTTAGTTGTTAATCAAAAAAATGCATCACCATTAATTAATGATATGGTAAAACAGATGAGTGTTATTGAAGATTCACTAAATCAAATAAATAATATTTTAAATAAAGCGGTTTATAAAAAAGTTGTAGATGGAAAAGATATAGACAATTTTTTAAATATCGGAACAAAATGCTCTACTACTGCGAGTAATTTTAATAAATTGAGTACAAATATAGAAATGAAATTTAATGATTCTTTGAAAAAATTCCAAATTAAAGAACTAAATGAAAGAATTTTAAATTTAGAAGAAAAGATATCTTTACTATATAATGAATAATTAATAAGGAGATGTAATATATGAAAACAAAAGAAAAAGAAAAACTTGAAAAAAAATTATCAAAAGAAATTGATAGATTAAAAAATTCAACAGAATTACTTCTTACAGATGTTACGATGATTCAAGTTGGTAATGATGATGAGGCTTATTGGAATGGGGAAGAGGCTTGTGATGCTTTAAAAAAAGTTCTTACACAGATTGAAAAAAACAAGACTTTATTAGAACAATTGGAAAAATGTGACAAACTTTTAAAAAATTAGTTGACAAATAAACTTAATGGTATATAATTATATTATAACCTAGACAGCTGTGATGCTTATTGAATATATATATACATGTGATAGATATATTTTTACGGGCAGAATAACGTACTTCATTTTGACAGTGAAGGGTTTAACAGATTCCGTTCAGGAAAGATGAATAGTCTTTTAAAATAAATTACCTATTACGGTTGGGTTATATGTAATTTTGAGAGAAAGATACTCTTGTGATAAGTGCATTTTTTTAGACACTGATAATGTTTAAGTTGATGTAAAAAAACTCGGAGGTATGTAATATTTATTATTACATACCTTTTTCTTTTCTTTTTTTTTGTTTAATGCTAAAATTGTTATAGTAAGTTATTGTAGGATAAAGAGTGGTGTAATAAATATGATTATATATATTTTACAAGAAAATAAATATTTTACATTTAGATTGCCTAATGTTGTTGAAGGAAATTTTGTTCTTAGCGACTATGATGATAATGGATTCAAAAGAAATCTCGTTAATATAGATGCTGTTAATTCAAAATGGATAATTAGGTCAAATGATAATGCTAAGATATTTGAAAATGTTAATAGTTTAACTTTTATTGATGCTGTTGAATTAAAGGAACAAAATTTCTATATGCTATCAACTGCATATAATCAAAATGTTTTCCTTTATGTTTCTTCAGGTAATGACACTACTTTTTGTGTAAAGAAATTTAATATAGCTGATTCTAAGTCTTTCTTAACTTTTGGTAAAGATAATTCTTGTGATGTTATATTACGATCAGATATATTATCTCCAAAAATATTTGAAATAAAGAAAATAGATAATGATTTTGTATTTAATTCACTTGATACTAATGCATTAGTCTATATTAATGGAATAAGATATACAAATAAAATATTAAATAATTTTGATTTTATTTTTATTAACGGTTTTAAAATATTATTGTGTAATGATTTACTTTTTATAAATAATCCTAATAATAATGTATATATAAAATGTGATAAATTATTAGATATTCATCCTGAATATGCTATTGGAGATATTGATTCAACTACCAAGTCTTTTGCTGATTTTTATGATAGTAATGATTATTTTAATAAGTCTCCTGTGTTTAGAAGAAAGTTCAAAAAAATTAAAGTAGTAATCACTAGTCCTGAAGAGAAAAAAAAATCTGATGATAATTCAATAATAATGTCAATCGTTCCATCTGCTTTGATGAGTATAACTACATTAATTTCAGCATATTTCTCTGTAAAAAGTTATTCAAATGGAAATGGTGATAAAGAAAATATGATTACTATGGTTGTAATGTGCATAGTAATGTTATTTATTTCACTTGTTTGGCCTTTTGTAGAAAAGTTTGTTGATTCGTTAAAGTGTTTTATATTTAATATTAGTAGAAATTTTAAGTATTATAAATATTTAGGTTCTAAGAAAAAAATGCTTTTAGAAGCACGAAACAATCAAAAAGTAGTTTTACATTTTAATAATCTTTCAATTGATGAATGTCAAGATGTTATTTTTAAAAAGACAGCGTATTTATTTTCCGTAAATTATGATCAACCTAATTTTTTAAATGTTACATTAGGTAGTGGAAAAGTAAAAATGGATTGTGAGTTTGATTATGTAAAACCTGATTTTATACAGGAAAAAGACAAACTTTTAGATGAAATAGATAAACTTATTACTGATTTTAAATATATTGATGATGCTCCATATAGTTTTTCTCTTTCAAATAATATTTCCTTTATTTTTGGAAAAAATAATTATGATAATTATTTATGCTCAATTTTATTGCAGTTGGTTACATATCATGATTATTATAATTTAAAAATAGTCTTATTTACTTCTAAAGGTTCTGTTTTGTCTTTAGCAAAGAATTTAAATCACTGTTGGAATAATGATAGAAGTATGAGGTTTTATGCCACTAATATTCAGGATGCTGAAACTTTATCATCATATTTAATTAGAATTTTTAATTCAAGGACTGAGTCTGAAGAAGGAAAGACTGAAGCAAAACTTCCATTCTATTTAATATTGTGTGATGATATTGTTAAATATAAGAATTTAACTATTATTAATAAATTATTACATTCTAAAGATAAAAAAAGTGGTTTTGGATTTGCTTGTTTTGCAGAAAAGATTACAGATGTTCCTGATGGATGTTCTTTCTTTGTTGATTATCAAGAAAATAAAAGTACTCTTTTTCAGTCTGAGATGGATGAAGATAATATTGTAACTTTTGTGCCAGAGTTTATTACTCCTAAAATAGAATATCAAAAGTGTTTATCTCTTATTTCTAATACACCAATTAAGAATAATGCGGAAGCTAATGGAAATTTACCTGATAAATTAGGTTTCTTGGAGATGTATGGTGTTGGTAGAGTAGAACAACTAAATTCAATAAAACGCTGGAATGATGCTCAAATAGTTAATACTCTTGCTGCACCTATCGGTGTTGATGTTAATGGAAATATTTTATCCTTAGATTTGCATGAGAAAAAACATGGACCACATGGTTTGATTGCTGGTATGACTGGTTCAGGAAAATCTGAGTTTATTATTACATACATTTTATCTTTATGTGTTAACTACAGTCCGGACGAAGTACAATTCGTTTTAATTGATTATAAAGGTGGAGGATTAGCCGGAGCATTTGAGAATAGAAAAACTGGAATTAAATTACCTCATTTAGTTGGTACGATTACAAACTTAGACAAATCTTCAATGAATAGAACTTTAGTTTCAATAAAGAGTGAACTTCAAAGGAGACAAAGAGTTTTTAATGAAGTAAAAGAACAATTAAATACAGGAACTATTGATATTTATAAATATCAGAAGTTATATCGAGAGGGAACAATTAAAAATCCTATGTCACATTTATTTATTATTTGTGATGAGTTTGCTGAATTAAAAGCACAACAACCTGATTTTATGGACGAGTTAGTTAGTGCTGCACGTATAGGTAGATCTCTTGGAATACATTTGATTTTGGCAACACAGAAACCAAGTGGTGTGGTAGACGACCAAATTTGGTCAAATTCTAAATTTAAAGTGTGTTGTAAAGTACAAACTGCTGACGATAGTAAAGAGATGCTTAGAAAAGATGATGCAGCTTATATAAAAGAGTCAGGACGTTTCTATTTACAAGTAGGTTATGATGAAATTTATGTTAAAGGACAATCTGCATATTCTGGTACGTTATATAAGCCATCTGATACAGTAGTTTCAAATAGCAATAGTGATGATTCTTCAATTGAATTTGTTGATAATTTGGGAAATATTATTTTATCTTGCAAAAGTGATAGTGAAGTATTGAGTTCAAATACAGATTTAGGTGATGAACTTGGTAATGTTTTGAAATATTTAATCGAGTGTGCAAAATCTATTGGCTTTGAGAATAAACAATTATGGTTAGATAATGTTCCAGAGAATATTTATTTATATGATTTATATAAAAAATACCCAGCACCAAATAAAAAATTTATTATAAGTCCGTTAATTGGAGAATATGATGATCCTATGAATCAAAAGCAAGGACCTGTTCATTTAAATGTTACTGAGCTTGGAAACACTTGGATTTCAGGAATATATGGTAGCGGAAAAACCACATTACTTTCAACTTTTATTTATTCAACATGTGTTAATTATAGTAGTTCTGAAGTTAATTTTTATATAGTTGATTTATTAGCAGAAAATTTAAAGATGTATAATAATTTTCCACAAGTTGGTGATTTTATTTCATCAAGTGAGCCTTCAAAATTAAAAAAATTATTTAGTTATTTAAATCAAGAAGTTTCAAAAAGAAGAGTATATTTTTCTGATAAAGGAAGCACATTTTTAAATGACGCTAAAAAGGGTGAATCTAAGTATCCGAATATTATTGTTATAATAAATGGAATGGATGTATTTACCGATCAATATGATGATTTATTTAATGAAGTGTTTATACCACTTGCACGTGATTGTAATAGATTTGGTATTTATTTTATGATTAGCAGTACTAGTTCTCTAAGTGTTATGGTTGAAAATAGTTTTCCACAAAAAATCGCGATGCGTTATTTAGATACTTCAGAATATAATTTACTATTTACTAAGGCCAATGGTATAATTCCATCAATAAACCCAGGTAGAGGATTGATTGAATTAGATAATGTTTATGAATTTCAAACATGTTTGATTTTTGATGATATAAATTTTGATAATAATATTAAATATATTGAAAATCAGCTTAATAGTTCTTTGCCAAAGTCTAAGAGTTTACCTGTGATGCCAAGAGTTGTTTCATATGATTCTGTAAAAAATGAAATTGTTTCCCTTAGCAGTTTACCTATTGGAATAGACTTGGTTAGTAACTGTACAACATCATATGATATGTCAAGATTTGTAAATTTAGTTGTCTATAATGGCCAAAAAACATGTGCATCATTTGTTTCTGGAATATCTGAAGTAATTAATAGTCTAGACAATACTAAAGTAATTATATTAGATAGCAATGGTGTTGAGAATGAAATTGAAGAAATCAAAGTATTTACATCTAATTTCAAAAAACTATGTGTAGGATTGAAAAAGAATATAGTTGAGAAGAAGAGTACTGATGAAAATAGTGAGAAAATTGTTTTTATAATTAGCGGATATACAGCAATTAATAATCATTTGTTAAAATTAAAGAATGAGAATGAAGATGAAGAAATTGTTACTATTGATGATTTGATTGTTTCCGCAATTGGAGCAGTTAATTTTAAATTTATAGTTTTGGTTGATAAGGAAACGCAATCTATTGATACTAAGTCTTGGTCAGATTATATTGACTCTGGATATGGAATTTTATTGGGAACAGATAAGGATGATCAAGAACTAATTAGTTTTGGGGATTCTTATGATGATGTTAAGGTAAATAGAGATGTTGGTGTTGTTATTGAGGATTATAAAATAAAATATATTAAATATGTTAGAAATAGGAGCAAAATATGAAAAAAATATTAGTTACAATTTATGTTTTATCACTCCAACAAGAGTTTGATGTATTTATACCTATAGCTATGAATATGAAGGATGCTATTTCATTAATTCAAGATTCTATTGTAAAATTGTCGAATGAAAATTATCAAAAAAGAGATAATGTAATGTTATTTGATGAAGAGGGAAAAATTATCAATCCAAATAATAAGGCTAAATTTTCAGGACTTAATAATGGTTCTAAAGTAATCATGGTATAAAAAGCATTTCAACATTTGTTTGAAATGTTTTTTTTAAAAAAATTAAAAATAGTATTGACTAAAATACTTTTGGTTAGTATAATTAAGATACTAATAGAGAGTAATGAACATTATTAATTTCATTAGTGATTTTATATTCGGTGAATTAATGGTTATATGTTTTTAAATCTTATCATGCTATTAGGAAAATTACATTATTTTATTTTTTAAAGAAGGAAAACTTTAAATATAATAGGTGGCTATACAAACAACGATTACGTGAAGATATCTTTTTGTTGATGTCGGCCTTCCTGAAAACCAATTGAGATTATTTCTTTATCAGAGAAATAGTTAAAATAAAAGTATTTGAAAAGATAGAGTGGATTTTTTTGATATTTTTGGAATGCAAAAGCAGTCGTTGTGCTTTGCATTTTTTTTACGCTTTTTTAGAAAAAAATAATATAATAGTTTTTTTTCTTTTTTATAGTATGTTATATTATATTTAGGATGGAGGTGTTGTTATGGAAGGATACAACGAAAATCATTTAAATAGTGAGGAAAGTGAATTATCATTAGAAGATGCAATGAAAGTAAATGGTACAACTAATATACCAGATGTTAATTTGGAAGATATAGAAGATGCTACCCTTGATACAGAGACTATCGGAACATTTAAAATTGATGACAATATGCCTGAAGAATTAAAACAACAATTAATTAGATTTAATCAAAAAACAGAAAGTTTAAATAATATCATTTCTGATTTTGCACAGGATACAGCATCATATAAAGATTTAGAAAATGCTGAATATTACGATGATTCAACAGCTGACCAAGATTTACTTGAAGTTGATGATGCAATTGAAGAAGATGATGGTATTTCTGACAGTGATGTTGACAATTTGTTTTAGATAATTCATTGACATATTTTTATGTCATGCTATAATTATCTTTAGAATATATGATAAAGGAGAGTATATAATATGGCAAATAGTTATATAGCAGGTAAATGGAGTGGTACTTTATCTGCAAACTTAAAGGGAGATGCTTCAAAAACAACTCCAACATTAGGAGATGATTTTGACTCAGAACTTAATAATTTAAAAAAAGCACGTACAAATGTAAAAAACACAATTAATGCAATTAACAAGGAAATTAAATTATTAAAGAATCATGCTGATACAGGAAAAATGGCTACAATGTATTTAAATCAAACAGTAAAACGTTTACAAAAGATTGAGAAGGAAATTGATAGTGAAGTAACAACTTTAACTAATGGTGTTACTAAAGCTCAAAAAGAAGAGTGGAAACGTTTTAAAGAATTATTATTAAAATGGGAAGCAGCACAAAAGAATGCTTAATTGTTGAAAGGAGCTATTATTTATGGGAAAACAAAAAACAAAAAAAGCAGCATATGCTTCAATTAATGAAAAATATGCAAATGCTAGACTTAAAAAAATTGATGCATTAATGGATCAATTAAGAAAACAAATTGGTAAAAAAGGTGATGGACAAAACGGTGGTTCAACTTCACTAATTGGTGCTGTTGAAGGGCTTAATAATGAAGCTTATGATGGTAAAGAATTAACAAGTGCTTATTCAAGATTTAATAAGACAACATTACCTTTAATTAGAAATCAAGTTTCAAGTTTAGACATGGAATTTAATGTAATTGATGCATTAGCAAAATAAAAAAGAATAAATTTCTTTTTTATTTTTTTAAAATTTTATTGACTATTTTTTTTAAATGATGTATTATATGGTTCGAAAGGAAGAAAAATTGATGTTTTTACGCTGTTTTTCTTCTTCTTTTTTTTTCAAGGTGATTTTATGGGACAATATTTTGAAAATGATAATAATTTACCAAGTAATATTACAAGAACCGAATCTTTTATATTAGGAAAAAAATTTACATTCTTTACTGATAATGGTGTTTTCTCTAAAGATGGTTTGGACTTTGGCAGTAGACTTCTTCTTGAAACAATCCCGCTTGAAGAAGTTGGAGGCAAAGTTCTTGATATGGGTTGTGGTTATGGAGTTTTTGGAATAGTTTTAAATAAGATTCTTTCTTGCAATGTTGATATGTGTGATGTTAATTTAAGAGCTTTACATCTTTCTAAAATAAATATAAAAGAAAATGGCTGCTCAGATATTAATGTTTTTGAGAGTAATTGTTATGAAAAAGTTGTTTCAAAATATTCTTCAATTGTTACCAATCCACCAATAAGGGCTGGTAAAAAGATAGTCTATGATATAGTGATGAACGCTCAGAATTATTTAGAAAAAGATGGTAAACTTTTTTTAGTAATTCGTAAAGAGCAAGGTGCTAAATCACTAATTGTAGATTTAAAAAAAATCTATAACGTTGAGATAGTTGCGAAGAAAAAAGGTTTTTTCATTTTAAAGTGCTATTTATAATTGACTAAATAATTAATATATGCTAATAATATAAGTTGCAACTTAAATCAAAAAAGTTATAAAAAATTGTATGTGGGGTGAATAATAGTGTCATATAAGATTGTTAAAAGTGGTGACTATAGAGAAAGAAGAAATTTCTCTAGAATTAGAAATTCTTATGAATTAAAAGACTTGCTTGAAATTCAAAAAAAATCATATAATTGGTTTATAACAGATGGTATTAAAGAAGTATTTGAAGATTTATTTCCAGTAGAAAATTTCTCTGGAACTTTATCGCTTGAATTTGGAGATTACCATTTTGATAAGCCAAAATATTCAATTAAAGAAAGTAAAGATCGTGAATCTACTTATTCTGCACCTTTAAGAGTAGAAGTTCGTTTATTTAACCGTGAATCTGGTGAAGTAAAAGAACAAGAAATCTTTATGGGAGATATGCCTTTAATGACAGATTCAGGTACATTTGTTATTAATGGTGCTGAACGTGTTATTGTTTCTCAATTAGTTCGTTCTCCAAGTGTTTATTTCAATCGTGAAGTAGATAAAAACGGAAGAGAAGTAATAACAAACCAAATTATTCCTAATCGTGGTACATGGTTAGAATTTGAAGTTGATGCTAGAGATGTATTATATGTTAGAATTGATAGAACAAGAAAAGTTCCAATTACTACATTACTTCGTGCGTTTGGTTTATCAAGTGACGAAGAAATTATTAAGATGTTTGGTGATGATGAGTATTTAAGAAATACAATTGCTAAAGATTCTACAAAGAATACTGATGAAGCATTGATTGAAATTTATGAAAAATTAAGACCAGGTGAACCTGCAACACTTGATTCATCAAAAAACCAAATTATTACTCGTTTCTTTGATGAGTTCAGATATGATTTATCAAAGGTTGGTCGTTATAAATTTAATAAGAAATTAAATATTACTGATAGATTATTAGACCAAGTATTAGCTGAAGATATTATAGTTGATGGTAATGTTGTGTTTGAAAAAGGTACAAAAATTACAAAAGCTAATATTAAAGAATTAAATGAAGTATTTAAATCTGGTTATGGAGTAGTTGATGCAACAGTTAATGAAGAGTTAGATTCATTTAATAAAGTTCAAATTATAAAAGTTGTTGATCCAAGTGACAAGAAGAATAAGTTAATTGTTATTGGTAATGATCAAACAACAGATGTAAAAAGATTAACTATTTCAGATGTTTATGCTGCTGTTTCATATTATCTAAATCTTTTACATGGTGTTGGTAACTTTGATGAAATTGACCATTTAGGAAATAGACGTGTTCGTCAAGTTGGAGAATTATTACAAAACCAATTTAGAATTGGTGTTTCTAGAATGGAAAGAGTTATTCGTGAAAGAATGACTACACAAGAAATGGAAGAAGTTACACCTAAAACTTTAATTAACATTAGACCTGTAACTGCTTCAATGAAAGAATTCTTTGGTAGTTCACAATTATCACAATTCATGGATCAAACAAACCCTATTGCTGAATTAACTAATAAGAGAAGACTTTCTGCATTAGGACCAGGTGGATTATCTCGTGATAGAGCTGGTGTTGAAGTACGTGACGTTAATGCATCTCACTATGGTCGTATTTGTCCAATTGAATCTCCAGAAGGTCCAAATATCGGATTGATTACATCACTAGCAAGTTATGCTAAAATTGATGACTTTGGATTTATTATGACTCCATATAGAAAAGTTGTTGATTGTCAAATAACTGATGAAGTTGAATATTTAACTGCAGATGAAGAATTAGATTATATTATTTCACAATCTACTGTTGGAACAGATGAGGATAATAAAATAACTGATGAGCAAGTTAATGCACGTTTCCGTGGAGAAAATATTTTAGCTAAACCTGAGAATGTTGATTACATTGATGTTAGTCCACAACAAGTTGTATCTGTAACAACAAGTTGTATTCCATTCCTTGAGCATGATGATGCAACACGTGCGTTGATGGGAGCAAACATGCAACGTCAAGCTATGCCATTAATCAAAACAGAAGCTCCACTTGTTGGAACAGGTGTTGAATTTATAGCAGCAAAAGATTCAGGTGTTGAAATTGTTGCTAAAAAAGATGGTATTGTTGAATATGTTGATGCAAAGAAAATTGTAGTTACTACAAAAGATGGAAAGGATACATATCAATTAGCAAACTTTGAATTGGCAAACTCAAGTATTTGTTCACATCAAAGACCAATTGTTCATGTTGGTGATAAAGTATATGCTGACAAGACAATATTAGCTGATGGTAATTCAACTGATAAAGGAGAGTTGGCATTAGGTAAAAATATGACAATAGCATTTATGACATTTAATGGTTACAATTATGAAGATGCTGTTATTTTAAATGAAAACTTAGTAAAAGATGATAAATTAACTTCATTACATCTTGAAGATTATGAGATGCAATGTCGTGAAACTAAATTAGGACCAGAAGAAATAACTCGTGATATACCAAATGTTAGTGAAGAAGCAAGACGTAACCTTGATGCAAATGGTATTGTTGCTATTGGTACTGAAGTAAAAGAAGGAGATATTTTAGTAGGTAAAGTTACTCCTAAAGGAATGGCTGAACTTTCATCTGAAGAAAAATTGTTACATGCAATTTTTGGAGAAAAAACACGTGAAGTACGTGATACTTCATTACGTGTTCCACATGGTGGAGATGGAATTGTTCATGATATTAAAATATATTCAAGAAAAGATAATGATGAGTTACCTGCTGGAGTTAGTAAAGTAATTCGTGTATATATAATTCAAAAACGTAAAATTCAAGTTGGAGATAAGATGTCAGGTCGTCATGGTAACAAAGGTGTTATTTCATTGATTTTACCACAAGAAGATATGCCATATTTACCAGATGGTACTCCAGTTGATATTATGTTAAATCCACAAGGTGTTCCTTCTCGTATGAACTTTGGACAAATTCTAGAATTACATATGGGTATGGCTGCTAAGAAATTAGGGGTACATATTGCTACGCCAGTATTTGATGGTGCAAGTATTCAAGACATCCAAGATATGATGAAAGAAGCTGGTATGGATGAAGATGGTAAGACTGTATTATATGATGGTCGTACTGGTGAAGCATTTGACCATAGAATAGCCGTTGGTGTTATGTATATGATTAAATTACATCACATGGTTGATGATAAGTTACATGCTCGTGCTACTGGACCATATTCATTAGTTACACAACAACCACTTGGTGGTAAAGCTCAATTTGGTGGTCAAAGATTTGGAGAAATGGAAGTTTGGGCATTATATGCTTATGGTGCTGCACATACATTACAAGAAATGATGACTGTTAAATCTGACGATGTTGTTGGTCGTGTAAAGGTTTATGAATCTATTATTAAAGGACAAGAAATAAATGATCCTGGAGTTCCTGAATCATTTAGAGTATTGATGAAAGAATTCCAAGCATTAGGTTTAGATGTTTCTATAATCAATAATGATGGTAAAACATTAGAACTTAAAGATATGGAAGAGGCAGAAGATAAAGAAGATTTTAATACAAGTATTGAAGAAGTTGAGAACTCTCCTGCTAGAGAAATTTCAAATAATGAAGAAGAGTCTACAGATTTTGAAGAAGATTATGAAGACGAAGATGAATTTGAAGATGAAGATTTAGATGATATCGAAGAACCAGAAAGCTTTGATGATATTGATGAGGAAGGAGCTGATATTTAATGATAGACGTTAATAAGTTTGAAGCGTTAAAAATCGGAATAGCTTCTCCAGAAAAAATTCGTGAATGGTCATATGGAGAAGTAAAAAAACCTGAAACAATCAATTATCGTACTTTACGTCCAGAAAGAGATGGTCTTTTCTGTGAAAAGATTTTTGGACCTACTAAAGATTACGAATGTGCTTGTGGAAAATACAAGAGAGTAAGATATAAAAATATAGTTTGTGATAGATGTGGAGTAGAGGTTACTCGTGCTAAAGTTCGTCGTGAACGTATGGGACACATTGAGTTAGCTACTCCTGTATCTCACATTTGGTTCTTTAAGGGAGTTCCATCTCGTATGGGTCTTGTACTTGATATGAGTCCAAGAGATTTGGAAGAAGTTTTGTACTTTGTAAGTTATGTTGTTATTGACAAGGGAAATGCTCCTTTAGAAAATAAGCAAACATTATCAGAAAAAGAATATAGAGCTTATTATGAAAAATATGGTACTGGTTTCAAAGTTGGAATGGGTGCTGAAGCCATTAAAGAGTTACTTAAAAAAGTTGATTTAAAGAAAGATATAGATGAAATTGAAAAAGAACTTGAAACAGCTCAAGGTCAAAAAAGAACACGTTTATTAAAGAGATTAGATGTTTTAGATGCTTTCTATAAATCAGGTAATAAACCAGAGTGGATGATTATGGATTGTATACCAGTTATCCCACCAGAACTACGTCCAATGATTCAATTAGATGGTGGTCGTTTCGCAACAAGTGATTTGAACGATTTATATAGACGTGTAATTAATCGTAACAATCGTTTAAAGAAACTTATTGATTTAGGTGCTCCTGGAATTATTATTCAAAATGAAAAACGTATGCTTCAAGAAGCTGTTGATGCTTTATTTGATAATGGTCGTCGTGGAAGAAGCGTTACTGGTGCTGGAAATAGACCGTTAAAGTCAATTTCTAGTATGTTAAAAGGTAAACAAGGACGTTTCCGTCAAAACTTATTAGGAAAACGTGTTGATTATTCAGGACGTTCAGTTATTGTAGTTGGTCCATCATTAAAGATGTATCAATGTGGTATTCCAAAAGAAATGGCACTTGAATTATTTAAACCTCATGTTATTCATGGATTAGTAAGTAAAGATATTGCTCATAATATTAAAGCAGCTAAGAGATTAATTGATAATCAAGATCCAGTTGTATGGGATATAGTAGAAGAAGCTATTAAAGAGCATCCAGTTTTATTAAACCGTGCTCCTACATTACATAGATTAGGAATTCAAGCTTTCGAACCAGTTTTAGTTGGTGGAAAAGCAATCAGATTACATCCATTAGTTTGTCCTGCATTTAATGCTGACTTCGATGGTGACCAAATGGCAGTACATGTTCCATTATCTGAGGAAGCACAAGCAGAAGCTAGAATGTTAATGCTTGGTTCTAATAATATTTTAAAACCATCAAGTGGAGATCCAATTGTTACTCCATCACAAGATATGGTTTTAGGAAACTATTACATTACAATGGAAAAAGCTGGAGAAGATGGAGAAGGAAGAGTATTTAGAAATTCTAATGAAGCATTAATGGCTTATGAAAGACGTGAAATAACTCTACATACTCGTATAGCTTTACCAGTTGATTCATTTAGACATAAATTATTTACTGAAAGTCAAAAAGGTAAGTATTTAGTAACAACTGTTGGAAAAATTAAATTTAATGAAATTTTACCAGATACATTTGCATATATTAATGAACCAACAGATGAGAATATTAATAATATTACACCTAATAAATATTTCTTAGAAAAAGGTACTAATATACCTGAAGCAATAAAGGAAATGCCATTAGTAAAACCATTTGCTAAAGGAACATTGGAAAAAATCATTGCTCAAGTATTTAATAGATATAAGACAACTGAAACTTCTACAATGCTTGATAAATTAAAAGATTTAGGTTTCTATTATTCAACAATCGCTGGTGTTACTGTTAGTATGTCTGATGTTAAGACTAGTGATAAAAAAGGTGAAATAGTTGCTGAAGCACAAAAGTTTGTTGATAAAATTAATAAACAATATAAGCGTGGTTTAATAACAGAAGAAGAAAGATATAATAAAGTTATTGAAACATGGAATGGTGCAAAAGATAAAGTTCAAGAAGAACTTCAAGAAATTGCAAATAGTGATTTAGAAAATCCAATATTCATGATGATGCATTCTAAAGCTCGTGGTAACATTTCAAACTTTACACAAGTTGCAGGTATGCGTGGATTGATGGCTAAGCCAGATGGTTCTTCAGTAGAAATTCCAGTTTTATCAAACTTTATCGAAGGATTATCTGTTGCAGAATTCTTCTTATCAACACATGGTGCTCGTAAAGGTTCTGCAGATACAGCATTAAAGACAGCAGATTCTGGATACTTAACTCGTCGTTTAGTTGATGTCTCTCAAGATATGATTGTTCGTGAAGAAGATTGTGGTACTGATCAAGGAATGGTTGTTAAAGCATTTATAAATGAAAAAACAGGTGCTGTAATTGAAAGTTTACGTGATCGTATAGTTGGTAGATTCGCTAACAAGAAGATTGTTAATCCTGAAACAAAAGAAGTTATTGTTGACAAACTTCAAATGATTAATGAATCATTAGCAGATAAGATAATTGCTGCTGGAATTACAGAAGTTGAAATTAGAACAATTTTAACTTGTGGTACTCAAAATGGTGTATGCCAAAAATGTTATGGTAGAAACTTAGCAACAGGAAACTTAGTTGAAATTGGTGAAGCTGTAGGTGTTATGGCTGCTCAATCAATTGGTGAACCTGGTACACAACTTACAATGCGTACTTTCCATACAGGTGGAGTTGCTGGTGTTGAAGATATTACTCAAGGTCTTCCTCGTGTACAAGAATTATTTGAAGCTCGTAATCCTAAAGGAAAAGCAACAATTGCTGAAATTGATGGTGTTGTTTCAAAAATTAAAGAAGACCATGGAAAATATAAGATTAGTATTACTAATAAATTAGAAACAAAAGAGCATGTTACTAATTATGGATCAAAACTTTGTGTTGAAAAAGGTACTGAAGTTCATTGTGGAGATAAGTTAACAGAAGGTGCTATTAGTCCAAAAGAATTATTAGCAGTTACTGATCCAATTACTACACAAGACTATATTTTAAAAGAAGTTCAATATACATATCGTTCACAAGGTGTTGATATTTCCGATAAACATATTGAAGTAATTGCTCGTAGAATGATTAGTAAGATAAGAATAATTGATGGTGGAGATACTAAATTCTTACCAGGTAGCTTAGTTAACTTCCGTGAATTTACAGATGGTAATAAAGATGCTATTATTCAAGGTAAAAAACCTGCTCTTGGAAAACCATTATTACTTGGTATTACAAAAGCAGCACTTGAAACTGATTCATTCTTATCAGCAGCTTCATTCCAAGAAACAACTCGTATCTTAACTGATGCTGCAATAAGAGGAAAAGTTGATCACTTATATGGATTAAAGGAAAATGTTATCATAGGTAAGGTTATACCTGCAGGTACAGGTATTAAAAACTACAGAGATGTAGACTATGAATTAAAGACAGAATTTATGGATGAAGAACCTTTAGAACAATTAGAAGATCAATTTATGGAGTAGTTAATCTACTCCTTTTTCTTTACAATTTTAAATTAATTTTGTATTATTATCTTAGGTGATAAAATGAAAAAATTGAATAACAAGGGTTGGGGATTATCTACAATGATAGGTTTCATGATAGCATTTGTTGTATTTTTAATTATAATTGCTATTATGTGTGTATATAATGGACTTAATAATTTATAATAAAAAATGTTGACTTTAAAACTTCATCGTGTTATATTATTAGTGCTGATTAAATAGCTTTGCTTTAGGCAAAGTTTTATTTAAAGGGTAAAATGATACACCTGGATATGTGTAAAGAAAGGAGATTGATTTAATGCCTACAATTAACCAATTAGTTCGTAAAAATCGTAAGGACAAAGTTAGAAAGAGTAAAGCTCCAGTACTTGGTATTGGTTTAAATACTATTAAGAAAAAAGCTACAGATACTAACGCTCCTCAAAAACGTGGAGTTTGTACTCGTGTTGGTACAAAAACACCTAAAAAACCAAACTCTGCATTACGTAAATACGCTCGTGTTCGTTTATCAAATGGAAAAGAAGTTGATACTTATATTCCAGGAATTGGACACAACTTACAAGAACATAGTGTTGTATTAATTCGTGGTGGTCGTGTTAAAGACCTTATCGGAGTTCGTTATCATATTATTCGTGGTACATTAGATACAGCTGGTGTTAAAGATCGTAAGCAAGGACGTAGTAAATACGGTGCTAAAAAAGGAAAATAAAAATAAGTTAAATTAAAATATTTGAAGGGAGGATTTAAAATGCGTAAAAGACGTGCAACAAAAAGAAGTATTTTACCAGATCCAATATATAAGTCACAAGTAGTTGCAAAACTAATTAACACTATTATGTTAGATGGTAAAAAAGGTACAGCTCAAAGTATAGTTTATGAAGCTTTTGATAAAGTTAAAGAAAAGACTGGAAAAGAAGCTTTAGAAGTATTTGAAGCTGCTATGGAAAATATTAAACCTCAATTAGAAGTTAAGAGTCGTCGTGTTGGTGGTTCAAATTACCAAGTACCAATCGAGGTTACACCTGCTAGAAGCCAAGCTTTAGCTTTAAGATGGTTAACAAAGTATTCTCGTGAACGCGGTGGAAGAGGTATGGCTGATAATTTAGCTAATGAAATTATTGATGCATCAAATGGTACAGGTGCAGCAGTTAAAAAACGTGAAGATACTCATAGAATGGCTGAAGCTAATAAGGCTTTCGCTCATTATAGATGGTAGGAAGGAGTAATATATGGCAAGAGATACGTCTTTAGAGAAGACAAGAAATATCGGAATAATGGCTCATATCGATGCAGGTAAAACTACTTGTACTGAAAGAATCTTATTCCATACAGGAGTTACTCATAAAATTGGTGAGACTCATGATGGTGAATCTCAAATGGACTGGATGGCACAAGAACAAGAACGTGGTATTACTATCACTTCTGCTGCTACAACAGCTCACTGGAAAGGTTATCGTCTAAATATTATCGATACTCCAGGTCACGTAGACTTTACTATTGAAGTTTCAAGATCACTTCGTGTACTTGATGGTGCAGTAGCATTAATCGATGCACAAGCTGGAGTTGAACCACAAACTGAAACAGTTTGGAGACAAGCATCTGAATTTAAGGTTCCAAGAATTATTTTTGCAAATAAGATGGACAAGATGGGTGCTAATTTTGAATATAGTTTAAAAACTATTAAAGATCGTTTAGGAGTTAATTCTAAACCAATTGAATGGCCAATTGGTGCTGAATCTGAATTCAATGGAGTTATTGATTTAGTTACTATGAAGGCTTATCATTACGATGGACAACAAGCTGAAAATGCTGAAGAAATCGAAATTCCTGCTGATTTAAAAGAAATCGCAGAAGAAAAAAGAGCAGAATTAATTGATGCTGTTGCTGAATTTGATGATGAAATGATGGAAACATACTTAGAAGGTGGAGAAGTTTCTATCGAAATGATTAAGAAAGCAATTAGAAAAGGTACTTTAGCTGCTGAATTCTTCCCAGTTATGTGTGGTACAGCATTAGGAAACAAAGGTATTAAGTTATTACTTGATGCAGTTCTTGATTATTTACCAAGTCCATTAGATATTGAATCTATTAAAGGAACTACTTTAGATGGAGAAGATGCAGTTCGTCATCCTAGTGATAGTGAACCATTTGCAGCTTTAGCTTTTAAAGTTATGACAGATCCATTTGTTGGACGTTTAACATTCTTCAGAGTTTATTCAGGTCACTTAGCTAGTGGTTCTTATGTATTAAACTCTACAAAAGATACAAAAGAAAGAATTGGACGTATTCTTCAAATGCATGCTAATCATCGTAAAGAAATTAGTGATGTATATACAGGAGATATTGCTGCTGCAGTTGGACTTAAAAATACAACTACAGGTGATACATTATGTGATGAAAAGAAGGCAATTATTCTTGAAAGTTTACAAGTACCAGAACCAGTTATCCAATTAGCTGTTGAACCAAAATCAAAGGCTGATCAAGATAAGATGGCTTTAGCTTTACAAAAACTTGCTGAAGAAGATCCAACTTTCAAAGTTCATACAGATCATGAAACAGGTCAAACTGTTATTGCAGGTATGGGTGAATTACACTTAGACGTTTTAGTTGATCGTATGAGACGTGAATTTAATGTTGAAGCAAATGTTGGTGCTCCACAAGTTGCTTATCGTGAAACAATTAAGCAAGCTGCTGATTGTGAAGGTAAGTATATTAAACAATCTGGTGGTCGTGGACAATATGGACACGTTTGGGTTAAATTTGAGCCAAATCCTGATAAAGGATATGAGTTCGTTGACCAAATCGTTGGTGGTGTTGTTCCTCGTGAATATATTCCAGTTGTTGATAAAGGATTACAAGAAGCATTACAAACAGGTGTACTTGCAGGATATCCTATGATAGATGTTAAGTGTACATTATTCGATGGTTCATATCATGATGTAGACTCTAACGAAATGGCTTTCAAAATTGCAGCTAGTTTTGCATTAAAAGAAGCTAAAAACAAATGTAATCCAGTTTTACTTGAGCCAATAATGAAAGTTGATGTTACAACTCCAGATGAATATTTTGGAAATGTAATGGGTGATTTAACTTCTCGTCGTGGTAAACCACTAGGACAAGAAACTCAAGGAAATGCTGTTAAGCTTAGTGCTATGGTTCCACTTTCAGAAATGTTTGGATATGCTACTAACTTACGTTCTAATACACAAGGTAGAGCAACATTCGTAATGTTCTTTGATCATTATGAAGAAGTTCCAAAAAATATTGCTGAAGAAATAATTAAAAAGAGTGGAAATTAATTAAAAGTGTATCAAAATAGTTGAAACTTTTTCAATTATTAGATAAAATATAAGTTGTAAATAAATAAGGAGGAAATTATTATGGCAAAAGAAAAATTTGATCGTTCAAAACCACATGTTAACATTGGTACAATTGGACACGTAGATCATGGTAAAACTACATTAACTGCTGCTATTTCAAAATGTTTAGCTGGTAAAAACGGTAATGCTGCTGTTGACTTCGCTAACATTGATAAAGCACCAGAAGAAAGAGATCGTGGTATCACTATTAATACTGCTCATATCGAGTATAGTACTGATGCTAGACATTACGCTCACGTTGACTGCCCAGGACATGCTGACTATGTTAAGAATATGATTACTGGTGCTGCTCAAATGGATGGAGCTATCTTAGTTATTGCTGCTACTGATGGACCAATGGCACAAACTCGTGAACATATCTTACTTGCTCGTCAAGTTGGAGTACCTAAAATGGTTGTATTCATGAATAAGTGTGATATGGTTGACGATCCAGAATTATTAGATTTAGTAGAAATGGAAATTCGTGATTTATTAAACGAATATGGTTTCGAAGGAGACGATACTCCAATTATTCGTGGTTCTGCATTAAAAGCTCTTGAAGGAGATCCAGAATGGACACCAAAGATTGATGAACTTATGGAAGCTGTTGATACATGGATTCCAACACCTGAAAGAGACAACGACAAACCATTCTTAATGAGTATTGAAGATGTATTCACTATTACAGGACGTGGAACAGTTGTTACTGGACGTGTTGAACGTGGTACATTAAAACTTAATGATGAAGTTGAAATCGTTGGTATTAAACCAACTAAGAAGACTGTTGTTACAGGAATTGAAATGTTCCGTAAACAATTAGACTTTGCTGAAGCAGGAGATAACGCTGGAGTATTATTACGTGGTGTTGCTCGTGAAGAAGTTGAAAGAGGACAAGTTCTTGCTAAACCAGGATCTGTTACTCCACATCATAAATTCAAAGGACAAGTATACGTATTAAGTAAAGAAGAAGGTGGACGTCATACTCCATTCTTCAACAACTATCGTCCTCAATTCTATTTCAGAACTACTGATGTTACAGGTGTTATCACTTTACCAGAAGGAACTGAAATGGTTATGCCAGGAGATAATGTTGATATGAGTGTTGAATTAATTCACTCAATCGCTCTTGAACAAGGTACTAAGTTCTCTATCCGTGAAGGTGGACGTACTGTTGGTGCTGGTAGCGTAACTGAAATCGTTGAATAATTAAATTAAAAAGAGCCTGTTAAGGTTCTTTTTTTTGCAAAAAAAAGGAATAATGTTACTTATTCATTTTTTTATATAAATTATAGGCAAAATTGTTTAAAACTATATCAAATTCTCCTATGTATTCTGTAATTGTTGCATTAAAACCTAATTTTGATTCATTAAGTCCCATATACGGATTTTTCTTTTCAAATTCCCCAACTATAGCATTTAAGTTTATATATTTTAATCCTTGTTCTGTATAGTCATTTATTAATTGCCATCTAATTAAATAATTAGCATTTAAATATCCGTATGATTCATCTATTCCTTCACTAAATATATAAGCAGCCCCATCATATTTAATAATCATTGCACCACCGATAATTAGTCCATCTGGATTTTTCTTTAATAAGTCAGTAGCAACTAATAAACTATTTTTATATGCTGTTATTAGTTTATCTGATTCCATTTTTTTATTTAAATAATTATTTCTTTCTTTTTCATCCAACGATATATCTTGAACTCTTTCAGCTAATATCCCATTATATTCAATTTCTTTTTCATAACTTCTTCTACTATTTATTAAGAATTTTTCAGTATTAATTTTTGCATAATATATTTCTATATCATTTTCAAATTTATTTACCATTTCCTTATAAAAGGATAAAGGCTTTTTATCTTTTTTGCCTGCAAATTGATATAATTTATTTATACTTTTAGAATCATCTTTTACAACTTCTACACCACTGTTCATTGCTCGTCTAATTTTATTTCTTGTACGTTTATCCATTTTAGCAAATGCATCTCTTAAATCTCGCTGTAATAATACTAATGCTTCCCATCTTGGTTTTTCATTCTCAAAATATAAGTTTTTTCCTTTATATGAAAATCCTGCATTTTTTAAATTATTTATAATGTCGTTTCCTTTATTATTAAAATTAATAATATTTCCTTGGTAATCTCTAATAGTTAAAGGAATATATGGATCCATTCTCAAAAGCATAAAACCTTGTTTTCCTAATACTTTTTTTAATTTTTCTACTAACTCTAGTATTGAATCTTTATTCTCATAATTAAATAGTATTCCTCTTGGAGCATATGCTATTTTATTTTTCATAAATACTTCTTTATAAATTATTAATGTTGCGCCTATAAGCTTATTATATTCATTTACTATACCTAGGTATTGTGAACGATATCCAAATTTACTCATAACATTACCATACATTGAACTTTGGAAGTAATTTCTATATTTATGAGATGAGGCAAATTTATCAAATTGTGCTGAATTTAATTTAACTATTTTCATCTGGTTACACTCCCTATCATGATATATTATATCATATAAAAAAAGTTTCTTACAATATTGTTATATGATATTTTTTTGCTGTAAATTTTGATTAAATATTTATGTAATTTGTTGTTATATAATGCTGATAAGTGATATAATATATGAGTAATGGTACAAGTGTACCTAAAAATTTAGGAGGGATTTATTTGAAAATTAAAGATGTAATTGGACGTGAAATTTTAGACTCACGTGGTAATCCAACTGTAGAGGTTGATGTAATTTTAGAAAATGGAATTTTAGGAAGAGCTGCAGTTCCATCAGGAGCATCAACTGGTGAACGTGAAGCTTTAGAATTACGTGATGGTGGAGATAGATTTAATGGTAAAGGTGTTTTAAAAGCAGTTGAAAATGTTAATGGACCATTAAGAGATTTAGTTATTGGTATGGATGCTGCTAATCAAAAAGAATTAGATTACGCAATGATTAATTTAGATGGTACAGAAACAAAATCTAAATTTGGTGCTAATGCAATTTTAGGAATTTCTATGGCTGCAATGAAAGCAAGTGCATTAAATGAAGGAAAACCTTTATATAGATATGTTGGAGATGGAATTGTTATGCCAAAACCAATGATGAATATTATTAATGGTGGTGCTCATGCAGATAACAAACTTGATTTCCAAGAGTTTATGATTATTCCACAAAGAGATACTATTCATGATAGAGTAAGAGTTGGAGCAGAAGTATTCCATTCATTAAAGAAAGTTTTAAATGAAAAAGGTTTAGCAACTGGAGTAGGAGATGAAGGTGGTTTTGCACCTGATTTACAATCTAATACAGAAGGTTTTGAACTTATAATGGAAGCAATTAGAAAAGCAGGATATGAACCAGGAAAAGATGTATGCTTAGCAATTGATGTTGCTGCTAGTGAATTCTATAAAGATGGAAAATATAATCTTGTAGGAGAAGGAAGAAGTTTAACTACAGATGAATTAATAGATTTCTATGATGAATTAGTTAATAAATATCCTATTATTTCTATTGAGGATCCAGTAGATGAAAATGATTGGGATGGATTTACAAAAGTTACTGAAAGATTAGGAGATAAAATTCAATTGGTTGGTGATGATTTATTTGTTACTAATAAGAAATGTTTACAAATGGGAATTGATCATCATGCAGGAAATGCAATTTTATTAAAAGTTAATCAAATTGGTACAATTACTGAAACATTAGAAACTATTGAATTAGCTCGTGAACATGGTTATGCTACAATTATTTCACATAGATCTGGTGAAACAGAAGATACTACAATTGCAGATTTAGCAGTAGGATTAAATTTAGGACAAATTAAGACTGGTTCTATGTCAAGAACAGATAGAATTTGTAAATATAATCAATTAATGAGAATTGAAGAAGAATTAAATAGATAATTTTTCTTGACAAAAAAACATATAATATTATAGAATAGAAGAAATTCAAATCCATGGAGAGACCATAATTATATAAGCTCTTATGTACAGTGAGTTAAGGATAATGAGAACTTAATGATAATCTTGTATGATTCCTACCTCTTCGGAGAAACATTGTTTCCGGTGATACTTTCATCGTTAAAAAATAAAGTAAAATTAAGGATGGTACCGTGCTTTTTGCACTCCTTTAGGTATCATCCTTTTATTATTAGGAGTCTAACTATTAAAAGTCAATGAAAAAATTTGAAATTTTAATAGTTTGATATAAATTGGAATTCATCCCA